>DASCNH010000126.1:0-18143 GCA_036011365.1 Planctomycetota bacterium | reverse complement strand
CCTGCTGCCCTCGGGCCGTTCGATCCACCGCGAGCTGGACGCTGACGGCGCGATCCTCTCCGAGGGCGGCGTGGATCCGGACCGGGAGGTCGCTCCCCGGCGCTGGAAACAGTGGAAGGCCGAGGAGGTGCTGCGCCTGGACGGCGAAGACCACGTGCGCGACTGGGTCGACGAGCACGTGGATCAGAACCGCGCCCTGTTCGAGAAGCTGGCAGAGGGCGACGGCGACGACACCAACCTCTACCCGGACTTCGACAAGTTCTACGCCGGTCTGGACACGGTCCTGCCCCGGGAAGACGTGCGCTTCCTGTTGCGGCGCGAGGTGCGCCGTCGCGTCCAGGACCTGCGCGGAGCGGCCTTCCCCCAGGGCAGCGACTTCCAGGAGGACTACCAGCTCCAGGCGGCCATCGACACGCTGCTCTCCGCCGGCGGCGCCTCCTGGCGCGAGATCCCCGAGTACGCCAGCACCTTCGACATCGACGAGTTCAGCGCCGTCGACCCCGTCGCCATCACCCAGGGCCCAGCCACCCAAACCGTCCAGATCAACGAAGGCCTGGCCCTGATCGACGAAGCCACCCGCACCGGCGGCACCCTCTCCGAGACGACCCTGGAACGCCTGCGCGCGATCCTGAACTCCCTGGCCAACTAGCGGGCGCCCCCCCGGCCGTTGCCGGCGCGGGCTTCAACCTGTCCAGCGGGCTCGAGGTCCCTTTCGTGCCCTAGGCCGCACCCCGGCAGGCCGCCCGCCCGGGCCAGGGCGCTCAAGACAGGTGGCAGGCGCAGTGGCGGCGTGTGTCGGCCGGGGAGCCCGCCCGGGCCCCAAGGGGAAGCAGGGGCGGGAGGTCCCGGCGGCACGCATCCCCGGGGACCTTTTCCGCGTGTGGGCAGCGCGGGTGGGCTAGGCCGTGCCGCGGCTATCGGCCCAGTCCTTGAGGGCCGGCAGCACCAGCTCGCGGGCGATGATGACGACGGCGGCGGTAATGGGCAGAGCCAGCAGCAGGCCGAACATCCCCAGGGCGGCGCCCCCCACCATGACCGAGACCAGCACCACCACCGGGTGCAGGCCGAGGGAGTCGCCGAGCACTTTCGGCACGAGCACATAGCCTTCGATGACCTCCGCCAGGCCGAAGACGATGCCGGCGCGCAGGAGGGCCGAGAGGAACTCGTACTCCACCAGCCCGAGCAGGAAGGCGGCGACAAAGCCGAGCAGCGGACCGACGAAGGGCACCAGCGAGAGGAAGCCGCCCCCCATGCCGAGCAGGAAGGCGTAGTCGATGCCGGCCGCCCACAGGCCGAGGGAAATCAAGGCGCCCTTCAACAGGCAGACGGTCATGCGCCCGCGGAAGAAGTTGGCCAGCACTTCACCGATCTGGGCGGCCACATGGCTCAAGCGGCTGCGCTCCTCCGCCGGGAGGTAGGTGCGTACGAAACGGTGAATGTGTTCCAACTCGAAGAGCAGGAAGTAGGTGTAGACCGGCAGCAGAATGAGCAGCACGCCCAGGGCCAGCAGAGATCCAAAGAGACGGCGCAGGATGCTCCAGGCGCCACCGGCTCCGGCCAGTGCAGCCTGGCCCGCGGCCTGGCCGGCCTCGCTCTGCTGTTCCTGGCTGAGGGCCTGCCAACCGGCGTTCAGCATGTCCGCCAGGCCGCCTGGAGATTTCGCTGCGTCGCCGGCGGCGGCCAGCTCGGACCCGGCTCCCGGGCTCGCCTGCTCCCCGTCCGGGCCGGCGCTGTCAGGCGGCAGGACCCAGCGCAGTGCTTCGCCATAGCGCTCGGTGAAGGCCTCCACGCGGCTCTCGATGCGTTCGGCCAGATCCTCGCGCGTGCTCAGGTCCGTCACCAACGTGCGCCCCTGGAGCACCACGGCCCCCGCCGCCAGGGTCAGCAGCAGACCCCCTGCTATGAAGATCAGGTTGACCGCCGTGCGCCGCCGCCAGCCGCGCTTTTCGAGGCGCAGCACCAGGGGATGCACGATGTAGGCGCACAGGTAACCGAGGATGAGCGGGTTCAAGACCGCGCGCACCTGCCAGGCAAAGGCGACAACGCAGATTCCGATCAGGACCAGCACCGCGTTGCGCACGGCGGGAGAGAGGCGCTGGAGCATCAGCCCTGCTCCTCGGACTCATCCCCGGCCTCGGGTGCATCCCCAGGTGCATCACCGGAAGCGTCCCCGGTCTCGTCATCCCCGTCTCCATCGGACGCTCCGTCATCTTCAACGGGGTGTTTCGGAAACTGAAAAACGGGCGGGCCACAGGCGGGATCGTCCCCGCTGACAACTCCGGGCCAGGCGGTTTCCTGAGCCGGATCCGGGCTGGCCTCTGCGGCCTGGCAGGGCGGCGTCTCGTCCACCTCCGGCACCGCTTCCAGGTCATCGGGCAGCACGGGCTCGTAGCCCAGCACAAAGGCCTCGTCCAGCTCGAAGCCGCCCTTGAAATCCTCGACCCGGTCATCGTCCTGGCGATGCAACAGGCCGGCGTCCACCAGCAGGAAGACCATGCGTCCCCAATCCATGGTGTTACGAATCCCCCAGGTGCGCCAGACCTGAGCCCCCAGGGGGCCGAAGAGTTCCTGGCCGTGCTGCTTGAGACCGAGCAGGAGCTCCTGACCGGACACGTGGCGCCCGCCCTCTTCCTCCGACTCCGCCCGCCCGTGGATGCGCACGGAACACTCCAGGGCCTCGTATAGAAATTGGAAGGCCTCCGGTTGAAAGCGTCCATCGGAGAGCGCCAGGGCACGCAGGGGATCCTTCACGCGCCGTCCCTCGCCGCCCAGCCACCGCTGCCCGGTGCCGTCAGGCAGCCGGCGTCGAGCTCGCGCCGGTGAAGGGCCGTCAGGGCCCGGTCCAGAATTGCATCGGTGTTCATGTTGGCCCCCACATCCTGCAGGGCGAGGAGCAACTGATCCACCTGCCAGTGGCGCAATCGCTGCGACGCCGGCCGCACGGCTGCCAGGGCAGCCCCGTGGACGGTCCCGTGTCCCCCGGCGAGCAGCAGCTCGCGCAGGAGTTCGAGCCCCACCTCCAGCACCGCCCGCAGCCTCTCCCGGGCCTGGGCCGTGGCTGTCTTGCCGCCGA
The DNA here is from genome assembly GCA_036011365.1 of Planctomycetota bacterium. Classification (GTDB taxonomy): domain Bacteria; phylum Planctomycetota; class UBA1135; order UBA1135. Next base: position 15,070 of record DASCNH010000126.1, on the reverse strand, counting down.
AGTCCCCCTCCAACTCCCGCAGGCAACGACCACTCTCGGCGGGCTCTGCCTCACCGGCCAAGAGCGCCGCCAGATGCCCGCGCACGGTGAGCATGTCCCGGGCCACGAGTTCGAGCACGCGCCCGGGCGCTCCGCGCCCCCAGCTCATGAGCTCAGCGCGTCGCTCCCCGCCCGCGGCCAGATCCCCCAGGATCGCTTCCATCTCGTCCTGCGCAAGAGGCGCGCAGCTGAGCGCCACGCACCTGCTGCGCACGGTCTCCAGCAACTGCCGCGGGCGACTGGTGACAAGCGCCAACACAACGCGCGCCGCCGGCTCTTCCAGGGTCTTGAGCAGCGCATTCTGCGCCGCGGCGTTCATCAGCTCCGCGTCCCGCACAATGACCACGCGATAGCCACCCTCGCCGGCCTTGAGCGACAAAAAGCCGCCCACGGTGGGGCCCGGGCTGTCGTCGCGTTCGGCGATGCGGTTCAGCTTCAGGCTCTCCTCGCCAGCGGCACGTGGATCGAGGACCAGCACGTCAGGGTGGGTGCCCGCCAGGAAGCGCTTGCAGGGCCCGCAGAGTCCGCAGGCCCGGAGCGCGTCCCCGGTGTGTTCCCCTGTGTGTTCACCGGCGCGCTCCCCGGTGCGTTCACCGGTGCACAGCAGGCCCGCCGCCAGATGGCGCGCGGCCAGAAACTTGCCCACGCCCTCCGGTCCCTCCAGGCACAAGGCATGGGGCAGGCGCCCTTCGTGCGCGGCCCGCAGCAGCCCCTCGACCACGCCCCCATGTCCGCGCAGCTCCGTCAACTGCTCAGCGGACACGGCAGACCTCCGCCCAGACGAGCTCGGCCACTTCGTCCGCCCCGCCGTCGCCGGGCACTAGCACCGCACGCTCCTCCCGATCCCGGGCGTATTCCCGATAGCCATCCACCACGCGTGCGAGATAGGCTTCCCCCCGGGACTCGATGCGGTCGTCCCCGTTCCCCGCCGCCACGCGCCGCCGGGCGGCCTCCTGGGGCGAGAGATCCAGAATCAGTTCCAAATCGGGCCGCGGCTCCCCGGCCCAGGTGCGCAGCAGGCCGAGCACATCATCCCGAGCTTCCCCCTCGGCCGTCCGGGATGCCGCCCGGGCGGCATCCCCAGGCCCCCCACCTGCTCCCTGCCCGCCGACAGCCCCCCCGGGAACCACGGCCTCACAGCTGGCGTACATCTGATAGGCGAAGGTCGAAGCGTGAAAGCGTTCGCAGACCACATGGCGCCCCTCCGCCAGAGCCGGCGCCACCAGGGCATCGAGGGTCTGCCTCCGGCAAGCGGCGAACAACAGGGCCTCCGCCGCCGGCCCGATCACCAGGTCCGTCTCCAGCAGGAGCCCCCGCACGCGCTCCCCGAGCGGTGTGCTCCCGGGCTCCCTGATGTGCAGGGCCGGCCCGGCCCCCGCAGCCCGGGCCAGGCGCTCCACCAAGCGCCGCGCCTGGGTGCTCTTGCCGCAGCCGTCAACCCCGTCGAGGACGATGAAGAGGCCCTGCCCATCGAGAGATCCGCTCACCTCACCCAGCATACGGAGTCGCCCAGCCTGCTGCAGTCAGGCAGCAGGGATTTACCGCACACACGCGCTCCCCGCCCTTGCGAGAGAGGGGTGACCGGGAAGCGCGGGCGCATCGAACCCGATCGGGCGCAACGCAGGGGTGTCCGCGGAGAGGCTCCGAGACTCCGCGGAAAACCGCCGTCAGGCATGGCCCTTCCAAGGGCATCGAACCCGGCGTGGACGATGGCGAGGCCGCGCGCGGTTCCGGCTTCAGCCACGGCAGTCTCCGCTCGGGATCTCATTCACGGGGCCGTGTCACCCGGCGGACGGCTCGGGGAGCACAGTCCGCCGCCCCCGGACCGACGCCCGCCTCCCCCGCTGCTCAACCGCCCCCGTCCACGAGCCCACGACAGCTCTCCCGGGCCACGCGCCAGCGCTCGCGCTCCCCGTCGGACATGGGGCCCGGGCCCTCGCTGTCCAACTCCGGCGGGACGAGCGGGCCGACCGTGAACTCGCGCAGGGCTTCGTCAAAGCGCTTCAGTTCCACCAGCGCCTGGCCCCACTCGTAGTGCAGGGAACGCACAAAGGGATCGACCTCGTTGGCCAGACGCCAGCTCTCCGCCGCGGGCCCGTGGCGCCCGGCGGCCTGGTGCCAGCTAGCCACCTCCACAAGGAGGTCGAAGGAGCCGCCGTTGTGGGCCAGCCAACGTTCCTGGGCGGCGCGGGCCGCGTCCTTCTCGCCTGCTCCGTCGCGTTCGAGCCGAAGCTGAGCCGCGAGCAGCTCCGGCGCCAGGGGCATCTCAGGGTAGCCGGGGAAACACGTCTCCGCCGCCGCCCAGCTCGCCAGGGCCCGCTCCAACTCGCCCGCGTCACGCTGGAGGATGCCGAGGGTGACCAGGGAGCGGAACTCGCCGCCCCCCCCGGGCGCGCCTGCCGGCGCGTCGAGTACAGGCGCGCCGGTTGCCGCAGCGTCGAGTACAGGCGCGTCAGCTGCCGCAGCGTCGGAAAAAAGAAAAGCACTGGCCCGCTCGAGCAGCTCGCGGGCCTCTTCCCGATTGCCACGGGAGAGGGCGACCTCCGCTCGCAGGCGCAGGGCGCGGAGCGGAACATCGCCTGCGGCCGCAGGCTGCTTCCCCGCGGGCTGTCCGGCGCCGGCCAGGATGCGCAGGGCCTCCTCCGCATCCACCGCCCGTCCGTCCTGCCAGGCGGCCCAGGCCTGGGTGCACCAGGCGTCCCGCCAGGCCGCAAGCTCGGCGCCGACACGGGGCGGCGCCCGGCGCGCCAGGGAGAGACGGCGCGTGGCAACGCCCTGGGCATCCCAACGCGGCTCGATGGAGATGTCCGCCAACTCCTCATCCACATGTCGAGCAAAGGCCGCGTCGAGCTCTTCGGCGCTGATGCCAAAGACCTCATCCAGGGCGTCGTCCAGATCCAGGCCGCGGTCGAAGGCTTCCAGGAAAGCCACCATGCTCGGGAAGCCGTGTTCGCGGATCAGGAGCTCGCACAGGAGGCCGCCCTGGTAGTAACCGAAGAGGATGCGCGGCCCGCGGAAGGCGCGGTTCAACTCGCGCACGGGGATCAGTTGACCGTTGGCCCGGGCGTCCACCAGATCCCGGCGCATGTTGCGCGTCCAGGCCGGGTTCATGCGCACCTCCTCCCAGGTGGCCAGGCCCTCGGTGATCCAGCGCGGGCAACGGTTGTGGGAAAGGCCCAGGTGAATCACATGGGTGAACTCGTGGAAGGAGGTGCGCGCCCATGAGAAGGTGCCGCGCATCTTCGCCAGGGGGGAAACGGCGGTGACCACCGCGCCGAAGCAGACGCCCAGGGCCGGGAAACCCTCGAACCCCACCGAGCGCACGGAGAAGCGCCGGTGCTCCCGGAAGACCTCGATCAGAACCGGTCCCGGCGTGTGTCCATAGCGCCGGGCCAGGTCTTCCCGCGCCCGGGCGTAGTGGGGCACCAGGTAGACCTCGAGCACCGCCGCCGCGTCCGGCCGCCAACGAAAGGTGTGCTCACCGGCCCGGTGCGTGACGAGGTCGCGCTCCATGGCTTCGAGCACGCGCGCCAGGTTCTCGCGCCTGGCGTCCTGGCGCCCACCCGCCGCCCGGTGGCTGTTGTCCAGGGCCGCCCGCGCCTCGGCCTCGCGCCCCAGGTTTGCCAGAGCCCGGCCCAGCTGCGCCCAGGCCAGGTGGTCGCTGCGATCCGCGGCGATGGCCGCCTCCAGGTGTGGCAGCGCTTCCTCAAAACGGTATAGCTCTAGCAGGAGCCGTCCCACCGTGCGGCGCGGCGCCGAGTTCGCCGCGTCCATCGCGGCAAGCTCCGCCAGTATTTCCTCCGCTGCTTCCCGCTGCTGTTCGATGGCCAAGAGGGCCGCTTCGAGCGTGCGCACTCCACGGCGCTGGGGCGCCAACTCCACCAGCCGCGCCAGGTTCCGCCGGGCGGCCAACAGCCGCCCGTCCGCCAGGTCCGCCTCCACGGAGGCCAGCAGCCCCGCCACATGCTCAGGGTGGGCGGCAAACAGAGCCGCCAAGAACTCCTGGGGGCTGTGCCGCCGCCGCTGGCGGTTGTAACGATGGAGACGGAAGCGCCCGAGCAGTGCTCCGGCATGCGTCGGGTTGTGCTCCAGGGCTTCCCGGTAGAGTTCATCCGGCGAGCGTCGCGCAGCCCGCTCCACCTCGCGATCCGCCTCGAAGTAGATGTCTCCCAGGGCCACAAGCAGGTCCGGCTCATCGGCCCCGTCCGTTCCAGCGGAAGCTCCCCCGCCGCCGCCCGGTGAACTCGTCCTGTCCAGTGCGGCGACCAGCGTGGACGATGCGCGCTCGAGGCGTCCGAGCCAGGCCTCGCAACGGGCCCGGGCCAGGGCCCAGCGCCAGGCCAGGCCTCCGCCGGGGTCCGCTCCGCTCCCGGCGGCGGGTTCACGGCTCGCCGCCGCGCCCAGTTCCATGACCCGCCGGGCCGCCTCACGCCCCTGCCCCTGCGCCAGGGCCAGGCCCAGGGCCCAGGAGTCCCGCGGGTCTCCGGCCCCGTCGAGCCGCACACCGTCGAGTACTTCCAGGGCCTCTCCCACCCGCCCGAGTTCCGTCAACATGCCCGCAAGTTCGCGGGCGCAGGCCCGCCGCAGGTCCGCCGGCGAGTGCCCAGCCTCCCCCGCATCCGCCAGTGCCCGCCTGCCGTCCGCCAAGGCCCCGGCCACCTCCCCCCGCTGCCAACGCACCCGGGCCAGGAGCATCCTGCTGGCCGCATCTCCGGGCTCGTCCCCCACCAGCTCGCGCAGAACCCTGAGAGCCCCGCGCGGCTCTCCCCGCCGGCTGAGCAGGTCCGCCTGCCGCCGCTCGTCGGCCAGCAACTCTTCCAACTCCTGCTGCGAGTCGTCCTGGCGGAGAGGCCCCGGAGCTGCGGCCGAGCCCCCCGGCGCGAGCAGCATGAGGACCAGCGCGAGGCTCCGCATGGGTATGACCATCGGCTCACCATAGCGTTCCACCGATTCCACTGTAACGGGTGGCCGTTCTCTTCTCCCCCCACCCCCCCACCCCCCGTTGTGCCAGAGCAGGCAGGCGACACCGGAGTAGGGAGGACCTGCTGACCCCGTTGGATCTTGGAGCCGGTGTCGATTCCACCTTTCGCATACCACGGCCTCCCCCTGGGGAGTAGGTTCTGCTGCCAGATGAACGACACGCCCCCCCTGCCTCCCCACGAGCAACCCGCCCCCTCGACAGAGGGCCTGTCTCCGGCTCGCCGGACAGAATACTGGCGGCGCAACCTGCGCCTGGTCTGCGGCCTGCTGCTCATATGGGCCGGTGTCTCCTTCGGCTGCGGGGTCCTCCTGCACCGCTGGTTGGACCACTGGCAGCTCCCTGGAACGGCCTTCCCCCTTGGCTTCTGGTTCGCCCAGCAGGGAGCCATGCTGGTGTTCATCGGCCTGGTCTTCTACTACGCCCACCGCATGAACCGTCTCGATCGCGAGTACGGGGTGGAGGAAGACTGACCCTTGGGCGTCCAGGCCTGGACTTTCCTCCTCATCGGCCTCTCCTTCGCGCTCTACATCGGCGTGGCGATCTGGAGCCGGGCGGGGACGACCCGCGACTTCTACGTGGCCGGCGCGGGTGTCCCGCCGGTCGCAAACGGGATGGCCACTGCGGCGGACTGGATGAGCGCAGCCTCCTTCATCTCCATGGCCGGCGCCATCTCCTTCCTCGGCTACGACGGATCGGTCTACCTGATGGGCTGGACCGGCGGCTATGTACTGCTCGCCCTGCTGCTCGCTCCCTACCTGCGCAAGTTCGGCAAGTTCACGATCCCCGACTTCGTCGGCGACCGCTACGAGTCCTCCACAGCCCGGGTCGTCGCCGTCCTGTGCGCCATCTTCATCTCCTTCACCTATGTGGCCGGACAGATGCAGGGCGTGGGCATCGTCCTCTCCCGCTTCCTGGAGGTCCCCACGGCCACCGGTGTGTTGATTGGCATGGGCATCGTGTTCTTCTACGCCGTCCTGGGAGGCATGAAGGGCATCACCTATACCCAGGTGGCACAGTACTGCGTACTGATCTTCGCCTACCTGGTTCCGGCCATCTTCCTGTCCATCCAGATGGTGGGCACACCCCTGCCACAGTTGGGCCTCGGTGGACAGCTCGCCGACGGCACGCCCCTGCTCGCGAAGCTCAACAGCCTGCATAGCGAACTGGGTTTCGCCTCCTACACGGATGGTTCGCGCGCCATGACCGACGTGCTGTTCATCACCGCCGCCCTCATGGTCGGCACCGCCGGGCTGCCCCATGTCATCGTGCGCTTCTACACCGTGCCCAAGGTCCGGGACGCCCGCCGCAGCGTCGGCTGGGCGCTGGTCTTCATCGCCCTGCTCTATACGGCAGCTCCCGCCGTGGGCGCCTTCGCCCGCACCAACCTTCTAATGACGGTCAGCGAGCAACCCTACGCCGAGATGCCCGAGTGGTTCAGCAAGTGGGAGACCACCGGACTCGTCAAGTTTGAAGACCACAACGGAGACGGCTTGATCCAGTATGTCGGCCAGGAGTCAGACCTTGAGAACGAGCTCACGGTCCATAAGGACATCATGGTGCTGGCCAACCCGGAGATCGCAGGCCTGCCGGACTGGGTGGTGGCCCTGGTGGCCGCAGGTGGGCTGGCAGCTGCACTCTCCACGGCCGCTGGCCTCTTGCTGGTGGTCTCCAGTGCGGTCAGTCACGACCTGCTCAAGCGCACATTCAGACCGGCCATCTCAGAACGCGAGGAACTGCTGGCGGCACGCATCAGTGCGGGCCTGGCGGTGTGCGTCGCCGGCTGGTTCGGCGTCCACCCACCCGGTTTTGTGGCAGAGGTGGTGGCCTTCGCCTTCGGCCTGGCGGCCTCCTCCTTCTTCCCGGTGCTCATTCTGGGAATCTTCAGCACGCGCATGAACCGCGCCGGCGCCATCTCAGGCATGGTCTGCGGGATCGCGTTCACGGCGGGCTACATCCTGTGGTTCAAGTTCCTGCACCCGGAACTGTCCGACCCGGAACACTGGTGGCTCGGCATTTCCCCGGAAGGCATCGGCACCGTGGGGATGCTCATCAACTTCGCGGTCGCCGCCCTCGTCCACAGGTTTGCCCCCCCGCCTTCGCGCGCCATTCAACAGCTGGTGGAGGATATCCGTGTGCCCCGGGACTCCTCAGGTGGCAGCGCGCCCACCGGGGGCCGGGCCCATTGACATAAATCTGAAGGTGGCGCATCCTGGGTGACTCAGGGTGCGCCTGGCCGCCCCCTCAGCCACGGACCCCAACCATGTTACAGCACGCCACGGGAATCACGCTTCTCGTCATCCTACAGGCCACAGCCCTGGGCCAGGTGGCGGAACACTGGGAGCGTTCGCTTGACGGACAGAGATCCAAGGCTGTCGAGGTCCTTCCCAACGGCCATTCCCTGATAGCCGGAGAGACCACACACCTGGGCGCCGGTGGCCGGAACCTCTTCCTGCGGCGCTACGATGTCCAGGGCCTGCTGCTGTGGGAAGTCGTCTACGACGGCCCCCTGAGCCAGCACGAGTACTTCACTGACCTCGCTGTTGCCGCCAACGGACAGACCTACGTCTGTGGCTACAACACGGGCCAGGGTGGCCCCCAACTCGTCCTGCTGGCAGCGGATCCCGGCGGGTCCATCCTGTGGGTGGTCGAGCGTCCCTTGCTGATGCCCAACTTTTTCCGGCCCCACATCGCAGTCGACGACGCATCTGCGGTAACCGTGAACGGGGACCTCAGCGGCGAATCCTGGATCGGTCGCTTCGCCGCTGACGGAACCCTGCTCTGGGAGGACACATTGAACGTCTTCGCCGGCATGCAGTCCGGGGCCTCGGACATCGCCGTGGCGCCGGATGGGACCAGCTTCCTGGCGGGCCACGCTTTTGGTTGGCCCCCGGAGTATTTCCTGGCAGCCTACGACTCGGCCGGCAGCCACCTCTGGACGCGCATCAACTCGGGTTCCATCGGCAGCCTGTTCCCCCCCGCCTACGCGGCCGCAGATGAGTTTGGCAATGGCTTTCTGGTAGGCAACAGCGAGTCCACCTGCGGCGTGTACGAGTTCCTCGCCGAAAAGTTCCGGCCCGACGGCACGACGGTCTGGAACACCATCTTCCCCGGGAACTCGTGCAGCAACACGACCATGATCGACCTGGCCGTAGCTGCGGGCGGTGACCTGATCCTGGCTGGCCACGGCCCCGACTACCCCGCCACCAGCTCCATCGATCTCATCACCATGCGCATCGGCGGCAGAACTGGCCAGATTTCCTGGATCAGACGGTTCGCCGGCACGGGCGACAATGTGGATCTCTGCCATGGTCTCGCCCTGGATGACGCTGGCAACATCTACATCACGGGCAACACGAACGAAGTCTCCGTTGCTCGCGACATCACAACCATGGCCTACGACGGGGACGGGGGGCTGCTCTGGAGCGCGACGCGCACCGAGAACCTGATCGCCCCGGCCCTGGGCGTGGGTTCCTCCGGCGGCGTGGTCGTGGCCACCGACAGCCTGCTCGTGCGCTACCACGCACAGATCGGCGCCGGAACCTGCGCGGCGAACGCCAACTCCACCGGCTTCCCGGCCGCCATAGAAGCCTACGGCAGCGAGGCCCTCCTCGTGGGAGACCTGCGCCTGGTGGCGAGCCCGGTACCAGATGCCATGGGCCTGTTCTTCCACGGTCCCAGCCAGACACAGTTGCCCTTCGGCAACGGCTTCCTGTGCGTGACCGGCGGCATTGTCAGACTGGGACCTCCCGCAGTCGCATCACAGGGCCTTGCCCTGCGCGACGTGGACACCGGGGGCCTTGCCGCAAGCAGCACGCACTTCCAGTACTGGTTCCGGGACACAAACGGCGGCGGAGCCTTCCACAGCACTTCAGACGCGGTGAGCCTTCTCTTGCAGTAAGCCTCAATCCGGGCCCCGGTGGCTTCAGAATCAAGCCGCGCATCCCGATAAGAGAGGCTGATCAGCGCGCCCAACCCGCCTCAGAGTTGTAACTGGGCAGATTGGGGGACGCGTGCTAGGCTCCCCAAAGAGGTATCTCATGAAAAAGCAGAGCAACGACAATCAAGGCAAGACTCACGACCCCGTGCAGCAAACGGGCAAGAGCAGTAGCAGTGCACCCGGTGGGGATGACGGTCACACGCAACCGGACGAACTGGGAGAGGCCCCCCCGGAACCTGCGCCTCGGAAGATCAGCAAAGTGGACGGGGCTGAGAAGCCCAACATCTACCCCCTCTTCTAGGAGGCTTCCTGGGGGAGCGTCGAGCGCAGGCCAGCCCAGACTCGCTGCCAGCAGGCGTCTACTGCTTCGCGCCCATCACGCGCCAGAATCTCGTCCAGGTAGATCTGGATTGCTTCCAGCGCCCGGGCTGAGTGCCCCGCAGACACGTTGTCGGCGCCGTTGTGGAGATCGACAAAGGTCGTACTGATCCCATAGTGGCGCATGATGTCCCGCGCACCCATGTAACTCGCCCCGAGACCCGCGAGTTCAACGGCGAGATTCATTCCCAGGATCTCTGGCATGTAGCGGCGGGGAAAGAGGGACAGTCCGAGCCAGATCACGGGCACATCGAATGCGGAGCTGTCAATGCCAGTCCAATTCGCGAACTCCCGTGAGGTGAAGTCCGGTAGGTCTACGCCCATTTCAGCGAGCAGCGCGCGGAAGATGTTTGCATGGTGCGCCTCCGAATCGCCGCCGCCGATTTCCTCGTAGAAGATACCGAATAGCTTTCGCCCGATGGCGGTGTGGATCACGCCGGGGCCGAGGTGCCCCTGCAGCCAGGACCCATCGACGAAGAGCAAGGGCGCCACCTGCGTCGTGGCCAGGATGAACGACTCCTTCGATTGGGAAGGCTCGCCCGCCAGTGGCTGGTACTGTTCGACCTGCGCGCGGTGCTTCGTGAACACCCACTCTTCCAGGGCACGTGGGTCGTAGCTGAGCGAGGGAATCGGGCGTTCCCCGTTTTCCATGTCACTGCCTGCGACAGCGAGCCACGTCCTCACGTGCTCTGCCACGCGCGGGCGGACCTCGGGAAAGGTCTCAATGTTGACCAGTTGATGATAGAGGGAGCGCGTAGAGAGAGCGTCGTCGTGTTGCGCATCACATTCCAGGCGGTCCGGGTGCGGCCATGCAAGCGAGGTCGAGTTGGTGCTCTGCCCGTTGGCAGCGCCCCCGACCAGGCCACCAGGAACAGCCTTCTCTTGGCTGGTCACCTCGTCACCATCGGATGCGCTTGGCGGAGACAGGCTTCGGATCCACTCCCGAACCACCCCCATTTCAGTCGCTGTGAAGACGAGCGGCATCGGGCCACCCGGCTGGACCAACTCCTTCAGGAAGAGGCTCGCATCCGGATCCCCGGGCACGATGAAAGCGGAGTGCTCCAGAAAGTCGAGGATTTTTTCCCCGTCGAAGCTGTCTACTTCCAGCCAGCCATCCAGACACGCTGATTTGGATCCAAGGTGGTAGCCGTGGGCATGTGGACTCTTGCTGCGGATCAACTCGACCATTGCCTGTCGAGGATCCCCGGCGCCGTTCCGCTCGGAGGCCTCTGCTGCCTCGATCAACCTCGACCAAGCGGCAGCTCCCATTGCGGCTCCGAGCCGGACCCTCTCCCAGCACTCCTGGCGTGAGGCTTCCTCCGTGGAGCCGAGCAACTCGTGCACAGCCTCAAGGGCGAGGGTACGCCCCCCCTCCGCATGGTCCGACTCCCAGGAGAGATCAACACCGAGGGGAGCCCCATGAAGTCCACAGGCCTCCCGAACGAGCTTGACGCCCAGACTCGTAATCTCGAGGGAGTGCATGGCCAGCGTCAACCCGACAGTTTCCGGGAGGAAGAAGCGCTTGAACAGCCCCAGGCTGAGCAAGAGCAGTGGCAACTCGAGTGCACCGTCCGCCAGGTCACGGTGCTCGGCAAAGTCCCTGGCTGTCACTGGCCCCAGGGGATCTCCAATGTGTTCGAACAGCGCCTGGAAGGCTGCCCCATGGTGCCGACTTGGATGGCAGTAGGCCTGCACAGCATGTTCATACAGACTCGTCAGCCGGGCGCCGATCGCCGTGTGGCTCATGGGAACGGTCAACGCCCCCTGGAGCCAGCAGCCGTCGACCAGGACAGTGGGGGCAAGCTGGCGGGCAAGGTGCAGGGTGCGCGCGGCTGCATCCCCTGTGCTGCATGCTTCCTGCGGCGACGGGTTCTGTCGCGCCAGGACGCGCAACGCCTCAACGACGCCATCCAGGGTCTCGGCCTCTCCACCCCCCGCAGACATCAATACTCCCGGAAGATTCTCAGCCTTGCGCCTGTGTCCCTCGACGATTTCCCGGGCCAGGGAGCAGGCCTCCGGGAACTCATCGCCGCTGAGCAGGATGTGAAAGGCAAGGCGTGGCCCGATTCGTGCAGGTGAGGCAGCGGCTCCGAAGTGAGTTTGTTCTGACAAGGTCATCATGCTAGCCACAGATACTAAAAGAAGATTCGTGCTTGAGGAGCAGTTTCCCAATAGATAGTACAGGGTACCATTCACTCACCGGCACATCACCAGACCAGGCGCCATGACCCCCTCCCGAGCAGGAGCAACACCTCCCCCCAGCCCCACGCCCGAGCCTGACCGGCCCTGGAAGACACTGAGACTCTGGGAACGATTCGGTCCACGGCATCTGCTGCGCAAGCTCTCCATCTCCGTCCTTGGTCCCCGGGATCCCAAGCCTCGCAAGAGCGACGCCAACAACTACCCGCTCCATTGACTCGGATCCCGTGAGCCAGGCCCCTCGACTGCGACCATACTCGGGGCATCGTCTCGACCGTCTCCGCAACATCGGACGAGCCTGGTCACAAACAGACCAGAGCTCGGATGAGTCTGGGCTGTGCAGTTACGACTTCAACAGCCTCGGATTTCGTGGCCCTGAATTCGATGAACAGGCGAAGTTCACGGTCTTTGTCTTCGGCGAAAGCGATGCCTTCGGAATCTGTGTCGATCGGGAAGAAAGTTGGGCCTACCTGGTTGCCATGGAGCAGGCCCGGATCCGGGGGGTGAGCGAAGATGCCGTCTGCATTATGAACTTCGCCGAGGGGGGGGCTTCCAACACTTCCATTGTGCGCAGCGTCCTGACCCAGTGCAGCGTAGTGCGGCCGGATCTGGTCCTCGTCAACTTCGCCCAGCATGGACGGACGGAAGGCTATGCAATGGGGCGCATGTTCCCCATCGGACCCTGGCACGAAGAAGTGACGCCGAATCAGGCACTCAGGGAGGCACCGGACGAGGACGGCCTGCGGGAGAGAATCGTGGATCAGGTTGAACGAGGCAAGGCCTTCCTACGGTTCTGTGACCTTGATCAGGGTATCTACGAAAGCCTGCGCGACATCCTGCTCGTACAGGAGACCCTGGCTCGAGAAGGTCTTGACGCCCTGGCCATCATCCGCGATCCGGAGCATTTCAACCGCGCAGAGATAGTCGGTGACCCTGCGCTGGGCCCGCTCATCTCCCGCCTCGACCGCTGCTTCTTCGCCGTCCACATATCACCGCTAGAGTTGCTCAGCAAAGTCGATTGGCTCGACGATGGTTTCCACTACGGACCCAGAACTCACCGGGCCGTCGCAAAACAGGCCTTGTTGCACCTGAAGGTGATGGCGGAGAAGAGCGAAGAAACTCCGCCGCCGGTGATTGATGCTGCCGCTGCCGAGGTCGGAGCGAAGGTGCGGGCGTTCTACTCACAGATACCGGAGGACTTCCCTGGGACCCTGAAAGAACAGGTCGCTTCCATCCGCGGCCCAAGCCTCCAGCAGGTCTATCCGGACCTTCACGCCTACCTGCGTGAGCGCAGCCACCACAACCTCCTGGCCATGGATGTGGGTTGCGGAAGCGGCTGGTTGACCCACGGGCTGGCCCTGCACTACGGCCTGCGTGTCGACGCACTCGATTTCACACCCGAGCCCCTCGAGCAGGCCCGCGCCCTGGCTCCGCTGCTCGGCACCGTCCCCCTGGTTCGGTTTCGCGAGGGCGACCTGCTAAACCTGCGCCCCCCTCCCCTCTACGATCTGATTACCTGCCTGGGAGTTCTCCACCACACAGCCGATCCCATACGTGCCTTGGAGCGCCTCGTGCGCATGCTCGCTCCGGGCGGTCACATCTACCTGGGCCTCTACCATGCGCCTGGACGACGTGTGTTCCTCGATGAGATGCAGCGCACCATAGAAGCCGGTGGCGAGGAAGAGGCCTTCAAGCGCTACAGAAAGTTGCGCTTCATCCACTCCAAGGATGAGCACGTGGCGCGTTTCTGGTTCCGTGACCAGGTCCTCCATCCCCATGAGAGCCAGCACACGCTGGAAGAGGTCTGTGGCTGGTTCGATGCCCTGGGGTTGACGCTCGCCAGTACAAGCATCGGCTTCTTCCCCTGGGTCCAGGAACGGGAGCGCCTCTTCGACCTGGAGTCCCTCTACGAGGAACGTGCCCGCAAGGCCTTTTTCGATGAGAACCGCTACTTCCCTGGTTTCTTCACCGTGTTTGGGCGCCGGGCCCACTGAGGCCGGACAGCGCGCGGACGGCCAGGAAGGTGAAGAAGCCAGGGAAGAACCGCCCCTCTTCACAGTTGGCCTTACGGGAAAGTTCGGCGAACTCCAACTCGAGCTCAAACAGCTCAGTCACATCGCCGAACGGTGCGAACCGGTTGACGCTGGTGCTCCTCAAGCTGAGGTCGGTCGCGGCCAACCATCCGCAAGTTTCACGCAAGGTGTGCAGGGTCTCATGGGGATGGATGACTTGGTCACGGAACCAGGAACGCGCCATGGTCTCGTCGGCGGCATGCAGGACGTCCAAATCCCTGTACCTGCGAAACGCTGCCTCTTCACCCTCACTCTCGATGATCGCATGGAACATGTCGAGGAAGACCCGCCGGCCCGGTTCGTGGTACAGGCCTATGTAGATGTACTTGCCCTCACCAACAAACTGCCGTACGTGGTGGAAGGCCTCCTCACAGCGGCCTGTGACGTGCAGCACACCGAGGCTGATCACCAGGTCCACCGGAGCACCATGCTCGTACTCAAAGAGGTCGCATTCGATGAACTCGGCCTGCCCGGCAGTGCCAAGAGCGCCCGCCACCTCCCTGGCACGCTCCACCGCCTGGCCACAGAAATCCACCGCCGTCACCCGGACTCCATAGTGAAGGGCCAGGGAGTTCGCCAGCCAACCAGCTCCACAGCCTATTTCCAGAACACTGCCCACGCTCCCACTCTCCAGCAGGGCATGGAGATCGGGATATGTCTCCCGGACCTGGTTCGCGCGGATCGATTCAACGGCCGCTTCCACGCTCCCGTGGAAGTTGAATGGCATGGTGGCGTAGAACGCGCGCACCTCTTCTCCTATGCGGGCATCCTGTGAAGCAGGCGTTTCTGACTTATTCCGGGGGACTTCGTTTGTCATGGCAATAAAAGGGTATCCAGCGGGCCTTGGAGACTCACTCCCAGCACCTTCGTGATGGCGTGCAGGCTGTGCTTCAGGCGTCGATACGGCGATAGGCGGCAAGCAAGGCCTGGAGCCCCTCCTCGCCCGACTTGCTGCAGCCGTGTTCCATGCCAATGATCCCGTTGAACTTCTTCTTGCGCAACCACTTGGTCAGCGCAACGTAGTCAAGGTCGCCGGTGCCAGGCTCCTCACGCCCCGGCGAGGCGCCGTACTGGATGTAACTGATCTGGTCCCAGTACTTCTCAGCATTCGCTATCAGCTTGTCGCCGTTCCCGATCTGTCCCTCATGGTAGAAGTCTGCCAGCAGCTTGCAGGACTTGCGGTCCACGAGTTTGGCAAGCAGATGCCCGTCCTCAAACGAGCGCAGCAGAGGCGGCCCGCCACCGACACCGTGGGAGAGGGGCTCAAGGGCGAGGATGATGCCCTGCTCTTCAACGATGTCGCAGCACCGCTTCAGCATGTCAACGGATTTCTCGATCTGTGTCTCACGCGGCAGCGAGTCATCACGGGGACCGGGAATCATCGTCATGTGGGTCTGGCCAGTGCGCTTGGCCAGCTCGACTCCGGCACGCATGTCTTTGAAGACCTTCTCGGCTCCCTCCTTT
>DASCNH010000125.1:0-20683 GCA_036011365.1 Planctomycetota bacterium | reverse complement strand
CCAGCTGCAGCGCCTCGCCCGAGAAGCCCAGGCGCCCGTCAGCGTTGAAGCGCACGCCCCAACGGCCGCCCTCCTCCGCCGGGCGGCCGTTGCTGCGCACCTCGACCTGGCCTGATACCGAGTGCATGGGCACCGGCAGCTGAGCCCAGGTCAAACCGCTCTCCCGCAGGTCGAGGGCGACGCTGACCGCCGTGCGCGGGGCAGTGGGATCCTTGCGGATGGCCACCTCCGCTGCCAGGGAGCCGCCGTTGAAGCCGTAGCGGTCCCAGAGGTTCTCCGGCGGGATGATGCCGGAGAGGCCGGCCAGGGCGCGGCGCAGGGTGGGGCCGAAGTGCAGCCGCTCCGCCTCTGCACCGATGAACAGTTCGCCCGCGTGCCAGGGCGGGGCCGCCCGATGGGGAGAGAAGGAGCAGCCGCGCACGCGCACCGGTTCGTTTTCGATGGTGCCGGAGAGGTCCACCAGGCCGAGCGTGCCCCGGCGGCCGCTGGTGGGGGAGATACCGTAGAAGACCTGGCCGCGGACGCCCTCCAGGGGGGCCGGAAAGCCACTGTTGCGCAGGCCGTCACGCTCAAAGCCGTGATAGGTGATGGCGGCCTCTCCGGCGAGCTCGGCGACAACCAGGAACTCCGGCGGAGGACCCGTGTCCGCTGAGTCGGAGGCGGAGGTGACCGTTTCTTGCTGCCCGTTGGCGACCCTTTCCATGGGAAACCGCAGGGCGGCTCGGGCGCTGCCTCGGCCGCGCGGCTCCAGGGCGTCCCAGATCCGTTCTAGCCCTGGGTTACCCCCGGCCGCCGCTGTGATCTCCTCCCCCAGGGGGAGATCCTGGCCGTTGAGCCACAGGCGCAGGGCGTACAGCTCGTCGGCGGCATTGCTCGCGACAAAGTCTCCGTCGAGGCTGGCACCGCGCCAGGCTCCGGAGAAGCTACCCCTGAGGTCCCAGGTGGGCTGCCCATCTGAGGCGGCTCCTTCCCCTGGCCTGGGCTGACCCTTGATGTGCAGGGCGGCCTGGGCGGCGACCGCCGTCAGGGGATCTCCCGTGTGGGGGATGCGGGCGCCGCCTGCGGACAGGACCAGGCGGGCGTGCAGTTCCGGCGCCCCATTCCCACCGGCTGCGCCGTTTCCCAGGGGGAAGAGGGCCGTGCCATCCAGATCCAGGGTGACCAGCGGCTGCCAGGGTCGCAGGCTCTCCAGGATTGAGCCCGTGGGCAGGAGGTCGGCATTCATCACCAGCGAGCGGCCGGTGGCGCGCACGCGCAGCTGATGATCCTCCAGGGCGCCGCGCAGGTAGATGACTCCCGAGGGCTGTTCAGCCGCCGCCCCATCCCACTTCACCAGCGTCGGGGCGAAGCGTCCGGTCAAGCGCGGGGACGCATCGCCAGCGGCGGCTCCCGCGGCGAACAGCAAGTCGATGCGTCCGCCGGGTACTTCGCCCCATTCCGGCATGGCCATGTCCAGGCGCAGATCGTTCACGTGCACTGTGGTGGGACGGTCGTCTGCTCTCTCCCGTCGCGGCCCGGGCCTGGGCTCCGGCGCCAGTCCACGCAGACCGTTGGCGAGGGCTGGTGACAGCCGGATGTGTCCGCTGTCGGCCTCCACGGCGGAGATTCGCGGCCAGCGGCTGTCCCAGCGCAGATCCGCCCGCAGGGTCTCCAGGGAGATGTCCCGTCCAGCTGGCCCGAGGGCGATGCCGTGCAAGCTGATGCCCGGTTGCCACCAGTGCAGTTCCAGGTGCTCGATGGTCAGGTCACCGCCCACGGGGCCGAGCCGATCAGATACAAGCGTGCGCGTCCAGTGCAGCAGGGCTCCGGAGCGCTCGGCTGCGAAGATCCCGGTGGAAGCCAGCAGCACGACCCAGCCGAGGCAGCGCAGAATGAGCAGGGGAGGGGCGCACAGGCGGAGCCACGCCGAGCGGCGAACGGGGGGATCCGGGGCCGGCGCCGGGACTCCTGGGGTTGCAGCCGCGCTCCGGTTGGGCTTCATCGCGGCATCCTCAGGTGTGCGCCTCAACGCTCTTGGCCGGCTGGCCGGAGAACTCTGCGGCGGCCTTGGCCGCCGCTGGCAGCGCCTGTGAGGGAAGCGGCGCGAGCTCGCCGCCACGGCAGATGCGCGGCACGCGCTTGCCGACGGAACATGTGATCTCGTAGGGGATGGTGCCAGCCTCCCGGGCGACCTCGGCGACGGTGATCTCGTCTTCGCCCTGCTTGCCGATCAGTGTGGCCACGGCGCCCACACACAGGCCGTCTATGGTGCCCACGTCCACCGTCGTGTAGTCCATGGAAACGCCGCCGACGATGGGGGCGCGCTGGCCAGCGAGCAGCACCGCTCCGCGATTGGACAGGCTCCAGGGTACTCCGTCGTTGTAGCCCACGGGCAGCGTCGCGATGCGCGTTGGGCGCGGGGCACGCCAAGTCGAGCCGTAGCCCACGGGGGTCCCCGCCGGGATGTCCTTCAGAAAGACCACCTGGCTGCGCAGGGAGAGGACCGGGAGCAGGGGCTCGGTACCCGGGATGGCATCCGGCAAGACGCCCAGGGCTGCAATGCCGGGGCGCACGGTGTCGTAGAGCGGTTGCAGCCCGGTGAAGAGGCAGGTGGAGTTGGCCAGGTGGATGTGGCCGCAGTCGATTCCGGCCTGTTGGGCGCCCTCGATCACCGCTTTGAAGCGTTCCGCCTGTATGGCCGTTTCCGGTGCCCGACTGCCCTCTGGCGAACTGATGTGGGTCATCACACCCGCCAGGTACACATGCTCTGTCCTTTGCACCTCGTGCAGTAGCTCCAGGGCGCGTCCCGGCATGACCCCCAGGCGGCCCATGCCCGTGTCCACATTGACATGCACGCGGGCCCGGATGCCCAGGCGGCGGGACTCCTTCTCAAGTTGGCGCAGGCGGTCGAAGGAGTGCAGCCCGATTTCGATGTCGTGGCGCAGAACCCGGGGGACCTCCTCATCCACCACGGTTCCCAGAACCAGGATGGGGATGCGCAGCCCGGCGCCACGCAGTTCCAGCGCTTCGGAGGAGGTGCCCACGCCCAGGGAGGCGATGCCGCAGCGCACCGCGTGGTGGGCAATGGCTACGGCCCCGTGTCCATAGGCGTCGGCTTTCACCACCAGCATCACACCCACACCGGCACCGGCCCGGGAACGAATGACGGTCAGGTTATGTGCCAGGGCATCGAGGTCGATCTCTGCCCATACTCTCGAAGTGTCCACGGGCGCAAGATACTCCTCGGCGGTGCCGGGATCCACGGGCTAGGAGGCTGTGCACCGCTGGGTGACGCCATTAGTGGAATGCCTGGAAACCCGAAAAAAAAGGCCGAATTCGGGGAGATTGGGCTTTGACAGTCACTCCCCGCGGGGACATTCTCTGTGCCGCGTTTCGGTTCTTACGTCTTAGTTTCTAGAGACCCAACAACCCATTGCATCCCATCGGCCGTCAGGTCGGGAGAGCAAAAACCCCAACTACACCACGACAACATGGTCAAGAAAGCCAAAAAGAAAACCAAGAAGACAGCCGCCAGGAAGGTCACCAAGAAGGCCACGCGGAAGACCACCAAGAAGAAGGCCACCCGCGGCAAGAAGAAGAAGGGCACTGACTTCATCATCAGCAAGAGCCGCACCAAGGCCAGCGCTGGTCTGAATGTTGCCGGTGACTTCTACGGTGCCCTCGACGTGGCCGTGCGCGAGATGATCTGCTCCGCTGAGAACCGCGCCTCCGCCAACGGTCGCAAGACCCTCCGTCCCCAGGACCTGTAGGTTCAGCGAGGACAGGCTTGAGCCGGGCCTGCCCGGTTCGAGCGCAGAGCACCCCGTTCCCAAGAGGAGCGGGGTGTTTTTGTATGGTTAGGCGAATCCCGAGAAGTTCCGGGCACTTGCGTCTTCGTGTCCGTGATACGCAGCGGCTCCAGGCTGGCCTTGGGCGCGCAGCGCAAAAGGGCCTAGGCCTGATATGGAGGGCAGCGGAATGACTGACGCGCGGTTGTGCCGGGATCCGGTTGCTGCCAGTGGCCGGTGCCTGGTATCTCTCGCAGCAACCAGGCGCCGGTCATCTCTCTTTGATACGGGCGGCGTAGGGGCGCAGGTAGAGCGGCATGACGGAGGTCTCGGCGGGAGCGATACCAGCCTGTCGGCGGGAGTGGTCGAGGGCCAAGAGATGGCGGGCGTGGGGGGGCGTGTCGTCGCTGCCCCCGTCAATAAACCT
Organism: Planctomycetota bacterium; assembly: GCA_036011365.1. Classification (GTDB taxonomy): domain Bacteria; phylum Planctomycetota; class UBA1135; order UBA1135. The sequence goes on along the minus strand of DASCNH010000125.1, from coordinate 16,489 downwards.
CTGGCCAAGATCGGCGGCGGTCAGGGCGGCGGCGTCGGCGAAGAGTACTGCCCCCTCCAACATCTCCGCTGTGAGTTCAGCGGGATCGAGTACGGCTGGTCGCGCGCTGACAAGCACATCGTGCTCGGTGCGCGAGAAGCGCGTGAAGGTCACCTGTCCGGCACGGGCGTCGAGCAGGTGGACACCTTCGGTTCCGGGTTCCAATCGAGAGAAGGCCAGGCCCTCTCCGGAGGGAATTCCCAGGAGCTGAGCGCCGCTGCCCCGGGCCAGGCCTTGCCCCAGGGCGCTGCCCACGCGCAGGCCCGTGTAGCTGCCGGGTCCGGTACCGACGATGATGCGGGTGAGCTCCCCAGGTTGCAGACCGGCGGCGGCCAGCAGGGTGTCCAGGGCCGGCAGCAGGTCGCTGGCGTGTGAACAGGTGGAATCGAGGGTCTTGGACCTGGTTTCCCCCCCATGACCAAGGGCCACGGATGCCGCCCGACAGGATGTTTCCAGGGCCAGGACGACCTCGTCAGCTGCCGTTGGCCGCGGAATGCTCATGGGTACGGCGTGGCCGGTGGAGGTCCTGTTTGGTCAGACCTTGACGCCGATTTCCTCTTCGATCAAGACCATCAGCCCCCGCGCATGGGCCAGGATCGTTTCTCGATCGGGGCCTTCCACCATGATGCGCGCCAGGGGCTCGGTGCCTGAGTAGCGCAACAGGACGCGGCCGTCCTCGCCCAGAGTTGATTCTATCTCGCGCACGGAGGCGGCTACCCGCGGCAGCTCCTCCAGGCGTGGCTTGCGGCAGACCTCGGTGTTCAAGAGGACCTGGGGATAGGGGCGGTAGATGGCGGCCAGCTCTGAAAGCGGTTTGCCGGTGGCTTGCATAACGGCGAGTACGCGCAGGGCCGTCAGGGTTCCGTCGCCGATGAAGTCGTTGTCATCACCGAAGATGATGTGGCCGGACTGTTCGCCGCCCAAGCCCAGGCGTTCGGCGCGCATGCGTTCCACCACTTGGCGGTCGCCCACGCCGACGGTGACGACTTCGACCTGGGCTTCGCGCAGGGCGCGGTGTAGGCCGCGATTGCTCATGACCGTAGCCACGATGGAACGCCGCCGCAGCTGGCCAGTCTGGGCCATGTGGTTGGCCAGCAGGGCCATGATGGCGTCACCGTTCACAATCTCGCCCTGCTCGTCCACTAGCAGGCAGCGGTCAGCGTCACCATCCAGGGCAACGCCGATCCGGGCGTTTTGCGTGCGTACTTCCCGTTGCAGGGGAATCATGTGCGTAGAGCCGCACTCCTTGTTGATGTTGTCGCCGTCCGGTTCGGCGGCCAGCGTCACCACCTGGGCTCCCAGGCGGCCGAAGGCGCGCGGGGCCACGCGGCTGGCGGCGCCGTTGGCGCAATCCAGGACGAGCGGCATGCCGTCCAACTTCAGGCCCTGTCCGACGCCCTCCAAGAGGTGCACCAGGTAGGCCATCTCCAGTTCCGTGTTTCGTTCGGGCAGAGGCCCCTCGGTGACCGGATCCGGGTGCTTGCGCAGGTGTTTCTCTATGCGCAACTCCAAATCATCCGAGAGCTTTTCGCCGGTGCTGGAGAAGATCTTGATGCCGTTGTCCTCCGCCGGGTTGTGCGAGGCGCTGACCATGATGCCCAGTTGGAAGTCGCGCAGGCGCGTCAAGATGGCCAGGCCCGGCGTGGGGAGCAGCCCGGCGGTCGTGGTCTTGAAACCAGCTTCCGCCAATCCGCGGGTGATGGCCTGGGAGATGGAGGCGGCCGAGCGCCGACCGTCATGGCCAAGGAGAACCTGCTTGCTGCCCTTGCGACGGCCGAGAATCGAACCGAGCGAACGACCCAGCGCGGACACGGATTCCACTGTCAGCCAGCCTTCACCGGCCCGGCCACGGATTCCATCAGTTCCGAAAATCCTGGGTTCGTTCATTGTCAGTCGGGTGTAACCGTGGGGGAGGGCGGCGTCGTGGGGTAGAGGCCAGTGGGCGCTACCCCTGATTCTCCAGGTTCACGCCCCATGAGCAAGACCGATGTTTCGCTAACCAATTCCACATGCAGGTCGGCACGAGCGTCCACGGCTACTTCGGGCAGGTCCAGGGACTGGCGCCAGTCGCGGGAAAATGTCAGGTGGACCGGAACAGTGCCCCCGGTGGCCCCGGCGTTCTGGGGCAGATCCGCCAGGTCGACGAAGACGCGCAGGTGACGGCGTACGAACTCTTGAATGGCGGAGGTGCGCTCCACGTGGGCTGGCGAGCCCGGATCGGCCTTGGGGATCAGGCCCTGGGCCAGGATACGGAAGCGGGCAATGCGCGAGGGTTCTGAAACTGACCAGTTGGAGAGGGTGTAGCTGGCCGAGGCATTCAGGCAGACCAGGGCGATTTCCTGTTCCAGTTCGCCCACCAGGACCTCCGCGGGAACCAGCTCCAGGGTGACATTCACCGTCTCGCCATCCGCCAGGGAGAAACCCTGGCTGGCGAGTTCCCGAGCCAGGCCCAGGCGTTCGTGGCGATCGGTACTGTCGGTGGGATCCAGGGCCAGGGGTTCGAGGCGGAAGGGCAGCTCCTGCGTGCCGAGCAGGGGGATCAAGCGCAGGGGGCCGACCACGTCCACGGAGGTCGGATTGAAGGAGAGACCGTCGGTGTCGATTTCGTAGCGTGGGTTCAGCTGGCTGCGATCCAGTTCAACCTGCTCGGGCCCCAGCTCCAGCCGGCGGCGGCCGAAGCGCCCGACCTCCAGCTTGGGCGTGGGGCTGCTCTTCCAGCGCGCCCTGAGGCCAACGCCTTCGGACCAGTCCCCGGTGCTCCAACGCACGGCCTTGATGGGCAGTTCGCCACCGGCCTCGGCCAGGCCACGGTTGATGGACAGCTGTCCGCCGAGTCCCACACCAAGCTCGTCGAGTTGGGCGCGCGTGCCGGTCACGGTGATCTCGAACATGGCGCCAGCTGCCGGGGAGAGTAGGTGGTAGTCGTCACCGGGGAGCACCAGGGCCAGTTCGCCCAAATGCGAACGGCCCCCGGGCGTGGGGCCGGAGGCGGTCATCCGCAGGGAAAAATCCCGGGTGATACTGATGTCCTGGTGAGACAGGTAGAGCATGGCACCGGCCAGGGCGCAGGCCCCGGCCTTGCGCAGCAGATCACGGGTGAAGAGATCGCGCAGGAAGTGGGCCAGGTTGAAGGGGCGCGCATCGGAGGCGGGCGCCACGCCCGCACTGGCCTGGCCACTTTCCAGCGTGGCGCGCAGGCGTTCCTCGAACTGCAGGGGGGGGATGTCGCGGATCATCTGGCCGCGGCAGGCGATCGAGATGCCGCCGGTCTCCTCGGAGACCGTGACCGCGATGGCGTCCGTTTCCTCAGTCAGGCCCAGGGCGGCCCGATGGCGCGTTCCCGTGGACTTGGCGATCTCTATGTTTTCGGTCAGGGGGAACAGGCAGGTGGCCGCGGCCACGCGGCCATCGCGCAGCACCACGGCCCCGTCGTGCAAGGCGCTCCCCGGATGGAAAATGCTCTCGAGTATCAGGCGACCAACCTCACTGTCCACGCGGACGGCGTTCTCCATGTAGGCTTCCAGGGAGAGTTCGCGCTCAAAGGCGATCAAGGCACCCCGCTGGCGGCTGGCCATGGAAAGCACGGCCTGGACGACCTCAATTACCGGATCCGCACGCTTGCTGGGCACCAGACGGCCGAGCAGCGGATGGTCGCCCAGGTGCGTGATGCCGCGGCGCAGCTCCGGTTGGAAGAGGATGGCCAGGATGACGACCAGGTAACCGGAAACGCTCTGCAGGATATGGTCGAGTTCCTCCAGGACCAGGAGCTTGGCCAATCCCCAGAGGCCAAACACCAGCAGCAAGACGGCCACGGCCAGGCCACGCAGGACGCCGCCGCCGCGTGTCGTGCGCAGGAAGCGTAGCGCCAGGTAGATCCCGGTGGCGAGGATCAGGCCCTGGAGAGCCCAGGCAACTTCTTGGTTCACGGCGTAGTGGTGGGGGTCAAGGCGTGGGCGACGGCACAGGCTTCCTTCATGACGGCCACATCGTGGACGCGCAGGATGCTGGCGCCGCCCAGGACGCAGGCGGCCACGGCTGCGGCGGTGCCGCCCAGGCGGTCAGCCGGGGAATTGTCAGGTGCGCCTGGCATGCGGTCACAGGCCTGGCTGATGAAGGACTTGCGCGACACGCCAAGGAGCAGGGGCTTTCCCAGGGAGGCAAGTTCCGGGAGGCGGCGCAGGATCTCAAGGTTGTGATCCAGCTCCTTCCCGAAGCCGATGCCGGGGTCGAGAATGATCTTAGAGGGCGCGATGCCCGCCTGCAAACAAGCCTGGACACGGTCCTCCAGGGCCGACCGGATTTCAGCCACGGCGTCCCCGTAGCACGGAGCGTCCTGCATGGTGCGCGGCTCCCCGAGGGAGTGCATGGCGACGAAGCTGACACCTCCTTCGGCCACGGTTTCCAGCATGGCAGGGTCGTGGCGGCCGGCGCTCACATCGTTCACCAGCGTGGCTCCGGCGGCGATGGCGGCCCGTGCCACTGAGGCGCGGCGCGTATCGATGCTGATGGGCAAGGGGCAGGATTCTGCCAACTCAGCAATCACGGGTAGTACGCGGGCCAGCTCCTCGGCCGGTTCCACGGGCTGGGCTCCGGGACGGGTTGATTCACCACCTATGTCCAAGAGGTCGGCTCCCTCGGCGGCGAGTTGGTGCCCGCGCTCCACGGCGCGCGGGCGGCCCAGGAACTCACCGCCGTCCGAGAAGCTGTCCGGGGTCACATTGACGATCCCCATCAACAGCGGGAAAGGGGGACGCGGTCTTTCCGAGGTCCCCATTTCGGGTCAGGCGGGGGAGAGGCCGGCTTCTCCCGGGAGTTCGCCCGGGAGCTCATCTGGTTCCGCTTCCACGGGGTCGCTGACCTGCGGCTCGGCCTGCCCGACCTCCTGTTCCACCGGCTCATCGGGCTCCGGTGTCGGGCGCAGGCCGGCGACGGGGCAACCCTCACGCAGCTTGACGATCTCCCCGGCGTTCAGCGTCTCAAAATGCAAGAGGGCCTCGGTCAGCTGTTCCACTTCACTGCTGCGTTCCTTGAGAATCTCCGTGGCCCGTTCGTAGGCGGTCTTGAGTAGTTGCTCGACCTCCTTGTCGATGAGACGAGCCGTGTCTTCCGAATGCCACTTGCCGCTCAAGAGCTCCGAGCCGAGGAAGTCGCTGCCCTGGCGTTCCGAGTAGTTGATCGGCCCAATCTTCTCGCTCATGCCGAGCTCGGTGATCATGGCGCGCGCCATCTCCGTGGCCCGCTTGATGTCGTCCGAGGCTCCGGCGGAGATGTCTCCGCAGAACTCAGCCTCCGCGATGCGGCCGCCGAAGAGCACGGCCAACTGACCTATCATCTTCCTGCGCTGCATGTGGTAGCTCTCCTTCTCGGGAATCCAGAAGGTGGCTCCCAGAGCGCGGCCGCGGGGGATGATCGTGATCTTGTGAGGATCCTCCACATCCTCGATGGACGCGGCTACCACCGCGTGGCCGGCTTCGTGCACGGCGGTGATCTTGCGGTCCTCTTCTTCGAGCTTGCGCGATTTCTTCTGGCGCCCGTAGCGCACCTTGTCCCGGGCCTCTTCCATGTGAGGCTGGGTCACTTTGTCCTGCTTGTCGAGCACGGCCATGATCGCCGCCTCGTTGACGATGGCCGCCAGGTCAGCACCGGAGTAGCCCGGCGTTGAACGGGCCAACATGCCGAGATCCAGGGTCTCGTCGTGCTTGACATGTTTGATATGCACGTTCAGGATCGCCTCGCGCCCGACCATGTCGGGCAACTCGATCGTCACTTCGCGGTCAAAGCGCCCCGGTCGCAGGAGTGCCGGATCGAGCACATCGGGCCGGTTGGTGGCGGCTACCACTATGATGCCTTCCTCCGTGGAGAAGCCGTCCATCTCGACCAGAATGGCGTTCAGCGTCTGTTCGCGCTCATCGTGACCGCCACCCATGCCACTGCCCCGTCGACGCCCGACGGCGTCGATCTCATCCAGGAAGATAATACAGGGGCTGTTCTCCCGGGCCTGTTTGAACAGGTCGCGTACGCGGCTGGCTCCCACGCCCACGAACATCTCGACGAAGTCCGAACCGGAGATCGAATAGAAGGGCACTTCCGCCTCGCCGGCAATGGCCTTGGCCAGGAGCGTCTTGCCGCAACCGGGTGAACCGACCAGCAGGATGCCGCAGGGGATGCGGCCACCGATGCGCGTGAAGCGGCCGGGGTTCTTGAGGAACTCGACGACCTCCTGAACCTCGCTCTTTGCTTCTTCAGCCCCAGCCACATCGTCGAAGGTGACGCTGATGTGGTCGTCCTTGTTGAACAGCTGGGCCTTTGAGCGCCCGAAGGACATAACCCCCCCGGCGCCGCCCTGGCCGCGCATGTGGCGCATGAAGAGCATGAAGACGACGAAGAACAGGATCCACGGCCCCCAGAAGAAGAGCAATTGTGTGAAGATGCCGTTGGCTTCTCCGGCTGTGGAGCCCTTGCCCGGCGAGATGTTGAAGGCCTTGGTCTCCAGTTCGGCACCGGCGGCGCGCAGGCTGGAAGAGATCGCCCCGAAGTCGGTCAGGTTTTCGACCTCAAGCCACAGCCCCCCGGAGTTTTCCGGCAGGGGGAAGGGCGGAGGCGAGTGATGGGAGGCTTCCCAGGTGCCCAATGAGCGTGCCACCACGCTCACGAACAGGCGGTCTTCCTGGGAGATCTCGCCGGTTGCAACGGAGGCCTGCTCGTCCACCAGGGCATCGGAATCAGGTATCACCGGTTCCAGGTAGGCGGTGACGATGCGGGCAGTTTCCGGTTGGTACCAGCCCTCATCCAGGGCGCGTGTGAGATGCGTCGGGCTGACAGGCTTGTAGGCGGGCACGGCCTTCAACTGCTGGTAGAGCGCCTCGCGGTCGGCGAGGTTCGTGAAGCTGACCTTGAAGGCGCGTCCATCGCGCAGGGTACCCTCGATCAGGTTCGTGCCCTTGAACTGCTGCTGGTCCACCTCGCCGGTGTAGAGCGCCCACTCGAACTGATCCTGGCTCAGCTCCGCCTGGGGGCGGAAGGAGTGGTCGCCAAAGGCGAAGAGTACCGCCATCAGGACGGCGAGGAAGAGCAGGAAGGACCCGAAGGACCTGCGCCGCTGGCGATCTGGCTGGGGGGGGGGTTGCTCGCTCATGGTTTCTCTATCGACCGCTGGTGCGTGGACCTCCAGGGGTAGGCCAAGGCCTATTGAGGAGGGGGCGGGGGGGCGGCGGCGCCCTATGGAGAGCGCTTGAGGGCCCCCGAGCGCTCGTCAATCTACCCTCCCGAGTGGCTCCCATTCTCGCCGAACCGCCGGAAAGAAAAAACCGCCTGCGCTGGATGGGGGCGACCGCTGGGGGAAGGCCAGCTCATGGCCGGCGGTTTGCGCATCCTGGGATCGAATGCGGGCGCTGGATGAGGGCCTGGGGGGCTACTCCCCGGTGACTTCGGCCCCGGGGGGGTTGGCGAAGAGCTCCAACACCAAGGAATCTGCCAGCTGGGCCAGGGCCCGCTCCCGGGCCTGGGCTTCGCGGCCCAGGCGGTCCAGGCGGATGCCGACCCAGGTGTCCTGACGCACGGCGGGGCCCAGGGGGCCGTCCGGGCCCCAGAGCCGGGCCTCCACGGCGATGTGCAGGCCGCTTTCCAGCAGCCTGTTATCCGGGCCGCGCACGCCGCCGCGCCGCGTGGTTGAGAGGATGCGGCCGCGTATGGTGGCGTCCGCTCGCCGGGGATCTGCCAGGGGTGCGGCCACCAGGTTGCCCAGGGAGCGCACGAGCTGCCGGTGGAGGTCGCGTTCGAGATCCGGGAGCTGACCCTCGTTGCCGAAAAAGTCCACGCCGACGGTGCGCGCGGGGGCCGGTGGAACGAGGCCCGTGCTGTAGCCACAGGAGGTGACGGCCAGGAGCAAGAGGGCCACGCAGGGCGCCAGGGCCAGCGGGGATTGGGCGTAGGCTCTCACCCTGGGCCGGGGGAATCTGAATTGTAGGAGGGCGCGCCGAACTCCTCCCCGAGCATTTCCGTGGCCCGGCTGATCAGCCTCCCATCGGAAAGCTCGCGGGCATTGCCGAGGGCCCGGTGGGCGTGGAGCTGGCGGCCGTAGTCGTTGTCCACGCGGCGGTAGAAGGAGGCAATTGAGAGGTCGCTCTCCACCAGGCGGCGCAGGGTGTCTTCCAGGTCGCCCTGCACCTGTGCGGCCTCGGCGCTCTCGGTTCCGAAATCAGCCAACCAGATTTCCAGGTCGTTGCGCGCCCAGATGAGTTCGCGCTGGTCGTACTCGGGGCTGCTGAGGGCGACCAGGCGCAGGTGGGGAATGCGCGCCTGGCTGGCGGGAGCCAGGGGGCTGTCGGAATGCCACATGAGCAAATCCTCGTGAGCCAAGATGGCGTCGTGCCACATGCCATTTTCCTCATCGATGGCGGCCAGCGTGGCATAGGCCTCGTCGCAGCGCGGTTCCGAGGGGTAGTTGATGGTCAGATATGAGAGGATCGGCTTGGCGTTGTCGCGCTTGGCAAACAGGCCCAGGAAGTGTCCGTCGTCGGCGGCCAGGGAGAGCCCGGCATCCGCCAGTACGGCGCCGGCTGCGGCACGCTCGTGGTGCGTCGGGTATTTCTCATCCAGGCGCTGGATAAGCCTGAAGGCCAGGCGCTGTTCACCCTCGGCGACGCGCAGGGCGGCGGCTCGCACGGCGGCGGTCACGGCGATCTGGCGCGGCAGCTCCATATCGAGGAACGAGGCCAAGCGGTCTGCGTCCGCGTCGCCACTTGAGAGTTCCTCGATCAGCTCGGCTGAGGCTCGCTCTAGCAGCGCGCTGAGGTGACCGCGCAGACCGGGATCGAGGCCGCGGGTTTCCCGGGCCACCCGCAGGCGGTCGAAGGCCAATTCCGGGTGGCCGTCCGCCAGGTCCTGCTCGGCCGCGGCCACGGCGGAGGGGACCTCCTCGACGCTGTAACTGCCCGGTAGTCCAGTGCCGCCAAAGGCGCGGCTGAGCGAGGAGCAGCCCGAAAGGAGGGCCAGGGCCATGGGGGGGGCCAGGGCGAAGAAGGCGTGGGACCGGAGGAATCTGAGGGCGCGTTTCACGGGCCATACCATCGCAGCCCGGGTGGCGCGGGGTCAAGGGGCGGGCGTTTTCCGCCGGCAGTTCGCGGGTGCTGCCCCGGCCTGAGCTGGCCGGGGCTCCGGCGCGCCCCCGGCGGCTTTCCGGGCATTGCGGTTGGGTGAGGCGAGGAAGGCCTCGTGGCTGCGGGGGCGCGTCTCCAGGTGGAAGTCGAGGAAGCGCTCCAGGAAGTCGCGCACGCGGCTGAGGAGCTCCTCGGGCAGGTGGGGCGTGGCATCACCGGATGGGAGAGGGTCCTGGGCCTCGGCCTGGGCTCGGATGGGGGCCATCCCGGCCAAGGTCGCAGCCGCCTCCAGCACATCCTCCGGCATGGTTCCGACGCGGCGGCCCGCGTCCTGGGCTTCCGCCGCGCAGGGGGAGCACAGGCGGCCCCCGGCTCCGGCGGAGAAGGGAACGCGCAGGGGATTCTCTGGTGGTGCGGGGGCCTCGCCATCGCAGGCGGCACAGCGGGAGAGGGCCGGTGCCAGGCCCAGGGCGCTGAGGTACTCCAGCTCGAAGATGACGCGCGAGACCGCCAGTGAACTTTGGCCGCCCTCCAGCCGTTCGAGGGCTGCTTCCGTGAGGGTGAACAGGGGGCGCTCTGACTGGCCCGGGCGCGCGGCGATGTCAGCCAGTTCCAGGGCCGCCAGTCCAGTGCGATAGGCCGGGAGGCTGGTGCAGACGCTGGGCCGGCGGCGCGTGATGATTGCCCGGCGCAGGTTGCCGAGCTCCTGGTGCGGGCCCATGGAGTATTCGATTTCCAGCGTGTCGAAGAGGTCCAGGGCGGCGAAGTAGCGCGCCGTGGGGCGGAACACGCCGCGCGCCGTGAGATGCACGCGGCCGTGCCGGGGCGTGAGCAGGTGGACGATGAGCGAGGATTCCCCCCAGGGATAGCGCCGCAGAACCAGAGCCTCGTCGTTGACCAGGGCCACGGACGCTCAGGCGCTGGCCCGCGCCGCTCCCGTGCGAATGGCGACGCGCAGGACTCGTCGATCGTTGGCTTCGATGATCGAGTAGGTGACGTTCTCGCGGGTGAAGCTCTCACCGGGCTTGGGGAAGTGTCCCAGTTCAGAGAGGACATAGCCGGCCAGGGTCTCGAAATCCTCTTCTTCCGGCAGATCGAGGTCGAGGGCTTCGTTGACCTCCGCCACCCGCAGGTTTCCCATGGCCTCCGCCAGGCCGTTGCCCAGGATGCGCAGGGGGCTGGGTTCCTCCGTGTCGAACTCGTCAGAGATCTCGCCGAAGACCTCGGCCACAACATCGCCGAGGGTCACGAGGCCGGCGGTGCCGCCGTACTCGTCGAGCACGATGGCCATCTTGACTTTTTCTCGGCGGAAGTCATCCACCAGGTCAGAGAGGTGGCGCGTCTCCGGCGTGAAGAAGGCCGGGTGCAGGATGTCGCGCAGGGTGGTTGAGGCGAAGGCGTCGCGGGCCAGGACCTGCAGGATGTCCCGGGCCTCGATGGTGCCAATGATCGAGTCGGGCGAGTCCTCAAAGATCGGGATGCGACTGTGCCCGGAGTCGGCGGCCAGGATGACGACCTCGCGCAGGCCCTTGTCGGCGCTGACGCCGTGAATCTCCGTGCGCGGTGTCATGATGGCCGCCACATCAACATCGCGGAACTCCATCACGTTTTCGAGCAGCTCGCGCTCGGTTTCATCAAGGTCGCCGGCGTCCGCGTTCTCCTCGATGACCTCGCGCAGGCCTTCCACGATGCGCCGGGCCGAGTCCGTGGCGACGGGCAGGCCCAGGGCGCGCAGGAGCGTGCGGCGCAGGCCCTCCAGGAGCGCCACAGGCAGGGCCAATGGCCATTGGAAGGCGTGGAAAGCGCCCAGGGTCCTGAGTAGCAGGCTATCGCCGTGGCGGCGCGCGATGGCCGCCGGAAGCCCTTCGGCAAAGAGCAGCAACAGGGGGGCGCCGATGGCCAGGCCCAGGCCGAAGTTGGTCCAGTTGAGAGCGCCGTCGGTGGAGAGCAGGTCCAGCACGAGGGCCAGAAAGGCCAGCTCCGAGGTGAGCTTGAAGAGGCCGGCGGAGGTGGCCAGGGTGTCTGCGCGGGCTAGCAGGGGCGTCAGGCGCGAGCGTTGTTCAGCATCCCGGGCGCGGTCGAGGAGGCGGTCCGGGTGGGAGTGGACCAGGGCCCCGCGCAGGGTGGCGAAGGCCGCCGCCAGCAGCAGGGCGGCCAGGGTCCAGAGTACCGCTTCCAGTTCGCTCTGGATGAGGTTGGCAGGTGGCGCGGCGGCGAGCAGCGCAGGTGGGCAGGTGTTCAAGATTCTTGTTCGGGAGGTGACGGGGCGGACTGGGGGGAGTCCGTTTCCCAGTACATATCCTAGCCCACCCCGGGCCCCTGAGAAGGGGCCGCTCAAGAGGTACTGCGGGGGCTGCCGGGGTGATGTTGAGGTAACGGCCATCCGTTACATCGCTGAAACAACCGTCCCCCGGGGGAGAATCCTGGCTGGACAGGTCCCTAGCGCGGGTCCGGTGCCGGCTCTGGCCCGGGCCGGTCGGATGTCTCGCCGAGGTACTGAACCTGTCCGCCAGGCCTGATAATTGGGCCTTTTCGGCGCGGAGGCAGCGGGAGGCGGGCCCGCGCCCGGCCTGGCCATGGGCGGCACGCCCCGTGCGCTGGGGGTGGGCATGGATGCCACCACCAGCCCCGCCAGCCTCGCCTCCCTCCTCTCCGGCCCCGTGGCCGCTCAACTCGTTTCCCGGGGAGTGCTCCTGGACAAGCTGCTCGGTGAGGAGCCGCGCAGTTGGCGCAATCGTCTGGAGACGGCGCTCATGGCCCAGGTGCGGGACAGCGGCGACGCCGCCACCTTCGAGGTCCTCCACGAACTCAGTCGGCGCCATCTCCTGGCCTGGGTGCGCAGCCGCATCCTGCCCGGAGGGCGCCCCCTGGATCCCCAGGAAATCCTCCAGGACACCTTCGTCAACATCTTCTGCTACCGGCACAGCTTCCGGGATGAAGGGGGGCGCGTGTTCGGCGCCTGGGCCCGCACCATCGCCTCCAACGCAGTCCGGCGGGCTGCCAATCAGCCGGTGCGCTTCTCCTTCCAGGCCCTGCCTGAGGGCTTGCAGGAACCCGCGGATCCCCGGGCCCTGCCCGATCAAGTCGCCGCCGCTGAGGAGGATATCCGTCACCTGCGGAGCTCCATGGGCCTGCTCCTTTTGCACTACCGCCGCGCCTGGGATCTGCTCGGCGAACGCGATCGCCGCATGCTCCAGTGGGTAGAGGTCGACGGCCGTTCCTACGCCGACCTGGCCGAGGAGCTCGGCCTGCGCAAGAACAACATCAAGATGATCGTCTTCCGCGCCAGACTACGCCTGCGGGCGGAGATGCACCGGGCCATGGACGGGGCCGAGGGTGGTTCCAGGCCCGCCGCCGTCGCCCTGCGCCGAGGGGCCTAGGGCGCCCGGCGCCATCTCGGGGCTACCGGGAGGCGTATCTGCCGGACAGGTGATACGCATGGGTTCCCGGAACGCAATCGTCGCCGGCGCAGGGAGGTGCAGGCTGATACATGGAGGGCGGCGGGGCGCAGGGCGACGACAGCGTTCCAGGAACCTAGTCCGCGTCGTCACCCTGCGCCATTGCGCTCTTGGCCTTCCGCCAGCGCCTCGCTGAGCCGGCGGCGACGTTGTTTTCGGAACGTCTCGGTCACCCGTGTCTTCGGGCCCGCAGAACCGCGCCCGGCACCGGCGCCGGGTTGTAGAGCTGCGCAGGCGCCCCGCTGCCCGGCACCTCTGGCAGCATTGCTTCCGCTGTTCCCGGAGCAGCTTTCCCCGTAGAGTTCATCCATGGTGCCTGAACAGCGCGAAGTGGACCTCTTCATCAGCGGGGCGGGGGAGCTGGCGACCCCCAGGGGGGCGGCGGCCCGGGGGGGCGCTGACCTGGGCGCCATCTTGGTCCTGGAGGGGGGCGCCATGGCCGTGGACGGGGGACGGATCGTCGCCGTGGGCCCTGAAGCGGAGCTGCGCGGGAGCTGGCGCGGGAGGCGGGAGCTGTGCGCCGCCGGGGGGACTCTGATTCCGGGTTTTGTGGATGCCCACACCCACCCGGTCTTTGCCGGGACGCGGGAGGAGGAGTTCGAGTCGCGCGTGGCCGGGGCCAGCTACCTGGAGATCGCCGCGGCTGGCGGGGGCATCGCCTCCAGCGTCAAGGGCGTGCGCGGCGCCAGCGCCGAGGAGCTTCTGGTGGCCCTGCTCCTGCGCCTGGATCGTTTCCTGGAGCTGGGCACGACCACCGTGGAAGCGAAGACGGGCTATGGTCTCTCGCCGGAGGACGAGATGAAGTGCCTTGAGGTGATCGCCGCCGCGGACGCCGCCCATGCAGTTGATCTCGTACCGACTTTCCTCGGCGCCCACGACTTCCCCTTGGAGTATCGGGACAGCCAGGCGGATCGGGAACGCTATGTGGATCTCCTGGTGGAGGAGATGATCCCGGCCGTGGCCGCCTCCGGCCTGGCGCGCTACTGCGATATCTTCACGGAGGCCCATGTCTTCGACCTGGACCAGACCCGGCGCATCCTGGGTCGAGCGCGTGACCTGGGCCTGGGCCTGCGCCTGCATGTGGATCAGTTGACGCCCCTGGGCGGCGCGGAGCTGGCCGCGGAGCTCGGGGCGGCCAGCGCCGATCATCTGGAGCACATCAGCGCCGATGGCATCAGCGCCCTGGGTGAGGCGGGCGTCGTGCCGGTCCTGTGTCCCCTGGTGCCGCTCTACCTGGGCCAGGACCAGGAGGCTCCCGGGCGCGCCCTGGTGAACGCCGGCCTGGCCCCGGCCCTGGCCACGGACTTCAACCCGGGCAGCTGCTATACCCAGAGCATGGGCGAGGTCCTGACCTGGAGCGCTCTGCGCTTTGGCTTCAGCGCCGCCGAGGCCCTGACCGCCGCCACCCTGAACGCCGCCTGCTCCCTGGACCTGAGCAAGCGCGTCGGCAGCCTGGAGGTGGGCAAGGTGGCGGACGTCCTGGTGCTGGATCTGCCGGGCCACCGGCACCTGACCTACGAGTTCGGCCGCAACCCGGTGCGTGCCGTGGTCAAGGCCGGCGAGCTCGTGCACGAGAGGTGAAGGGGGCCCAGTCGGCGGAGACAGCCTGGCGGGACCGAAAACGGCAGTTGGATGGGTAGGAGACCCCACTGGGCGACCGTTTCCTGGTATTCCCATCCGTCCAACAAGGTTTTCGGGGCGCGATCCGATAAAGGAGAACCCCCACCACCGGTTCCGGCCTGGCCGATACCCGGGGGTCTTCCATGACCAAGGACCTGATCAAGAAACGCCTGGGCGAGAAGCTCGAGCTGCCCTCCTTGCCGGCCGCGGTGCAGCGCGTGAACGCCCTGATCGAGGATCCGGCGGCGGGCATGCGTCAGGTGGGGGCCGCCATCGGCCTCGATCCGCCCCTGACGGCCAAGCTGCTGCGGATTGTCAACAGTGCCTACTACGGCCTCAGCGTGCCCGTGGTCTCCGTGGAGCACGCCGCCTCGATCCTGGGGATTCGCGGCCTGCGCACCCTGCTCCTGCGCGTCTCCGTCTACGATCTGTTCGCCCACCTGCACGACCATCCGGAGTTCGATGTGCGCGGGCTCTGGAAGCACTCGATTCTGACCGCCCAGCTGACCGTGGCCACGGCGGCGCGTTCGCGCTTGCGCTCGGATGTGACGACGGATGAGCTCTATGTCTGTGGCCTGCTGCACGACATCGGGCAGTTCCTGATGATCGAGCACGTGGGCGACGAGTTCATCGAAGCCTGGAGCCGGGCCCGTGAACAGGGGACCTCGCCGGTCTCCACCGAGCGCGAGGTGCTCGGCTTCAGCCACACGGACCTCGGCGCCATGCTCGCCCGGCGCTGGTCCCTGCCCACGCACTCGATCCAGGCCATCCGTTTCCACCACGACACGCGCCGGACGGCCCCGGCGGAACCGGTGGTGGCCCTGGTGGCCATGGCCAACATCCTGGCCCGCGCCGCCGCCGAGGACGAGGGGCCCCGCAGTGCCTGCCGGCGCGCCGGCCCGGCCCTCATGGATTGCCTCAACCTCGACAAGAACGGGGTCGTGGAGCTGATCGAGACCGGGCGCAAGATGCTGCCAGACATCCGCATCTGAGCGGAGTCCAAGCCCGGAGCGAGGAAGGATCTGGAGAATGGGCCGGGCCCCGCGCTACTCTCTAGCCATGGCCGACGCCCAGCGCATCATCCAGCCCCGCACGCTCAAGGGATTTCGGGACAGCCTGCCGGTTCCCATGCTGGCTCGGGAGGAGTTGCTGTCCCAGGTGCGTGGGGTCTTCCGCGCCCATGGCTACTGTCCCTTTGACACGCCGGCGCTGGAGTACACGGAGATCCTGCTCGGCAAGGGCAGCGCCGAGAGCGATCGGCAGATGTACCGCTTCACGGACAACGGGGGCCGTGATGTGGCCCTGCGCTTTGACCTGACGGTGCCCCTGGCGCGTTTCATGGCCCAGCATGCGGGCGGCCTGGGTGTGCCCTTTCGCGGCTATCACATCGGCAGCGTGTGGCGCGGCGAGAACACCCAGCGCGGTCGCTACCGGGAGTTCATGCAGTGTGACTTCGACGCCATCGGCACACAGAGCGTGGTGGCCGATGTGGAGACGCTGCTGGTGATCCACGACTTGCTCGACACGCTCGGCGTGGGGGAGTTCACCATTCGCATCAACAGCCGCGAGGTGCTGGGGGGTGTGCTGGAAACGGCGGGCCTGTCCGGGGAGTCCGCGCCGCTCCTGCGGGCCCTGGACAAGCTGGACAAGATCGGGCGCGAGGGTGTGGCCGCGGAGATGCAGGCGGAGGCGGGGGTGAGCGCCGCACAGGCCGAGCGCGTGCTCTCCCTGGCGGAGCTTTCCGGTACAGCCGGGGACGTTCTCGCCGGTTTGGCCGAACTCGTCGGCGAGCACGAGGGTGGGCGGCGCGGCCTGGGACGCCTGGGGGAGATCGTCGCCGCGGCCGAGGCCGGCGGCGTGGTCGGCTCGCGCCTGGCGGTGACTCCGGCCATCGCCCGGGGGCTGGACTACTACACGGGCGTCGTCTTCGAGACCACCCTGGACGACCTGCCGGACATCGGCAGCGTCTGTTCCGGTGGGCGCTACGACGATCTGGCTGGCCTGTACACGAAACAGCGCCTGCCGGGCGTGGGCGCCTCTCTGGGGCTTGATCGCCTGCTGGCGGCCATGGAGGAGCTCGGCCAGATTCAAGGACGCAGCACCTCGGCACCGGTCTTCATGGCCCTCTTCGACGAGGATCGTCTGCACGACTACCTGTCCCTGGCGGCGGAGCTGCGCCGGGCTGGAATCGGCTGCGAGGTACACACGGAAGCCAAGAAGCTCGGGGCCCAGTTGAAGTACGCGGATCGCCGCGGCTTTCAGGTGGCCCTGGTC
>DASCNH010000124.1:0-8538 GCA_036011365.1 Planctomycetota bacterium | reverse complement strand
TGGTCACCGTGGCCAGGTTGAGCACAGCATCCACCGCATGAACCGCTTCCTTGAGTGACGGGTAGGTTTCGCCGCCAAAGGAGCTGGTCGGGCCATCCTCAACCATCTTGTCGTAGAAGTCCTCGATGGCGTAGTGCGTACCGTGCGCGCCCAGGCCGCCGTTGCGGGCTCCGTGCCCGAAAGAGATATACTGGTTGTAGAGATTGGCGTAATCGCGCTCCATGACCTTGATGCCCGGCATGGTCTTGCCGGGAATCGCTTCGCACTGGCCCTTGTCCCAATCGAGCATCTGCGTCTGGGCAATCTCAGCGGACGTGTCGTGAGCCAGAGGCACTGCCACCACATCCTTGATCTTGCCCGGCAGGTGCTTGGCCGCGATCTCGCTGAACTTTTCAGCGATGATCTTGAATATGTCCCAGTCGGACTTCGACTCCCAGCAGGGGGGCACGGCTTCCGCCAACGGGTGGATGAAGCTGTGCATGTCCGTCGAGTTGATGTCGGCCTTCTCGTACCAGGTGGCCGCCGGCAGGACGATGTCGGAGTACAGGGCCGAGGTGTCCATGCGGAAGTTGAGGTCGACGACCAGATCCATCTTCCCTTTGGGCGCCTGCTCATGCCACTTGACCAGGTCCACATGGTCTTTGGCCATGTCGGACGCAATGTCGTTGTGGTGTGTCCCGAGGTAGTGGTTCAGGAAGTACTCGTGCCCCTTCGATGAGCTCATCAGGGCGTTGCCGCGCCAGATGTACCAGACCCGCGGCCAGTTCTCCTCGGCATCCGGATCTTCGATGGAGAACTGGAGGCCCCCATCCTTGAGGTTCTTGACGACCCAGTCGGAAATCTCCTCGGGCGTCGAGGCGCCGTCGGCCTCAGCCAGGCGTGCCACCTCGATGGAACTCTTGTTGAACTGCGGATAGAAGGGCAGCCACCCGTTCTTCACGGCACGCACGTTGGTGTCCATGGTGTGCCCCTCGGTCAGGCTACCTTCCGGCTGGTGCGCGGGAATCGTGTGGTAGTCCTTAAAGCTCCGCTCGTAACGCCACTGATCCGTGTGCACGTAGTGCCAGCTGGGCGCGTTCTGCAGGCGCGAGGCCGCGTACCAGTCCTTGCCCATGGCGATGCTTCCCCAGGGCTCGCCCGGAGCCAACTTCTCCTGTCCCACATAGTGGGCCAGACCACCGCCGTTCTTGCCGACGCAACCGCACAGCATCAGGGCGTTGATGGCGGCGCGGTACATCAGGTTGGCGTGGTACCAGTGGTTGATGCCGGCGCCGATGATGACCGTGCAGGCCCCGCCGGTCTTGTCGGCGGTCACAGCCCACTCGCGGGCAAAGCGCACGATGGTGTCGCGGCTGATGCCGGTGTAACGCTCGGCCCAGGCCGGCGTGTAGACGGTGTCCTCGTCGTAGCCCGCCGGGTAGTCACCCTCCAAGCCGCGACTGACGCCGTACTGGGCCATCAGGAGGTCGTACACGGTGGTGACCGTCACCGGCCCAGCGGCCGTTTCGATCGTGCGCGTGGGCACGCCGCGCAGGCGCGTTTCACCCTCGCCGAAGTCGTCGAGTCGCGCCTGGACGACACCGTGGTTCTGCTCCAGGAAGGTCAGCTCCGCATCGATATCGCTGCCGTCCTTGCCGTCTTTCGGCAGCATGTTCCATTTGCCCTGCTCGTCGCCCCAACGGAAGCCGGAGCTCCCCATGGGCATCTTCGGGCGATCGTCGTTGCGGTCCCACTGCAGGAACTTCCACTCGCCGTGTTGCTCGTCGGCGTAGCCCGCCAGGCGTCCGGCGCGCAGCATCTGGCCCGGATCGAAGGCTCCGTCTCGTTCGGTCAGCTCGACCAGATAGGGGCAGTCCGAGTAGCTGCGCACATAGTTCAAGAAGAACTCATTCTGCTGCTCGTGGTGGAACTCCTTGAGAATCACATGGTTGACCGCCATCCACCAGGCGCCGTCCTGACCAGCGTTGAGGGAGATCCACTCGTCGGCGTACTTGGCCACCTGGTTGAAGTCCGGCGCGAAGACGACCATCTTCGAACCGTTGTGACGCGCCTCGGCGGCGAAGTGCACATCCGGCGTGCGTGTCATGCTCAGGTTGGAGCCCATGACCGCCAGGAACTTGGCGTGGTACCAGTCCGCGGACTCGTTCACATCGGTCTGCTCGCCCCAGGTTTCCGGGGAAGCGTTCGGCAGGTCGCAGTACCAGTCGTAGAAGGACAGGGATATGCCCCCCATCAACTGCAGCATGCGCGAACCGGCGGCATAGCTGATCATGGACATGGCCGGGATGGGCGAGAAACCGGCGATGCGGTCCGGCCCGTATTCTTTAATGGTGGACACGTTGGCCGCGGCCATCATCTCCAGCACCGTATCCCAGGAGGTGCGGCGGAAGCCGCCCTTGCCGCGCGCGCGCTGGTAGCGCGCACGCTTCTCCGGGTCGGCCTGCAGGGCCTTCCAGGCGTCTACCGGGTCCGCGTGGGCCGTCTTGGCCTCGCGCCACAGATCGAGCAGGGCCCCGCGGATGTAGGGGTACTTCACGCGCAGCGGGCTGTAGAGGTACCAGGAGTAGGAGATTCCCCGCTGACAGCCACGCGGCTCGTAGGGGGGAATGCCGGACTCCAGCATCGGGTAGTCCGTGGCCTGCATCTCCCAGGCGACAATCCCGTCCTTGACATGGATGTTCCAGGAGCAGGAGCCCGTGCAGTTCACGCCGTGGGTGCTGCGCACGACCTTGTCGTGCTGCCAGCGGTTGCGGTAGAACTCCTCCCAGGACCGGGTCCGGGGCTCGACGCTGTCTTCGATGTAGGGGTTGTTGCCGTTGTAGCTCATCGGGTTGCCTTGCCAGCCTTTGTCCGGTTCAGGAGGGGACGCCGTGTTGCCCGGTAGCGCTTGCGCCAGGCGAGATCGAGAAGAATGAGGACCAGAGCCGCGCCGCCGAAACTGGCCAACAAAAAGTCCAGGGTCTGGGGCTCGGCCTCCATCACGCCAGAGGCGGCCGCACGCTTGAGGAATGCCACCAGGGCCAGCACCTCATCCCCCTCCAGGGGATGGTCGGCAAAAACCGGCGCCATGACCTCGGAAGGCGGAGCGCTGAGCCAGGCCGAGAGGGCCTTGCGCCCGTCCAGGCGCGAATAGGCGCTGTTGAGATCCGGCCCCAGGCGGCCACCGCCGAAACCACCCAGGCCCGCCAGGGTGTGGCAGGAGTTACAGGCCGGTCCTCCGGCGGCGAACTCCTGCTGGCCAAGGAAGAGCCTGCGCCCCAGCTTCTCGTCAGCCTTGGTCAAGGGCCGATCCGAGAGCTGCATCCCGGCGAAGACCGACTTCTCCAGGGTCGACTCATACGTAACCAGGTCGAGCAGCGCGCCGGCAGTCTTCCGGTCGAGGCTCGGGATCTTATTCATGTACTGCCCCTTGGCCGCCCGGAAGATCTCCTGGGCGTAGGGGTCACCCCCGTCGATGATCCCGGCCGGGTCCATCATGAAGGAAATCAGCCAGTCCCGCTCCTGGCGGTCCAGGACACCCTTGAGGTCCGGGCCGGTCAGGTCGCCGCCACCGATGGTGTGGCAGCTGGTGCAGTTGAGGCGAAAGTAGTCGTAGCTGTCCTGGGACGGCGCCTGGCCCAGGGCCTGGCCGCCGCCGATGATCAGCGTCGCGATAAATAGAATGTGGCGGTGTACAAACAATGGAGGGCTCCGGGGTTCGGTGTGCCCCCGCTAGAACAAGGCCCGTGCCGCCCCCTACGCGACCCACAAACGCCGCCCGCCAACGCCCTAAACCCCTACCACACAGGCGCTTACGCACTGTCCCAGCTAACGCCGGGCATCTTTGCCAACCCCTCTACTGCCAACGGCCGTTGGCACCCCCCAGCCCCCAATCGAGCGCAAACCCCTGCGCCAGCGGGACTTCTCCCCTGCCAACGCCAGGAGGCACCTGCCTGGGGCAGGACATCCAAATGTGCTCACCCCGGTTTGCACCCGCCAGGCGGTGCCAGGCACCTGGCGCTTCCGCGGGAGTTGGCCAGCGTGCCTCAACATCAGCAGGACGGGCCGGCGCCCAGCAAGGTGTCGGGCACCGCTCACACGCGCCTCGGGAAGATTCGCCACCAATAGCGGCCGCCAGATTGGCCTCGCCCAATCGGCCGGCAGGGCCTTGTGCTCCGCGCCTGGCTACCGCCATGCGTCAGCTCCGGCAATTCGACCACCTGATTCTGGCGAGCCGAGCTGAGCTGCGTCTTGCAATCCCCCTGGACCTCGAACCGCTCAGCTCGGGCACCTAACCCTGCTCGAAGTCCGCCCGCTCGATGCCCAGCTGGCGCATGATCTTCTGCAGGGCGGCGCGCGTAATACCGCAGGTGGCCGCGGCCCGGGAGACGTTGCCGGCGGTGTTCTCCAGGGCGCGCTGGACGAACTCCCGTTGGAAGCGTTCGAGTGCGTCGCGCTTGGCGTCCGTGTAGCTGGTGTCCGACAGATCGGCGCCCACGCCCCCGGCTGGGATGGTTGTGCCGCCGGGGCCAGGGAATTGCTCCTCGCCCACGCCGATGCCCAAGTGGAAGGGCAGGATGCGCGGCCCGCAGCAGACGATCATGGCGCGTTGGATGACATTCTCGAGCTCGCGCACATTGCCCGGCCAGGGGTGTTCCTGCAGGGCGCGCAGGGCGGCGGCGGAGATCTCCGGCACGCTGCGTTCACCGTTCTCTCCAGCCTGGCCCCAGACCTCGGCGATGCCGGTGGCGAAGTGCAGGGCCAGGGGCAGGATGTCCGCCGGCCGCTGGCGCAGGGACGGAATCGGGATGCGCACCACCGCCAGGCGGTAGAAGAGGTCCTCGCGGAAGTCGCCGGCGGCGGTTTTCTGCTCCAGATCGCGGTTGGTGGCCGCCACCAGGCGGAAGGCCACGGACACATCGCCCCCGCCGCCCACCGGACGCACGACCTTCTCCTGCAGAACTCGCAGGAGCTTGCCCTGGAAGGCCGGGGACATGGAAGCCACCTCGTCGAGGAAGACCGTGCCGCCTTGGGCCTGGGCGAAGAGGCCCGCGTGATTCTTGTCGGCACCGGTGAAGGCACCCTTCACATGGCCGAAGAGCTCCGACTCTAGCAGGGTTTCAGAAAGAGCCGCGCAGTTGACTGCCTGGAAGGATTTGTCGGCCACGGCGCTGCGGGCGTGGATGGCCTGGGCCACGACCTCCTTGCCGGAGCCGCTCTCGCCTTCGATCAGAACCGGCACGGCGCTGGGCGCCACACGATCGACCAGGGCAAAGACGGCCTGGGTGCGTTCGTCCTCCGCGATGATGGCCGCATCCCGCCGGGGAGTTCCGGCGGCCGTGCGACGCGCCAGGACCTGTGCCCCCAGGCGCCGCAAGAGGCCGGTGATCTCCGCATTGTCGAAGGGCTTGGTCAGGAAGTGCGCGGCGCCGCCCTGCAGGCACTGGACCGCGGTCTGCACGGTGCCGAAACCCGTCAGCAGGACGACCACGGTCTCCGGCCAACGGCGCTTGACGGCTTCGAGCAACTCGGCGCCGGTCATGCCGGGCATCATCAGATCGGTCAGAACAATATCCGCCGGGCGCTGCTTGAGGTTTTCCAGAGCCTCCAGGCCCCCGCCGGCCTCGCGCACATCGCTGACACCCAGGGTCTCCAACAGGCGCCGCAGGCCCAGGCGGATATCAGGCTCGTCATCGGCGACGAGCACCGCGAGGGAGGCGTAGTCCGGGGCGCTCATGCGTCCATGGTGCGCAAGCGCAGGCGCACGCGGAAGTGGGAACCGGTGGCATCCGAGCGCACCAGCTCCAGCCCACCGCCGTGCAGCTCGGCGATGCGGCGCGAAGTCGGCAGGCCCAGACCGGTGCCGGCACTGCGTCGCTTGGTGGTGTAGAAGGGCCGGAAGATGTCCCCCTGGGCCTCGCGTTCGATGCCGTTCCCCGTGTCGACGGCGTCCACCAGCAGGTGATCACCGGCGCGGGAAGTGCTGAGGACGACGCTGCCGTCGCCTTCCATGGCCTGCACGGCATTCATCACCAGATTGACGAAGATCTGCCGCAACTGCACTTCGTCCCCGGTGACCAGAGCCGAAGCGTCATCCGGTTCGAGCATGACACGCACGCCGGCTCGCTCGCAAATCGGACGCAGGAAGCGGGTCACATCCTCCAGGGTTTCGTGGATGTCCACCGCCCCGCTCTCCGGCGCGGCGCCCGTGGCGTAGTCGAGCAGCTCACGGATGGTCTGCTTGCAGGTTTCGGTGTTGCGTGAAATGACATCCACGTTTTCCCGCAGGGGTGACTCGTCCGGCAGGGCGCTGCCGAGCATCTGATTGAACATGCTGATGGAAGCCAGGGGGTTGTTGAGTTCGTGGGCCATGACAGCGGCGATCTCGCCCATGACCGCCAGGCGCTCCTGGTGAATCTGGCGCTCGTCCTGCACGACGCGATCAGTGATATCGCGGGCCACCAGGATCTTGCCCGCGCGCCCGCGCGCATCCCGGGCCAGGGGTGTCGAATGAACCTCAAAAGTGCGCGGCCCCAGATCCACCATACACGAACGCCCAGGCCCGTCGGCGCTGAAGAGGCATTTCAGGCAGTTGCCCGGCTGCTTCGAATCCGCCTCGCTCCGACTGTCGGCCTCGGCGCACACATGATGGCCGGTGGCGTTCACCCCACCCTGGCTCACTGCTCGCAGCAGTGGTTCCGCCGCCTCGTTGGAGATCACCACGGATCCTTCTCCGTCCAATACCACCAGGCCGTCCTTCATGGACGAGATGACCGTGTCCAAGCGGTCGCGTTCGGACCGCGTGCGCTCCTGCTCCCGGCGCAACTCCGTGGCCGAGTTCTCCAGGCGCACGGTGCGCTCCTTGACCGCTGCCGCCATGTGATTGAAGGACTCCGCCAGGTCGCCGATCTCGTCGCTGGACTCCACCGCCACCTGCGTCGAGTAGTCTCCCTCGCGCAGGGCCTGGGCGGCGTCCTTCATCATCACCAGGGGGCGCGCCAAGAAGCGCATGGGAAAGTAGAGCAGCAGCGCCGAGAGCGCCGCCAGAATCAGCCCCATGCCGAGAAAGCGACTCTGCAGGCCGGAAAGCGGCATGAGGGCGCGGTCCGAGCGCATGCCCACCTCCACCGTCCAGCCATTCGACTGAATCGGGAAGCTGCGCACGAACATGCCCCCGGTGGCGATGAAGCCCCGTCGCCCGGGTGCCGTCGGCGCTCCGCCGGCCTTGACATGCAGGCCGAGCCCCGTGCGCAGGGGCTCGCTGGCCTCCGGGGGCCCAATTCCGGGTGCATACCCCGTCGGAACCTCCAGGCCCAGGCCGCCACCATCGTGCAGGCTGAGACGCACATCCGGGAACTCCTCCGGCGCCTCGCCCCGCGAGCGCCGCAGCGCCCCGCCGATCCAAACCCCCAGGCGCACATGGGTCAGCAGCTTGCCGATGACCTCGCCGGACTGGATGTCCAAAAGTGGCGTGCCGATCACAATCGTCGGCGTGGCTGACCCCGCCGTGGGCGGAAGCAGACCGCTGTACCAGAGCCCGTCTTCCCTGGTCGCCGCCCGGGCCAGAGCGCTCACATTCGAGCTGGTGGCGTCGTGCACGGCAACCACCACACGCCCCTCCTGGTCCACCACCGCCAGGTCGTTGAAGGCCCCGACGATGGGCAGCTTGTTGACGGCCAGGTGCCGGTGCAGCTCCCGCTCCAGGTGTTGCGTGCGCTCCGCTCCGCTGACCACCAACAGCTGACCCAGGTGATCGCGGATGTAGCCGTCGGAAGCGAAGTCTTCCGTGCGGCGCGTCAGCAGATCGAGCGCCGAGTCCAGGGCCGTGGCGTAGGTGAGGCACTGGTACTCCAGACGCCGCAGGATTTCGTCCTCCAGGGCCGAGCGCGCCGAGCGCGAGATCAGAAACCCGCCGACGCCGAAGGCCACCAGGTTGAGCCCCACATACATCAGGGCCAGCTTGTAGCGAACTGAGAGCCAGCGGAGGGGATCTTGCACGGTGGAGGGGAAGGCAAAAAGGGGCCTGCTCGGCCGATTCGAGTCAAGCCGGACGGGGCGTTCTGGCCGGCCTGGTGGCGCCGGGCAGGATACTCGATCAGCGCGCCGCGGGCTCCTCCAAAGGCGTCCTATGACGCCCAAGGGCGCCCGCTGGCGCGACGAGCCGGGAGCGCGTTTCCCCCTTGCGGTGGCCCCCGGAAAAGAAGTGAATGACCGCCCCGCGCAGCTGTACACCCCCGCTTGACCAGCATCCGGAGCACAACCATGGAAAATACGCCCAGCCTCTCCCGCGCCACCACGCCCGAATCCTCCGAACGCCCCTTCTCGCCCCTCGGCGGCTGGGGCGTGCTGTTCGCCTACCTGGCCTTCCTGATCGCCTTCGGCATCACGCTGTCCCGCTTTCCCGTGGCGTTGCTCCTCGCGCCGCTTCCCCTGATCGTGCCCTTCGGCTTCATGATCGTCTACCCGAACATGGCCCGCGTGCTGGTGCTCTTCGGCGACTACAAGGGCACAGTGCGCGCGGACGGTTTCTGGTGGGTCAATCCGTTCCTGGCCAAGCAC
>DASCNH010000123.1:0-7506 GCA_036011365.1 Planctomycetota bacterium | reverse complement strand
CCATGGTCCCGTCCTCACTCCGCACCCTCTGCGTCCGCATCTTCTGCTTGGCTCCCCTGGCCCTCTCGGCGGCCGGCTGCGCCAGCACATCTGCTTCCCGGTCCCCCACCTTTGAGGCGCAGCCCACGGCGGTCACCTTCACGGACAACCGCCACGCCAAGCCCCTGGTCCTCTCGCTCGTGAACGAGCTCCACACCAGCCGAGTGGATCTGTACTCCTCGGTGCGCAAAGAGGCCTCCACCAAGGTGGCCACGGACGAGGTGGTCGACGCCCTGGTGGAATACCTCTCGCAGCAGGGCTTCACGCGCCACGCCACGCCCGGATCCGCCGGTGGGCGCGCCAGTCAGTCCCTGGAGCTGGACCTGGGTGGACGTCGGACTCACATGGGGATTTTCAAGGGCAGCGGAAAACGGGAAATCGAAGCTTTCTGCGCCTGCCGCGACGGTTTCATCGAGCTCTACAACCAGATCTACCAGCTACAATCTGTTGACGAAGTGCCCCATCGCTTCGAGCAGCAGCGGAAGCAAGCCGGAGGGCGCTGAGTTGGGAGGTGCCGCCTCCCGGGAGCCCGGCTCCCCGCGGGCGGTGGCGGTTATCCCGGCGCGCCTGGCCTCCACGCGCCTCGCGCGCAAGATGCTGCTGGCGGAGACCGGCCAGGCGTTGGTGGTTCACACGGCGCTGAACGCCGCGCGCTGTCCGGCCCTGGAGCGGGTTATCGTCGCCACGGACAGTCCCGAGATCGAGGGCGTAGTACGCGCCGCTGGTCTGGAGGCCGTCATGACATCGCCCGAGCACCGCAGCGGCACGGACCGTGTGCGCGAGGTCCTGGATTCCCTGGAGGACGGGGCCTGGGATGTGGTGCTCGGCCTGCAGGGCGACGAGCCGGACCTCGCCCCCCGTGACCTGGAACAACTGGTGGGAGCCTTCTGCGACCAGAGCGTGGAGGCGGCCACCCTCTGCCATCCACTGGCGGACGCGGAGGAAGCTGCCAGGCCGGAACTGGTCAAGCTCGTACGCGACGCCCGCGGCCGCGCCCTCTACTTTTCCCGGGCTCCGATCCCGGCCGCCGCCGCCCACGGCACGGCCTCCAGTGGAGGAGTCGGTCATCTCGGCCATATCGGCGTCTACGCCTGGCGACCGGCGGCCCTCAAGCGCTTCTGCGAGTTGCCCGTGGGCCGGTTGGAGCAATGCGAATGCCTGGAACAGCTACGCTGGCTCGAGGCCGGTGAGAGCATGCTCGTACTGGACGCCACACACCGCCCCCGGGGCATCGACACGCAGCGGGACTACGCCGCCTTCGTGGAGCGCACGCGCACCCGAGATCAATCCTCGTCTCCACTCCCCCCCACCCACAGCAACCCGGACACAGTCCGCGAATCCACCACCTGATGGCCAAGCATATTTTCATCACCGGAGGCGTCGTCTCCAGCCTCGGCAAGGGCCTGACCTCCGCCGCCGTCGGCATGCTCCTCGAACGCCGCGGCCTGCGTGTCTCCATGCAGAAGCTCGATCCCTACATCAATGTGGATCCGGGCACCATGAGCCCCTTCCAGCACGGCGAGGTCTATGTCACGGACGACGGCGCGGAAACGGACCTGGACCTCGGGCACTACGAACGCTTCACGCACGCCGACCTGGGCCAGGCGAGCAACTTCACCACGGGCAAGATCTACTCCTCGGTGATCGCCAAGGAGCGGCGCGGGGATTACCTGGGGCGCACCGTGCAGGTCATTCCGCACATCACCGATGCCATCAAGGAGGCCATCCACGCGGGAGTGGGCGAGGGTGTGGATGTGGCCATTTCAGAACTCGGCGGAACCGTCGGCGACATCGAGGGCCTGCCCTTCCTGGAGGCCGTGCGCCAGTTCGCCCTCGAACAGCCCCCGGGGGATGTGATGTTCATCCACCTGACCCTGCTGCCCTACCTGCGCGCCTCCGGCGAAATGAAGACCAAGCCCACCCAGCAATCCGTGGGCAAGCTGCGGGAAATCGGCATCCAGCCGGACATCCTGATCTGCCGCACGGAACAACCCATGACCCACGAGATGGGTCAGAAGATCAGCCTCTTCTGTAATGTGCGCCCCGAGGCCGTGATCGAGGAACGGGATGTGGATTTCTCGATCTACGAAGTGCCCATAAACCTGCGCAGCGCTGGTCTCGATCAACAGATCATCGACTTCCTGGGCCTGCAGGCCGCTGCGCCGGAAGCCGAAATGGTCGACTGGGAAGCCATGCTCGACGAGATCAAGACCACCAAGGACAGCTGTGAGATCGCCGTCGTCGGCAAGTACATCGAGCTGCACGACGCCTACAAGTCCATCTACGAGGCCCTCTCCCACGGCGGCATTGCCAACCACTGCGAGGTCCACCTGCGCAAGGTGCGCGCCGAGGATGTGCTCACCCAGGGCACAGACCTGCTCAAGGGTGTGGACGGCATCCTGGTGCCCGGCGGCTTCGGCGAGCGGGGTCTGGAAGGCAAGATCAGCGCCATTCAATACGCGCGGGAGAACAAGATCCCCTTCTTCGGCATTTGCCTTGGCATGCAGTGCGCCGTGATCGAGTACGCCCGCAACGGACTGGGACTGGAGGGAGCTCACACCCTGGAGCACTCGCCACACTCACCACACCCCGTGATCAACCTGATGGAGGATCAGAAGAACGTGCATGAAAAGGGCGGGACCATGCGCCTGGGTGCCTATGGCTGTGCCCTCGAGTCCGGCTCCCTGGCCGCCGACCTCTACGGCGAGCTCGCCATCTCCGAACGCCACCGCCACCGCTTCGAGTTCAACAACGAATACCGCGAGACCTTCGCCGCCTCGCCCATGCATCTCTCGGGGGTCCACACTGAACGGGACCTGGTGGAGATCGTCGAGCTGCCCGACCATCCCTTCTTCATCGGCGTCCAGTTTCACCCCGAGTTCAAGAGCCAACCCCTCTCCCCGCACCCCGTTTTCCGCGGCTTCGTCCACGCTGCTCTGGCGCACACGCGCAACGGCAGCACGGGCCGCAAGACTGAACGGAGCCTGGCATGAGCGCTGAACGCGCGGCCGCAGACATGCCCCTGCCCGGGGGAGACTTCCGCATGTTGGTCACGCGCCTCAGCTTCCAGGGCATGATGTCCCTGGGCATGCTGGAGAACCCCTTGACCGGCAAGAAGGGCTCCGATGCCAAGAGTGCGCGCATGATCATCGATGACCTCCTGATGATTCGCGACAAGACCAAGGGCAACCTGGAGGCGGACGAGGCTGAGCACCTCGACCGTGTGCTCGAATCTCTGGAAGTAGCCTGGGGCGAGCTGGAGCAGAACGAAACCGCTCCTGCGGATTCCTGACGCGCGTCCGTCCCTTGCCGGTAGCGGCTAGCGGTAGGCGGGGATGCCGGTCAGGGCCTCGCCAATCGCGAGGGTATGGATGTCGTGGGTGCCCTCGTAGGTGATAACCGACTCCAGATTGCACAGGTGGCGTCCGACCTGGTACTCCAGGCTGATGCCGTTGGCACCGAGCATATCGCGCACCACCCGCGAGCAGCGCAGGGCCATGTCCACGTGGTTGCGCTTGCCCATGGAGACCTGGAAGTGGGTCATGCGGCCCTCGTCCTTCAACCGCCCGAGGCGAATGCAGTAGAGCTGGGCCAGCGTGATGTCCGTCGCCATGTCCGCCAGCTTTTTCTGGGCCAGTTGGAAGCCCGCCAGCGGCTTGTCAAAGATGACCCGGTCCCCCGCATAGGAGAGGGCCTCGTCGATGCAGGCGTGGGCCGCGCCCAGGGCTCCCCAGGCAATCCCATAGCGCGCCTGGGTCAGACAAGAGAGCGGGCCGCGCAGGCCCCTGGCCTCGGGCAGCATGGCGTCAGCGGGAACGCGCACATCCTCCAACACGAGTTCGCTCGTGACCGAGGCCCGCAGGCTGAACTTGTGCTTCTGCTCCGGAGCGCTGAAACCCGGCGTGTCCGTGGGCACCAGGAAGCCGCGGATACCGTCGTCGGTCTGGGCCCAGACCAGCGCCAGCTGGCTGACGGTGCCGTTGGTGATCCACATCTTGCGGCCGTTCAGTACCCAAGCATCGCCGTCGCGCCGGGCCATCGTGGTCATGCCACCCGGGTTTGATCCGAAGTCAGGCTCGGTCAAGCCAAAGCAGCCGATGACTTCACCGCTGGCCAGCTTGGGCAGCCAGTGGCGTTTTTGTTCCTCGCTGCCGAAGGCCTGGATCGGAAACATGACCAGGGAGCCCTGGACCGAGACGAAGGAGCGCAGGCCCGAGTCGCCGCGTTCCAGCTCCTGGCAGATGAGGCCATAGCAGACGCTGTTCAGGCCCGCGCCGCCGTACTCCTCCGGCGTCGTCGGTCCAAAAACCCCCAGCTCGCCGATTTCCGGGACGAGGTCCATGGGGAAAGTGCCGGCCTCGAAGTGCTCGGCCACCACCGGCAGGAAGCGCTCGCCCACCCAGGCGCGCACGGCGTCACGCACCATGAGCTCATCCTCCGCGTACTGGTCGTCGAGGTCGAGGAAGTCGAGTTGCTTGAAAGCCGCCATGGGAGATGTCCTGGAAACGCGAAAAAAGGATGAGAGTGAGAAGTCGGACGGGAGCCAGGAGGCCAAATGGAGCAGAATGGAGGGGCTCCTCGGCCGTTGGGCGCAACAGTCTAGTGCCCCCCCGGTCCATAGGAAACCATGTTGCCATGACCCAGCACCCCTGCCCCCGTTGCGGCTATCACGCCCCCAGCCTGCCCTGCCCCCACTGCGCCCACCCCCGGCCCGAGGGCCAGGAGGGGGCCGTGGGCGATCCGAGTCTGAGGGGCGCGCCCACGGGGCCGGCCCTGGGGGCCGTGGACGGCCTGCGCGCCGTGCCCACGGGCCTGTTCATCCTGATGACCACCTCCGGCGTGAAGCGCTGGCTGATCCCACCCCTTCTGGCCACAACCGTTCTCTTCACCCTGCTGTTTTCCTGGCTCTGGGCCTTGCTCCAGGACCTGGTGGCCGCCGTGGATATCACCGATCCCGAGAGTATCGGCCTCGACGAGGGCTGGCTGCGCGAGGCCGTCGTCTGGATCCTCGAAGGCGGCTTCGTCACCTGGGCCGCCCAGGCCAGCAGCTGGCTGCTGCTCGTCGCCCTCGCCTTTATCGCCGTCCTGTGGACCTTCTCAATCATCTATGAGGCCCTCTCCGGTCCCTTCCTGGACGAGATCCAGGGCCGCCTGGAGTCGCGCTGGTTCGGCGCCGACCCACGCTCTTCCCTCGAACGCCCCACGGACATCCCGACGCGGCGCTGCGCGATCCTGTCCGTCCTCGCCGCCCTGCCGGCGACGGCCTGCCTGACGCTCTGGTGGACCGGCGCCGGACTCGTCGCCTGGCTCTGGCTCGCCGGCATCCCGCTCTCGTTCCTGCTGGCCTCGCTCCTCGACGGCCGCTACCGGTCCTGGTTGGCCTGGATCATCCGCGTCGAGGGCAAGACCCTCTTCGTCTCCATCAAGGCCGCCGGCCTGGCGGGCCTGCTGTTGGTCGTCTTCATCTGGGTCAAGTTCATCCCCGGCGTGGGCCCGGCCCTCTTCGTGATCCTGGCCGGCTTCACCACGGCCCTCTCCCTGCTCGACATCCCCTTCTCCCGACGCGGCTGGCCCCTGGCCATGCGCCTGGCTTTCCTGCGACGCAACTTCCTGCCCGCCGTGGCCTACGGCATCGTCTCCGGCCTCTTCTTCCTGCTGCCAATCGTAGGCCCGATCCTGATGGTGCCCTCGGCCTCCATCGGAGGCCTGTGGCTGCTGTGCCGCCTGGACAAGAACAACCTGCGCCCTCCGGGAGCGCGGGAAGCCTAGGGCGCGGTCAATCCGGTGCGGCGCCCAGCACCAGCACCTCTCGGTTACCCACCTCCCGCGAGTGCAGAATGACATAGGGCGCGCGCTCGACCGGACTGAGCTGGTTCCGACGACGGCGGCTGGCGAGCCCCAGGAACTGCTGGCCGTCCCTGGCACGGGCCGGTGCCAGGCGGCCACGAGGGGAGTCTGTCCTGATCCCCGTATTCCTGGTCAACACCAGCATCTACCTGCGTAATCTGTGGCTCGGCAAGCAGCGCGGCGGGGAGCATGGTCGCGGCTTGGGCCCCCTGACCGCCGGCCTGATCGGCCTGGCTGCGGCGGCCGCCGTGCTGTATTTCTCGCCACTCCGGCAGGACTGGACCGGCGGTGTGCCCCGCACCTGCCTGCTGGCTGGCCTCTTGGGCCAGACCATCTGGGGCACGCGCTTCCTCGTCCCGTCGTACTCTTCCGAGCGCGCTGGGCTCAGCCACTTCCCAACATCATTCTGGTGGCTCACCCTGGCCGGCTCCGTAGGCAACATCGTCTACACAGCGCAGCTGGACAGCCTGGTTTTTTTGGCGGGCTATGTGCCTATGCCCATCTACCCGATTCGCAACCTGATGCTCGAACGACGGCGGCGCTGCAACACCTGAGGGCGAATCTACAGTCAGCGTAGGAAGCGCCCTAGCTCCACGGTCAAGGCGCTCAGGCGCGCACTCTCTGACTCCATCCAAGGCCGGTGTTCCGGAATCACGCTCCAGTCGTAGTCATGGAACACGATGTCGCCATCGTGGGCCCGCGTGGAAATCAGCACGATGCCCTCTGGAGCCCACACGGCGAGTTCGTTCCAGGTGGCGATCACGCGGCGCCTGTCAGCACGCGGAGCAAAGAGGTTCTCCCCCTGGCACCAGGCGTGGCGCACAGCCGCATCTGCGCCCATATATTCGAGGATAGTCGGCGCCAGGTCAGCGTGGTGAGTTGGGCCGTATTCCATCCCCGCAGTGATCCCTGGCCCGCGCAACGCAAAGGGCACCTGAACCTGGGAGGCCGTGAAGTTGCTGGTGTGTCCCACATGACCGTGCTCAAAGAGCTCCTCCCCGTGATCGCCGGTCACAATCACCCAGGTGTTTTCGTCCAGGCCCAACTCGTCGACGGCGGACAGGACACGCCCCAGGAGCTCGTCTGACCAGGAGACGGCATTCCAGTAGCGGTTGATCACATTGCGGCGGGCGGCCGCGTCCGCCTTGCCTGAGAGTTCGATGTAGTCCAGATCCTCGCCGCAGGGCAGCAGGCCCGGAAGATCGGGCGGGAAGGCATAGGGCATGTGGGGGGAGTCGAAGAGGCAGAAGGCGAAGAAGGGCTGGGCATCAGCAGCCCGCTGGCCAAGCCAGGTGCCGAGCTCCCGCGCCAGCGTTTCGTCACGTTGCCACTTGCCGGTACCGGCTAGTTTGTCGTGGACCTTGTCTTCGATGCGCACCCAGGCGGTGCTGCGAAATTCGGGGAAGCTCATGGCCGTGCTGGAGAAGACGGCCGGGTCATAGCCCTCGGCCAACAGCACATCGAGCAGCACCGGTGGCCGATTCTCCGCATAGACCGGATGCCAGTAGGTGCCGTGCAGGGCGTAGATCAGAGAAAAGACACCGAAGCGCGTTCCGTTGCCGCCGCTGGTGTGGTTGGCAAAGATGCGCGCCTGTTCGGCCCAGGCACTGAGACGCGGCA
>DASCNH010000122.1:0-11398 GCA_036011365.1 Planctomycetota bacterium | reverse complement strand
GGATTTCTCGATCTGTGTCTCACGCGGCAGCGAGTCATCACGGGGACCGGGAATCATCGTCATGTGGGTCTGGCCAGTGCGCTTGGCCAGCTCGACTCCGGCACGCATGTCTTTGAAGACCTTCTCGGCTCCCTCCTTTGTCGGCTCATAGAACTTGACGCCATGACCTGTGGTGATCACCGTCACACCAAGTTCCATGCCCTTGTCCTTGCAGAACTCCGCCACCTGTTCCTGGAGTTTTGGTTTCTGTTGCGACAACCAGTTCTCCTCCCAGGCGCGGAAGCCCAGGTCGTAGGCAAACTGAAGTTGCCCAAGAAATCCATCTGGAGCAGTTGGCAACAGGTTCAGGTGTGGGGCGAACCTGGCCTTGAAGGGTTCGACTTCACTGCCTGAGCCGAATGTGAGACCAGCAGCCAGCGCAGCGAAGGAGCCACCCGTGAGTGTGCAGAAAGTTCTTCGATTCATGGTCTCAGTCTAGCCAAAGCCGGTGCCGGAGAGGGCATTGGCAGCTCTTGCTTTCCAGTGTGCGCGGCGGGTTCAGGCCTGGACATCTGCCCACTGGAGATTGGCGCTCCGGCCTCCGACAGAGCGCACACGATTGAAGGCGAACTCGCCCCCTTCCGTGACCACCGGACAGTCTGTCGCGCTTCCCGCAAGGCCCCTACCCGGGAGCAAAACCGAGTGCAGGCTTCCCCAGCCCCCCCCGCTCCTGTATTCCGTAGGAATGCCCCGCCCATCCGCCCACCTGCTGCTCCTGGCCCTCGGGCCCACCCTCTTCCTGACCGCTTGCGCCAGCACTCCGCGCACACTGCCCCCGGAGCCGCTCCTACCCGCTCCCAGCGCCGTTCCCCCCTGGGTCGGCCAGCAAACCTCCTGGGAGAAGCTCGACTCCATCGAGGCCTGGCTTTCCACCGCACCTGGTTCCGGTTTCTGGACCATCGAAGGCCGCCTGTCCCTGGCCGAAGGTTGGCTTGAGTTCTCCAGAGAGGACCTGAACCGCCAGCGCATCCTCAGGGCCCACACCCAGTTCCAGCGCGTCGCCTCCACCCCCGGCCGCAGCACCGCCCAGTCCGCACGAGCCACCAGGGGCCAAGAAACCTGTGCCGACCACCTGACCGGACGCGGCTCTGCGGGGCAGACAGGTCTCGCCGGTCTCAACCACCTCGGCATCAAGCGCCGTTCGGAGTGGGGCGCCGCCTCTCCGGTCGCCAGGCGCCTGACCAGCTCAGCCGCGCCCTACTCGCGCATCACCGTTCATCACGCCGGCGAAGGCCCGGGCACGGATCTCTCCCCACGCGGCTCCCGCTCGGACACCGCCGATGCCCTGCGCCGCATCCAGTCCTTCCACATCACCGAACGCGGCTGGGGCGATGTGGGCTACCACTTCCTGATCGACCCGGCCGGCCGCACCTTCGAGGGACGCCCCCTGGAGTTCCAGGGAGCCCACGCCGGCGGCAACAACAATGTGGGCAACATCGGCATCTGCCTGCTCGGCAACTTCGAGCTGCGCCGCCCGTCTCCCGCCGCCTGCGCCGCCCTGCGCCGCCTGCTCGACGCCCTGCGCGCTGAGCACTCGATCCCCAAGTCCCGCGTCTATCCCCACGACCGCTTCAAGACCACCGACTGCCCCGGCCGGCAGTTGAGAGCCTGGCTCCGGACCTACTGAGCTGTTCGGCTGGCCGGTGCCCTCCGAAGAAGCGCTCCGCTCCCCGCCCGCCACAGGTACTTGCAGCCACGCACGCCGCCAGTCCGCGGCCGTTATTGATGCCTCCCAAACAGCCGCAAGCGGCGGAGCCGCGGGCCAGGATCGCCGCCCTGCATGCATGCACTCGGCAATCTGACCAGCGCGCGCTGGTCAGCGCACTTTGAGGCCCGCTCCCCGCCCGGCGGCCGGCTGCGGTCCTAGCCGAAGCTCGCCAGGAGCGCCAGGGCGCCCATGATCCAGCAGTAGGGCGCGAACCAATGCAGGCGGCGCGAACGGGCGATGCCGAGCAGGAGTTTCAGGGCGGCCAGACCCACCAGGAAGGCGGTCATGAGAGCCAGCAGCAGGTGGCTGAGGTGCGGCGCACTCGCCGCTGCGTCGGCGCTGAGCATGTCCGGGAGTTTCAAGATGGCGGCGCCGCCCACGGCGGGGATCGAGAGCAGGAAAGAGAAGGCCGCTGCGCGTTCGATGGAGAGGCCCAGGAAGAGGGCGGTGACGATGGTGGCGCCGGAACGCGAGATGCCGGGCATGATGGCCAGGGCCTGGGCGCAGCCGATGATGAGGGCGACGCGGGCACCGAAGCCCGCGGCGCTGGCCAGGCGCTCGGCGCTGGGCGCCAGTTCAGTTGGTCCGTGGGTGACGGCCGACAGGCGGCGGCTGTACCACAGGAAGCAGCCCGTGATGAGCAGGCCGCAAGCCGCGGTGCCGGGGCCGGCGAAGGCGGCCTCGATGGTGTCTTCCAGGCCCAGGCCGATGACAGCGGCGGGGATTGAGCCGAGGACCAGGAGCAACGCCAGCCGGCGCTCAGCCGCCGGATCCGATCCGCGCCCCAGCAGGCCCGCCAGCATGGCGCCGATCTCCCGGCGGTAGAAAGAGAGCACGGCACCCAGGGTTCCCAGGTGCAGCCAGACCTCCAGCGTGGCGTCGTCCGGCAAGCGCTCGCCGCCGGGCAGGAAAAGACGCGCCAGCACCAGGTGCCCGGAGGAGGAAACCGGCAGGTACTCGGTCAAGCCCTGGAGCAGGGCCAGGAACAGCAAGAGGGCGAGGGGTCCCATGGGCCTGGGCCGCCTAGAGTTCCGCGGCCACTTCCCGGGACGGGCGCCAGTCCATGTCGAAGGCGCCGGCCACGGCACCACAGGTCAGCTGGCCCGCAAAGGTGTTGGCGGCGCTGGGCAGGTGCTCGTCCTCCAGCACGGCGCGCACGGGGCCGAGCTCGGCCAGCTTCAACGTCCAGGGCAGGGTGGCGTGGGTCAGGGCGAAGGTGCTCGTGCGCGGCACGGCGCCGGGCATGTTGGCCACGCAGTAATGCACGACGCCGTCGATCTCGTAGGTCGGTTCCGCGTGGGTGGTGGGACGGCAGGTTTCGATGCAACCGCCCTGGTCCACGGCCACGTCGACGATGACCGCGCCCTTGCGCATGATGGAGAGGTCCTCGCGGCGCACCAGGCGCGGGGCGGCGGCGCCGGGGATCAGCACCGCGCCCACAACGAGGTCAGCATCCTTGATCGCCTCGCGCACGGCCATGGGCGTCGAGTAGACCGTGCGGCAGTTGGCCGGCAGGATCTCGTCCAGATAGCGCAGGCGGTCGAGGTTGACATCGAGGATGGTCACATCGGCGCCCATGCCGGCGGCCATACGCGCGGCGTTGGTGCCCACCACGCCACCGCCCAGCACGACGACCTGGGCGCGGCGCACGCCGGGCACGCCGCCGAGCAGCACGCCCACGCCGCCGTTGTGGCTTTCGAGGCACTTGGCACCGGCCTGAATCGACATGCGTCCGGCCACCTCGCTCATGGGTGTCAGGAGCGGCAGGTGCCCGTCCACCTCAAGCGTCTCGTAGGCGAAACCGTGGATGCCCGAGGAGACGATGGCCTCGGTCAGGGCGCGGTCCGCAGCCAGATGCAGGTAGGTGAAGAGCGTCTGGCCGGCGCGCATGCGCGGCCACTCCTCCTTGAGCGGCTCCTTGACCTTGAGGATCATGTCCGCCTCGCCCCAGACCGCCTCCACATCGTCGATGAGGCGCGCACCGGCGGTGGCGAAGGCCCTGTCTTCCAGACGGCTGCCGGCTCCCGCACCGGCTTGCACCAGCAGTTCATGTCCGGCCTGGACCAGGCGTTCCACGCCGGCGGGGGTCAGGGAGACGCGGTTTTCGAGGACCTTGATTTCCTTGGGGATGCCGATCTTCACGGTGGCGACGGGTATGGAAGGTAGGGGAGGCGCTGGCCTCGGAGGGGTCGATTACGGATGCCTGACGCGCGGCGCGGTATCCTAAACCGGCAAAAACAGGGGGTGGACGAAACCGCCGGGGAGTGTACCCTCTTGCCCCCCACGGGACAGGGTCCAGGCGCCGGGCGCCGGAAACTTCCCGGGACAGGGGCGGCGCCGGCCCAGCCGGCCGCCGCCCGCGGGCCATTAGCTCAGGTGGCTAGAGCGCTACGTTGACATCGTAGAGGTCGCTGGTTCGAGTCCAGCATGGCCCACCATCCCCCCCTCCGGGCCCGCCCCCCGGCTCCGAGCCCGCCCCCCCGGCCCCGGGGCCAGCGGGCCTCGTCAGCTGCCGGGGGAACCCGCGCCCGCGCCGGTTTCCGGACTCACAGGCCGCCCACGAGGGCGTAGAGTCCCTGTCACACACCCCACCCAACCTCGCCATGCTGCCCCTTCTCATCGCCCTCGCCCTGCCCTGCTCCCAGAACCTGCCGGAGGAGGATGTCCACGAACTCCTGCGCGGCGTCAGCCGCATCACGCCGGAGGTCATGGTGGTCCAGGCCGCCACACCGGCGGTGGTCTACATCGAGACGGATGCCTATGCGGAAACACGGGACTTCTTCGGGCGCCTGCGCCGCTACCGGGTCAACGGCTCCGGCACCGGCGTCGTCACCATGAAGGAGGGCTTCGTGGTGACCAACTACCATGTGGTCAAGAAGGCCGAGAAGATCACCGTCACCTTTGACTGGTCCGAGCGCCCCTTCCCGGCTCACCTGATCGCCCATGTGGAACAGGAAGATCTGGCCCTGCTCAAGATCGACGGCGCGGGGCCCTTCCCCACGGTGCCCCTGGGCACCAGCTCGGACTTGATGGCGGGCGAGAAGGTGGTCGCCATCGGCAACCCCTACGGCCAGACGCACACGGTCAGCACGGGCATCATCTCCGGTCTGCACCGGGATGTGCAGATCCCCAGCGAGGGGCTGTCATTCGACGACTTGATCCAGACCGACGCCTCGATCAACTTCGGCAACAGCGGCGGCCCGCTGCTCAACATCCACGGAGAGCTGATCGGCATCAACTCGGCCATGAATGTCCAGGCCGAGAACATCGGCTTCGCGATTCCCGTGGACCACATCAAGGATGTGCTCAAGGACCAGCTCCTGCCCCAGGCCAGCCGCAGTTGGCTGGGCATCGAGACCGGCAGCGGCGACGACCTTTCCATCAGCGCCGTGATCGCCGGCGGCCCCGCCCAGGCCGCGGGCCTGCTGGCCGGCGACCGCCTGGTTTCCCTGGGTGGCGAGGCAGTGGCGGACGCGGAGGCCTACCGCATGCGCGCCCTGGACCTGCCCCCGGGCCAACTCGTGCGCCTGGTCTTCGAGCGCCGGGGCCAGCGCCGGACGGCGGAGTTTGCGCCCTGGGACAAGCAGGATGGCCTGCTCTACGAACGCATGGGCCTGACCGTGGAGTCCATCGGCTACGGCAACAGGGTCTACGCCTCGGTCACCCGCGTCCTGCCCGACGGGCCCGCAGCGGAGGTCGGCCTGGTGATCGGTGACCTGCTGCCGGTGGTCAAGCCCGTCAGCGGCCCCATGGCCCGCTCCTGGCGCATTTCCGGCCCCGAGGCCCTGGTGACGCTGGTGGCCAACCTCGAACAGGGCACGGATCTGGAGTTGGAGGTCTACCGGGATCTGGACGAGAACGGCCGTTTTGAGCGCCGCGAGCGCCACCGGGGCCTGCTGGGCCTGCGCTAGTCCCCCGGGCCTTCCCTGGCCCGAAGCAAAAACCGGCCATGGCGGTGCCCCGGAGCCCGTTTTCACGGGCAGATGGCGCTCCAGGATGGGGCCTTCCCGGCCGATGGAGTACTCTCGGGGCACGCTCCGCAACCCCCGTCTGCTCCCCATGGAATCCCTCCAACGCTTCACCCACCGCTTTGGCACGCTCCTCTCCCGGTGCCTGCTGACGGTACTGTACTTCGTCCTGCTAGGCCCCTTCGCCCTGCTCTACCGCCTGGGCACGGACCCCCTGCGCCGCCGCCGCCCGCGCCCCGGGGCCGGCAACTGGAGCACCTGGACCGGCACCAACGACACGCTCTCCGCCGCCCGCCGCCAGGACTAGCGGCCAGCGCCCCCACTCCCCATGCTGATCCTCGGACTCGCCTTCCACTACCACGATTCCTCCGCCGCCCTGGTCAAGGACGGCGTGCTCGTCGCCGCCGCCTCCGAGGAGCGCTTCAGCCGCGTCAAGCACGACAGCGGCTTTCCTAAGCTGGCCGTCGACTTCGTCCTGGGCCAGGCCGGTGTCTCCATCGACGACGTGGACTTCGTCGTCTTCTACGAGAAGCCCTTCGTCAAGTTCGAACGCCTGTTGCTGACGGCCATGGCCACCTTCCCGCGCTCCGCCCGCGTCTTCCGCGAGTCCATGCAACTCTGGGTCACGGAGAAGCTCTGGATCAAGTCCCTGATCTCCAGCGAGCTGAAACTGCCTCGGGCCAAGCTGCTCTTCGCGGAACACCATGTCTCCCACGCGGCCTCTTCCTTCTTCACCTCGCCCTTCGAGGAGTCCGCCATCCTGACCGTGGACGGCGCCGGCGAGTGGACCACCTCCACCATGGGCATCGGCCGCGGCAACAAGCTGGAGATCATCAAGGAGCTGCGCTTCCCCCACTCCCTCGGACTCCTGTACTCGGCCTTCACCGCCTACTGCGGCTTCGAGGTCAACGAGGGCGAGTACAAGCTGATGGGCATGCACCCCTATGGCACGCCGCGCTACACGGAGGAGATCTACGGCCTGCTCGATGTGGCCGAGGACGGCAGCCTGTGGCAGAACCTGGACTACTTCGCCTATCACCGCTCGGCCACCACGACCCTGGCCGAATCTTTCGGCACGCACTTCGGCCGCCCGCCCAGGGATCCCAGCCTGGGCGACAAGTCGCTGGATCCCTACTACTGTGACATGGCGGCCAGCATCCAGCGCGTGACCGAGGAGATCCTGATGAAGATGATCCGCCATCTGCACCGGGAAACCGGCCTGGACTCCCTGTGTCTGGCCGGCGGCGTGGCCCTCAACTCCGTGGCCAACTTCAAGCTGCTGCGCGACGGACCCTTCGAGAATGTCTACATCCACCCGGCTCCCGGCGACGACGGCGGCGCCGTGGGCGCCGCCTACTGGGCCTACAACCACGTGCTCGACCAACCACGCGGCCCGGCCCTGGACCACGCCTACCTCGGCTCCGAGCACTCCGACGAGGAAATCCGCACCTTCCTCGAATCCCATGACATCCCCTATCGGCACATCCCCGACGACGAGGAGTTCCTGAACTACGCCGCCCAGGCCCTGGTGGACGGCAAGGTCTGCGGCTGGTTCCGCGGGCGCTTCGAATGGGGTCCGCGGGCCCTCGGCAGCCGCTCGATCATCGCCGACCCGCGCAAGAGCGAGATGAAGGAACTGCTCAACTCCAAGATCAAGTTCCGCGAGGCCTTCCGTCCCTTCGCGCCTTCGGTGCTGGAAGAACGCGCCGACGAATTCTTCGAGTTCCCCGACGCGGAGAAGCACTTCCCCGGACGCTTCATGCTCTATGTCTGCCCGGTGCGCGAGGAGAAGCGCTCGGTACTGCCGGCTATCACCCACGAGGACGGTTCCGGCCGCCTGCAAACCGTCTACAAGGCCACCAACCCGGCCTACCACCGCCTGATCGAACGCTTCGGCGAGTTGACCGATGTGCCGGTCATCATGAACACCTCCTTCAACTTGAAGGGTGAGCCCATCGTCGAATCCCCGGCCCACGCCTTCAATACCTTCAGCCTCTCGGGCATGGATCTGTTGCTGCTCGGTAACTTCATCGTGGACGCGGAGGCCAAAAAACAGATCGCCGAAACGCGCTTCCACCTGCGCCACGAGGGTGACTCCGTCGCCCAGATGGTGAGCTGACATGAGGGCCGTCAACATCCTCTTGGCGCTCTTGATGAGCGCCGTCCTGGCCGGCCTGGTGCTCGAGGGCGGCCTGCGCCTGGTGGGCTTCGCCCCGGCGCCCAGCCTGCATGACTTCGATGCCGAACTCGGCTGGACCAAGCGGCCAGGGGCCGTGGGCACGAAGAAGACGAACGAGTTCCGTGCCACCTACGAGATCAACGCCCTCGGCCTGCGGGATGACCCGGCGAGCTCCCCGACGAAGCCCGCGGGCGTCTTCCGCGTCCTGTGCCTGGGCGACTCCTTCGTGCTCGGCACCACGGTCGAGCGCCGCGACCTCTTCTGCGACCTGCTCGAAAACCTCTGGCAGGCGCAGGGCCGCCGGGTTGAGGTCATCAACGCCGGCACCGAGGGCTACTCCACCGACCAGGAAGTGCGCTGGTTCCAGCTCCACGGCGCCGCCTTCGAGCCTGACCTGGTACTGATCTTCCCCTATGAAAACGACCTCTACTGGAACGGCCAGGAGAGCTACAACCGCTACCCGAAGCCGCTCTTCACGACCTCTGGCACGCTTGAGCGCCGCGCGTTGACCGACCCCGGCCAACGCACCGCCTGGGAGCGCACGGCCCTGGCCAACTTCCTCAAGAGCTTCGCTCCGGTCGACGCGCCCCCCACCTTCAAGACCACCGGCGGCGCCGAGATCTTCGCCGAATGGGGAGCCTGGTGCGACCCCGCGCCCAGCTTCATCGTGGCCGCCACCGGCCGCACGGGCGGCGCCCTGAAGGCCCTCAAGAACGCCTGCGCGCGCGCCGGCGCGCGCCTCCTGGTGGCCCCCATCCCCAACAAGGCCGTCGTGGATGAAGCCGCCCGGGCGGACATTGAAGCCCAGCTCCCCGCCACCATCGGTGACTGGGATCCGGCCCGCCCGGTGGAGACCTTCCTGACCCTGGCCCACTCCCTGGACATCGCGACCATCGACGCGCGCGCGGCCCTGACCGCTGCCGCGGCGGACGGCCAGCGCCTCTACTACGAGCGCGACTGGCACTTCAACCCCGCCGGCAATCTGGCCTTCGCCGCCTTCCTGGACCGCACCCTCTCGGAGCGCGGACTGTTCCCCGCGGCTCACGCCGCCAAGGCCGAGGCCACCCTGGGCGAGACCTCTGGAGCACCTGCCCAACCACGCCGCTGGCCCCTTGTACTGTTGGCGCTCTGGCTCTTGATCGGCACCGCCTATCACCGCACCTACGGCGACGAATCCGCCCTGCGCGCCTATCTGCAGGTGGGCGCCCTGCTCTCGGTGGTCTTCACCATCGCCCTGGGCGGAGGAGCCCTCCTGGCCCTTATCCCGCCGGCCTTCTCGGGCCTGGTGGGCGCCCTCCTGGCTCTCATCATCAGCGGCTTCCTGCTCTACCACCTCGGCCAGCGCCTGGCCACGGTCGGTGAGTTGTTGGTGGCCTTCACGCGCCGGGGCCATTGGTACCTCCTGCCGCTGGTCGTGGTCCTGCTATCCATCGGCAGCCTGCTGGTGGTGGCAGCCAGCTCGCCCCTGGTGGCCCCCTTCATCTACACCCTTTTCTAACAAGACCCCGCCAAGCGGCGGTTTTTGCCCTAAAATAGACCCATGGGAAGCTTTCTCCGAGAGAACTGGATCTGGATCATCCTGCCGCTGCTGTTCGCCGGGGCTATCGTCACCTACTTGGTGATCAGCACCAGCTCTGATCCGGCGGCGCCCTTTGTCTACACCATAGACTAGAGGCCGCTCGGATATGCCGGGCCTCTGCCCGGGCCAGCGCCCGGGCCAGCGCCCGGGCCTGCTCCCGCCTACTCCGCCAGGTCTAGGCCCAGCTTGCGCAAACACTCGAAGCCGCCGCAGGCTTCCGCGGCGATTAGATGCGGGCGCGTCTCCGGGGAGAGCGCCCAACGTTTGAGCGCCAGAGCTTCCGTCCCCCGCAGATTGGCCCCGGCGTGGGTGGTGACCGCATTCAGAAAACCCGCCCGCGCCACCGCTGCCGCAGAGTCAGCGTTCCAATCCCAGCGCCGCCCAAAGGGATAGGCGAAGGAACGCACCTGCGCGCCGGGCACCTCGGCCCTGATGCGTTCCAGGCCCTCCCGCGCTTCCCGCTCGCACTCCCGCGGGCTGAGGCGCGCGAGCACCGGGTGCGAGACCGTGTGCCCGCCCAGCTCAACACCCGCCGCCGCCAGGGCACGCGCCCCGCTCCAATCCATGTAGAGCTCCGCGGCCAGGGCGCCGGCGTCCCCGCCCTGCGCCTCGAACAGTTGGTCCAGGCCCGCCTCCACCGCTCCGGGGGCCTCGTCGTACTT
Source organism: Planctomycetota bacterium (assembly GCA_036011365.1). Lineage (GTDB taxonomy): Bacteria > Planctomycetota > UBA1135 > UBA1135. Next base: position 1,263 of record DASCNH010000122.1, on the reverse strand, counting down.
GAGCACGCGCTTCAGCTCGCCGGGCGCGGCGTCGTGACCGTCCGCGAAGTGCGCGGCCACGGCGACCATGCCCTCCAGGTCCGCCAGGCGGCGGGCCACGGCGCCCGGACCGAGGCGCCTCTCCAGCCAGGCCAGGCGGTGGTACCAGTTGGGGCGCCGCCGCCCGTCAGCTTCCAGGGGCCGCGACTCCAGGTAGACCGTGGCCGGCACCTCCCAACTGGCCAGCAGCCCTGGAAGCTGCGCAGCATTGTCCCGATAGCCGTCGTCAAAGGAGAGCGCCACCAGGCCCCGGCGCGTGCCGGGAGCCGCGGCTTCCAGGGCCGCCAGCGCGCCGCTCACCGTGTGGAAGGCGTGGCGACGCTTGAGGGCGGCCACCAGGCGTCCGAGAAAGGCAGGCTCCACGGCCATCTCCCCGGACAGGACCCCGACTGCGCCTTTTGAGGCTGCGCCTCGCGAGGTTGCGCCTGACGGGGCTGCGACTCGCGAGGTTGCGCCTGCCAGGGCGTGCCCGGCCAGGATCACCAGGCGCGGCGCAGCCAGGCGGTCGGTGATGCGCCACAGGGGCGTGTGCCAGAGCAGCCGGGCCCACACCTCGCGCAGGACGAGTTTCAGGCGGTGCTTGAGGGTTGCGGCGGCCATCAGGCGAGCACCTCGTCATCCCGATCGCCGTCGGTGAAGTACCAGCGCGTCGGCTCCCGGGCCGCGGCGACCAGGGCGTGTTCCGCCAGGTTCGGATGCAGGATGATGATCTTGCGATCGTCCCGACGCGGGGGCAGGAAGCCCGCCGCCCCCAGCCGCGCCTCCCACCAGGAGCCCACCACGGCGGATGCCCGAGCAGCGCTGGCCCCGGCGGTCACCAGGTAATCGAGCGCGGCGCCGATGAACAGGGGCACGCGCCCTTCGTCCGCCACCAAGAGGTCCACCAGGAACCCAATCCCCGTGCGGGCATCCGGAACCTGCACGACCACATATCCGATGAAGTCATCGGCCTCGTAGAAGCCCAGGGCCCGGTGCAGCCCGCTCGGCGCATTGAGATAACGCCAATCCAAGAATTCCGCGTCCCGCCGCACCATGAACCGGAAGCGCCGGCCGACCTGCGCGCAGAGCGCGCCCACCTCCGCCGGGAAGGCCGTCAGTTCAGCGCTGGCGATCCCCGCCCGGCGCAGCTCAGCGCTCCACCGCTGCCGCCCGCCCGCCGCCCGCCGGGCCGCCCGGCCCGCGCCCCAGGCCGCCAGACGGCCCGCGCCCAGGCGCGCCGCCCGG
>DASCNH010000121.1:0-25863 GCA_036011365.1 Planctomycetota bacterium | reverse complement strand
CAGGCAGGGATAGCAGCGCTGATCCGCCAGCCCCAGGGATTGGAAGGCGCTGCGCACGGCGTGGGACAGGTGCAGGCCCAGGGCCAACATGCCGAGGCAGTAGATCAGTGCGCCGGGGCCGCCCTGCAGACGTTCAATGACCTCCGCTGCCAGACTCTCGTGGAGTTCCTCGCCGCCGTGCAGGCGGAAGTCCAGCAGGTGGATGACGAGGAAGACGAGAACCAGCAGGCCGCTGATCAACATGGTGCGCGAGCCCGCCGTGGACTGGCCCATGGTGGCTCGGGCCACGTAGGGGTCACGGCGCGCTTCCCGGTTCTGCAGGCTGACCCGCAGGCCCAATGCAATGTGGGCGCCGAAGAGCAGCAGCAAGCCGAGCTCAGCCAGGGGCAGGACTGGATTGGATACCAGGGCCGCGGAGTAGGCGTCAAAGGTCGCGCCACCGTCTCCGGCGAAGAGCGTCAAATTTCCCAGGAGGTGGGCGAAGAGGAAGCCCACGAGCAGCAGGCCCGTGACCGACATCAGGACCTTGCGGCCGATTGATGTGTTGAGGAGTCGGAGGGGGATCTTGAACATGATCTGTTCTGACTGGGCAGTGGGGACCGGGGAGGGCCAGGCGAACGCGGGGAGGAGCCGCCGCTGGTCCGGGGCGGCCTGGGGTGAGGCGCCTTTTGGCCGCCGGATGGTCGAGTTCGCAACCTAGCCTTCCGGGGAGCGTCGGGCAATGCGCCAGAGGGCTGATTTGCGGCGTAGGAGGCGCTAGGTTGGTCCCATGGCCAGGCCCACACGCACCCTGCTCATGCGCCACGGGGAGGTCGCAGCCGAGTGGCGCACCAGGATCTACGGTGGCTTTGATGTGCCGCTCTCGCCCCGGGGCGAGCGCCAGAGCCGGGCGGCGGCCGCGGCCCTGGCCGGCGCGGCCACGGGCCCGGTGATTGCCTCCGGCCTGGGGCGCACACTGGCCCTGGGCCTGCTCCTGGTGGACGATCCGGGCGAACTCAGCTGCGAGGCGCGCCTGGCTGAGATTGACCGGGGGGACTGGCTGGGACGCACCTGGGACGAACTCGATGCGCAGCCCGCCGGCGGTGGGGGAGGGCCCGGCGCCTGGAAGGTGTGGTGGGGGAGCGGCGGCCGCACGCGGGCTCCCGGGGGCGAGTCCCTCACGGATCTCAAGCAGCGCGTGTTGCCCGCCGTGCGGGCCCTGGTGAGCGAGCACGCGGGACAGACACTGACCCTGGTGGCCCACAGTTGGGTTCACCGGGTGCTGCTGGCCACGGCCCTGGGCCTGCCGGTGGAGGGCACCATGCGTTTTGGCCTGCCCACGGCGGGCCTGGCGGTTCTCGACTGGCACACCGACGGGCGTGTGGAGCTGGCGGGGCTGCGGCCAGGGGAAATCCCGAAGCTCAGTTGACGCTCGGCCCACCCGGGGGCTCCAGGGATGAGCCCGGGCCGCCGCCCGGGCCGCCGCCCGGGCCGGCGCCCGGGGAGCCGCCCGGGCCGCCGGAGCCCCATGTTCCTCCCTTGCCCGCTGGCCCGCCAGGTCCCGGTGGGCCCCCGAAGTTGTCGCGCAACTCGAAGAGCCCCTCGCCGAAGTGGTGGGCCAGCCAGATGAAGTAGCAGTCCACTCGATCCAGGGGATCATCCACCTCAAATGCCGCCTTGCACGTCAGATCGCAGATCCGGCTTGCGTTCATGAAGCACTTCTTGTCGACCATGGTTCTTGTCTCCGCTGCTGGTGATTGCCGGTGCTTTCGTGGCTTAGGACGTCGCTTTTGGGCGGCGCCCCATGAGGGTCCGCCAGGCGCCTTCGATGATCGGCGTGTCATCCCCGTCGAGTACCCGGGCGGTGAACTTCACCGCGCCGCGCCGGGGCCGCGGCGAGGCCTCGCGGGCGCAAACCGTGAGCTCCAGGCGGACAGCGGTGTCCGGTCTCACGGGAGCGACGAAGTCAATCTCGATCCCGGTCAGTGCCACCAGGGTGCCGCGGAAGATGCCCAGGTCCCAGGCCAGGCCGCTGGCCACGGCCTGCACCAGGTGCCCGTGGGCCACGGTGCCACGAAAGGCGCTGGCCCGGGCCAGCTCCTCGTCCGTGTGGATTGGATTGTGATCTCCGGACAGGCGGCTGAAGGCGGCGATGTCCCCTGCACTGATCACTCGTTCGGGGGAGCGAAAGACGAGGCCAGGCTCCAGGTCCTCGAACCACAGGGGCTGCGGGGCGCCCTTGGCAGCGGGCCCGGGGGCGGGATCGGTGTCCGGGCCCGCTTGTCCGCCGTCATCCCTTTGGGTGCCCATGGAGGCAGATTAGCGGCCCTGGGGGCCGGAACAAGACCTGGGGGCCGCAGGCAAGGAGAAAATGGAGGTGCAACATAAGGTATATTATCAGACGCACCATTGCCGTTCTCGCAGGCCAACTGGGGCTAACACCTGTGACCGGCAGTTCTCCATCCCCCGGCTTGGCTGACAGGTCTCCGCCGGGGACCATCACAGGGAATACGGAGGACAAGACATGCAGGGTACTTGCGAAGGGGAAACGGACAGCCTGGGCACATGTGGAGCGACGAGCGGCGGAGAGACTGGAAAACGAGGTCGGGGCGTGAGAAAGGTCCTCTTGGGATGCGTATCCCTGGGCCTCCTGGCAGGACACGCCTTCGGAGGGGAGACCACACACATGGTCTCCCTTCCACCTCACCTGGCCGTGGCCACGGCACCCTCGGGCGCCGACCACGAGCAGGCCTGGGAGGACATCGTGTCGATCCCCGGCCACGCTGCGAGCCAGGGCACCCTGGTTTCCGTCAGCTTCGAACTCACCCACTGGACCTCTACCCGCTACATGTACGAGAACCTGTCCGCCCATGGCGGCCACACGGTGACCTGGGAGCGGGTCAACACGGCCCTGCACGTCATGGATCCGGCGGATCCGTCGCGTTTCTTGATCCGGCACAACCAGTCCCAGGGGGACTATGCGATCCAGTCCGGCCCCGGCGACGGAGTCATGGATTGGACCGGCCCCGGCGGGCACACCTCGCCGCTCTTCACGCGCCTGTCCCAGGCCAGCGCATACAAAGCCCTCGGCCCGCGCGAGGCCCTGCTGCCCTGGACGGCGGCCAGCCTCCCGCTGCGGGTGCACGGTCGCAGCCAGTTCCTGATGTCCAGCCAGGACAACTGGTATGCCTTCGGCCTGCGCTACCGGAGTGGCGGCCGCCTGCGCATCACCTACCACTGGCAATAGGCCTGGCCTCACGCCAGGCGCAGCGCGTGACGGCCCGAGGCCTGCGGGCAAGTGAGTCGTAACCGGCGCGGCATCTCACCGGGTCCCTGGCCCGTCTGACGCAGCCCCAGGTCGGCCGACGCATTATTCCGGTGCCGACCGCTGGCCTCGGGGATCCTGGTCCCCCACCATAGGTGCATGCCCAATCCCCGCAACTCTCTGCTCGGCCTGCTCGGCCTGCTCGTGGCCTGCGCCGCCACTCCCGACGCGTCGGGTCCCAGCGTCAGCGGGCCGACCTTCGTGCCCGTGCGCGACCTGCCAGTCAACCACGCCCCCTTTGGCGAGTTGGAGAGCTCCTGGAAGCAGCGCCTGGCCCAACCCTATGTCTATCTGGATCACACCGGCTCCTACCGGGACACGGGCGCCCTGCTGCCGGTACTCCACCGGGAGGCCCTGGCCCAGAGCCTGACGCCCAGTGGTCCGCCCTTCGGTCTCTACTACGACAACCCGGCCGCGGTCCCCGTGGAACGCCTGCGCTCCCGGGCATGCCTGCCCGTGGCCACTCCCGTTGAACCGCGGCCGCCGCTGGCCGGCGCGACCCTGCCGAGCACCACTGTGATCTACGCCTATATCGGTGGACCGTACCCGGAAGTTGCCCAGGCCTATCCGCCCCTGTTGGGACACCTGGCGCGCATGGGTTGGGTGCTCAGCGGCCCCGTGCGCGAGACCTACCTGATCGCCCCGGACTCGGTGCAGGACTATGGCGAGCTGATCACCGAAATCCAAATCCCCGGCGGTCCGGCCGGCGGCTAGGCAAAAAGTGGTCCGGCCTCTGGCGGATAACTGCAGTACACGGCCAGGCGTCCGTCGGCCAACAAGCGCCCGCGGAGGTAATCCCCGGACGCGAGCCACTCGGCGAGCTCCGGGGTCACCTCGCCGCTGACCTCGGGCCTGACCTCCGGGCTGGTGCCGGTGCTGGAGTCGGCCGCCACCAGACACAGGGTGAGCTGCCCGTGCTCCGCCGCCAGGACTTCGTACAGAGTGCCGTGCTCCTCTTCCTCCGCCCGCGTTCGGCGGCGGTTGGCTTCGGCGATGCGCGGCAGGGAATCAGCGAGCCCGCGCAACTGCGTCGTGAACTCCGCCCGTAAGGCGAGGCCCTGTTCTTCCTCACACCAGCGGCAGAAGCGTCCCAACGCCGCCAGCAACTCGCGCCCCTCATCGCCATTCCTCACCTCGTCGTGCTCCGGCACCCACAGGGCGCAAAAGCGCAGCAGATCCAGGGCGCTCAGATTGTCCACGACTCCAATGTCCCCCCCGAAGCGGCCCAGCTTGCGCAGGCAAGCGTAGTACCCGGCCTGCTCGCCCTCCCCTGCGCGCCCCGCGTCCCAGATGAACTCCTCCACCAGCGCCCCGACCACGCCGGGAAAATCCGGCGCCGCGCCAATGCCATCCAGGGGCGCGTCACCTTCCTCCAGCCCCAGGCTCTGCTCAAATTGCCTGTAGAGCGCCTCCGGCTCGCCGCCGGCCTCCAGGCCCGCGCGCAGCTGCGCCACCGCCCGGGTCGGGTCTGAAGTGACGCCGTTTTCATCACGCATGCCGGCCCGGCCTCCCGCTTCCACAGTGCCCGCTGGCAGCCCCGATTCGAGAGGCGACTCCGGGGCCGCTGCGCTGGACTCTCGCCAGGCTGCCACGAGCAGGCGCCGGGCCGCGCCCAGCTCCAGGTCCGAGTCGAAGGCGAGCTCATCGAGGATCTCCCCCACCACATCTCCGGCGCCGGCCACCGGGCCTTCTCCGGTATAGGGCACAAGGGCGAGCCGCCCGAGGATTTCATCCCCCAGCTCCTCGTCCAGTCCTCCTGCCAAGAGGCAGGCGCGGGCCGCGGCCCGCGCGGCCCCGGGGGCCGTGTCCCGGGGGTTGCTCCAGAAGAGTGCCTCGAGCTCCGGTTGAGAGAGGCGCAGCACCTTGCTGCCGCCCCGTTCCCGGGCCCGGTCCAGGTCGCGGCGCAGGGCCTCCCGCAGCTTCTCGTCCCGGCAATGACCGGCGGTGGGTGCCAGGTGGTAGCTGCCGTCCCCCAGGTGAAAGAGGCGCCCGATGAGCAAGTCGCCCGCCGCCAATCCGGTGGTCTGGCCCAGGCCCACCACGGGATACTCCCCGAAGCCCGCCAGATCGCGCAGCCAGCTGCCGCTGCCCACCTGGCTGGTGAGTTCGAAGACACCCACCACGGAAGAGCGCAGGATTTCGATCAACTCGGGCTCCTCCTCCCACATCAGCTCCTGAACCGGGGGCCCACCCAAAAGGGGGCTGGGGCGTTCGAGCAGGAACCACTCCAGGTGGCGGGCCTGGGCCCCGGGATCCTCCGGGAGCTCGCCGCCGGGCCCTGCCCCCATCCCGCCAGCGCCTGCGGTCTGGGAAAAGTACTCGTGCAAACTGTCAGCATATTCCCCCGCCAGGCCTGCCCCGGTGAGGGCTTCGGCCTGCAAGCGTCCGATCGCGGCGGCGATGTTGGTGGCACTGGTCTCTGGGTTCACGCTGCTATGGATTCCTGGGTTATTAGGCGGACGATGAGTCGCGCATTGTAGGCCCTGACCCCGGTGGAATGTGGATCGACCGGGCGATCCGGCCTTAGAATCCCCCCATGAACCCCACATCCACTGGCTTGGCCTCCTCTGGTTTGGCCTGGATCGACACCCTCGGCATCGGCCTGCTCATCCTGCTGGCCCTCGGCGGCTTCTGGTCCGGCCTCTGGCGCCAGGTGATGCGCGCCGCCGGCCTGGTGGCGGCGGTCCTGGTCCCCCGCGCCCTGGCCGCGAGTCTGGTGCCCTATGCCACGGGGATTCTGCCGGAACTCTCCCCCCGCAGCGCCACGACCGTCGCCTGGGTCACGCTCTTCCTGGTCACCCTCGTTGTGGCCGCCCTCCTGGTGCGCCTGGGAACCAAGAGCCTGGAGGTGCTGCGCCTGCGCCTGGTCGATCGCCTGTTGGGCTCCCTTGTGGGCCTGGCAACGGGCCTGGTGCTGCACGGTGTGCTGCTGCTCATCCTGTGCCAGCTGACGCCTCCGGCCTGGGCCCAGGATACCTTGGTCGGCACCCACAGCCTGAACCTGCTCGACATCCTGGCCCGGCGCGCCGAGGTGCTCCTGGACGAAGAGAGCCTGGAAGTCATCTGCCCCTGGCTCGATCCGATCCCCGGCCGCGTGCGCTGAGACCTGCACCCCGGCCCACGGTTTCCCGGGCCTTGACGCTTCCCCGGGGCACGCCTAGTATCAGCCCATTCTCGGGCGCACCAGCGCCCTCTCACAACCTCCAGCGCCACCGGGGGGAAGCAGGTTTGACTCCTGCACGGTCCCGCCACTGTGAGTCGCATGGGTGCCCCTCGCCGCGGATGTCTTCCGCGGGCCACTGGACGCGCTGCCCCCGGGGAGCGCACCGGGAAGGCCAGTCGGGCAACCGCAAGCGGCAAGTCAGGATATCCGCGGTTGGCGCCATGACTGCCGGCCGCGTGGACGTGCCCGGGCATTCCCCGCTGCGCGCCGCACGGGAGATCCGGAGCCGACCATGAGGTCCGGCCCTTCGACGAAGTATCGAATGAGATCTCCCATGCGTAAACACCTTCTCACCCTGGCCGCCGCTGCGGTCTGCTCCCTATCACCTTCCGCGTCCGCCCTGGCCACGGAGACCACAGCCCCGGGCTTCGCCGTCAGCGCCAGCTCTCCGGCCCCGGCCTACGGGGCCTCCTATGCCACGCTCAGCGACGGCCGCATCGTCACCTTCGACGGCGCTTCTTTCGACCTCTTTGCAGCGGACGGCTCCTTGCTCCTGAACCTCGGCACGCTGCCCGCCGCGGTCTGGGCCAGCTTTGTGGAGATCGACCCCTCCGAGACCTACGCCCTGATCGGCGATAGCCAGACCGGCGATGTCTTCAGCGTGGACCTCGGCGGTGCCGGCGTCACGACGGTCGCCAATCTGCCCTACAACTTCGATGCGGTCTTCGACGCGGACTCCCACTTCGCCCTGATCAGCGCCGCCATCTGCGGCTGGGGCTGCGGCAACGACATCCTGCGCCTGGAGGTGGCCACGGGCGCAATCACGCCCGTGGCCCACGTGGACGGCCCGTCCGGTCCCCTGGCCCTGAACGCCGTGGGCGAGCTCTACTACGCCACCCAGGACCCGGCCTTCCCGGCGCCCCCGGCCTCCACGGACATCATCTACTGGACGCCATCCCAGCTGGCTTCGGGTGCGCCGCTGGATGAAACCAATGCCACTCTCTTGGCAGCGGGTTTCGACGGCGCCTCGGCCCTGGCCCTGGACCCCACCTCCCAGAACCTGTTTGTGGCCGAGAACCTCTACGGCGTCTCCGGCAAGATCCACCAGCTCGATCGTTTTGGTACGCGCGTGGCTGAAGTGGCCTCCGGGCTGAACTGGTTGAGCAACATGGAGTTCCTGCCCGCCACCGGGCCGGGGACTTTCCAGGCCTGGCAGCCCGCCAGTGTGACCATGATCTACCGCCGCGATGATTTCAACGTCGACACGACGGACCGCGTCAGCCTGACCCCCGCGCGGGCCACGGCCACTATTTCAGGTTCCGTCCCCGGCGCCATCACCGTGACCTTCGACGGTTGCATGCCGGACGCTGCCGTGCTCCTCACCTGGGGCAATGTCAACTACTACGATGCCGACGAGTTCACCTACGACATCGGCCTGGGCTTCCCCCTGCACTTCGCCGTGCCCCTCGCCGCCGTGCGCCGCCAGCCCTTCCCCTTGCCGACGGACAGCAGCGGAACGGCCGTATTCCGGTACTACGACCTGGGAGCCTTCGCCGGCACGCTCGAGTTCCAGGCGGTCCTGATGGATCAGAACCTGGCGCTGATCGGCACCTCCCAGGCAGTGCTGAACTAGACAGGCCCAGTCACGAGTGAACTATGTCCGGGTTATCCCGGGCGTAGTTCGCTGACCCACTCCAGGCGTTCTTGGAGGCGCGGCAGGATGGCGCCGTAGAGCGTCATGGAGCCAGCGCCACAACCGGCGCAGGCCCCCTGCATGCGCACCACCACCACGCCCTCCTCGTCCACCGAGAGCAGCAGGATGTCTCCCCCATCGGCCTGGAACATGGGGCGCAACTCGGCCAGGATCGCCTGTACTTCCGCCACCCGCTCCGTGGGGCCGGTGGCTTCCGGGGTTTCCGGGGCCTCTTCATTGCAGCCACCAAAGCCATCGCCGAGGAAAGAACCAAAACCACTCATCTGTTCACCACCTGTTCGCAATCATGGGCCGCACCCGCAGTCGGGGCTGTCAGCCAGTTCGGGGGAATAAGAAGCCGCCAGGAGTCCCCATGGAACTCCAGTTGTGTGCCAGGCAGGCGCTCGCTGAGGCCCCGCCGCCAATCCTCGCCCGGTGGTTGGACAGTCTCCCCCAGCGGCTTGACGTCCAGGGAATAGCCCTCACCGGCTTGCCTCAGGGACCAGCCCAGCTCCGCGTCCGCCGGCCCATCGGCGCTGGCCATCCAAAGCAGTTCCGCCACGGCCCAGGGCAAGCGCCAACCCTCCGGGGCTGCCGCACACAGGCGCGGCCAAGGTTCCGGGTCCGGTCCCAGATCCAGCCCACGGCGGCGCAGACCCTCGCGCACGAGGCCCACCGTCCAGCGCAGACCTTGCGGTGCCCGGCGCTCCCCCAGGAGGTCAGCGCCGGCACCGGACCCCACGACCGCCAGGAGATAGCCGAGTTCGTGGGCCTGCTCCGAAGCCGCCTCCACATCTGCGGCCCGCTCACTCCACAGTTCAGGGCCCAGGCCCAGGGCCGCCAGAGAGTTGAGCCCCGAGAGGATCTGCGTCGTGTTGGCCAGGCGGTGCAGGAGCGCCGGCAGGAGACCGGCGGCCAGGGGCGGCGGCGCGTTGCTGGCGTCTCTAGGCTGGGCTTGGTTCACGATTAGGCGTGGAGCTGGCTGGGGAGTGCGTGCGGGCCGGGCGGCCCGCGCGGCCCCGATGACGGTGCCCGGGTGTTGGTACCAAGGAGGGGACTCGAACCCCTACTCCCTTGCGGGAAACGGATTTTGAATCCGTCGCGTCTACCAATTCCGCCACCCTGGCTTGGGTTGGGCACTCTAGTCCAAGACCGCCCCGGGGCCAAGCCCGCAGGGCACGTAGGGTTCCCCTCGGCGGGTTTCTCCGAGCCTGTCGCGCGGGCGAGGATCAGGAGGGCAGCGCCGCATCCAGGCCCAGGACCACGCCTGAGGCCTCGGCGGCGTAACCAATGGCCGCCAACAGGCCCGGGCCGAAGGCAGCCAGGTCATGGGTTTCGTGGCGCAGGGTCAAGGTCTCGCCTGACCCGCCGAAACGCAGGGCATGGTTGGAGTGCAGGCCGGGCAAGCGCAGGGAGTGGATCGGTACCGCCCCGCGCGGCCCGGCGCCCGCCCGCGCTCCCCGCTCCCGTTCCAGGCTGCACGCCAGCTGGGCCGCGGTACCCGAGGGGGAGTCACGCTTGCCCGGGTGGTGCTCCTCGATGATCTCAACCTCCGGAAAGTGCGCCACCGCCAGGCGCCCCAGGCGCTCCAGCAGCCACACGCCGAGGCAGAAGTTCGGCACCACGATGCCCCCCAGGCCCAGCTCCCGGGCGCGCCGATCAAGCTCATCGACAGCGGACTGATCCACACCGCTGGTGCCGATCACCGGACGCAGACCGGCCTCCAGGATGGTCAGGCCGTGGGCCAATCCCAAGCCGGCCACGGTCACATCCAGCGCAACCCGGGCCCCACTGTCGGCCAGCGCGCCTGCCAAGTCGTCAGCGATCTCGATGCGCGCCGCCAGGCTGACCTCCCGGGCACCGTCGATGTACTCGCAGGCGAAGGAGCCGATTCGTCCGGCCGCACCGATCACCGCCACGGGTAGCGCAGCACTCACGTCTGCCAACTCTCCGGGCGGGCCAGGGCCAACAGCTCAAGGCACAGGTCGCGGAAGGAGAGGCCGGCCACGCGGGCCGCCCGGGGCAGGATCGAGCGCTCCGTGAGGCCCGGCAGGGTGTTGATCTCGAGTAGCACCGGCTGCCCCTGCCCGCCCCCGGGTAGGAGTGGCACGATGAAGTCCGTGCGCGTGGCCCCCCGACAAGCGGCCGCGCGATGCAGGGCCAGAGCCCCGTCCATGACTGCCCGGCGCGCCGCCGCCGTCAAGTTCTCAGTGGGGCAGAGCTCACGGGCGCCATCCGCCGAGTACTTCTGCTGGTAGTCGAAGAAACGCCCCCGGGCCGGCAGGATCTCCACCGGCGGCAGCACCCGGGCTCCCCCATCAGCGGTTTCGAGCACGGCGCAGGTCGCCTCGATCCCTGAGACTGCGTTTTCCACGAGGGCATCATCGCCGGTGGCAAAAACCGTTTCCAGACGCTGTCCCAGGCCGCGCCCATCGCCCGCCGCGCTGGCACCCACGGACGAGCCACCCCGCAGGGGCTTGATGAAGAGCTCAGGCCCGAGCTCCTCCAAGCTCGCCAGCAAGCGCGCTCGCCCGTCCGGGCCGCCGCTGCGCCAGTCCTCGGCGGCCAGGCACTTCCCCGGAGCCACAGCCAGGCCCAGCTCCCGGGCCAAAAGGCGCGTCAGGTGCTTGTTCATGCACAGGGCCGAGCTCTCCACACCGGACCCCGTATAGGGTCGCTGGACGGTTTCGAGGAAGCCCTGCAGCGCGCCGTCTTCGCCCCCGGCCCCGTGCAAGGCCAGGAATACAATCGTGCGCCCGGGGCAGCCGGCCAGGATCTCCTCGGCGCTGCCGGAGCGTCCCCCGGCCGCCGTCCAGGTGCCGTCAGGTTCCAGCTCCACGGGCAATACGGAGTGGGGCAGCGGCGCTGCCTGCTCCGGGCAACCAGCCCCCTGGGCGAGGGCCGCACAAACCGCGCGGCCGCTGGCCAGGGACACATCCCGTTCGTCGGAGGTGCCCCCCATGAGCACCAGGGCCGTCACATCCGCAGTCCGCCTGCGACGCCAGTCGGCGCCGGCCCGCTTGCCAGCCAGCCCCCGGCCAGGGTCTGGCCCCCGGCCAGGGTCTGGCCCCCGGGGGGCCTGCGAGGTTCGTGCGGGCTGGCTCACCGGTAGAGGTGCCCGGGGCCCCCGTGCTCGGTCAACGCGGCCCCCTGGCCCAGGCGCGCCTGGAATTCCTCCAGGTCCTCGGCCCTGCGCGGATCAACTTCCACGGGCAGATTGCCATCACCGTCCGCCGGCGGCAGCTCGCAGCCGCACTCCCGGGCCCAGCCCGCGAAGAGTTGGCACAGATCGGCCCGGGTGCTGGCGGGCGAGTCGCTGCCCTCGGCGTTTTTCACGGGACTGAACTCCAGAGCGCGCTCCACCTCCAGCGTCACGCTGCGTTCGCTGCGCGCCAGGGCATCGAAGATGAAGGTCTCAAACTTGACCCCGTCCACCTGCGTGCCCGTGCCGCCCTCCCCCACCGTGGGGATGCTCTTCCTGGCCTGGTGCCAGGGCAGGCAGAGGCCACCGTCGGTCAGGGAGCGGATGAACTCCAGATCGATGATGTGCACGGCGGTGTTGCCCGCCCGGTAGAGGAGTTCGCCGCACTCGTCGCGGGCTTCCAGGAGCTCCGGTGAGAGGTCCGAATACTCGATGCAGCCAAAGCGCCCGTTTACGCGGCCGATGACGCCGACCTTCTCCGCAGCGTCGCGCTTGGGAATAACCTTGGTGGACATGGCAGCCCCCTCCAGGGCGTGCAGGCCAATAAAAAGTGGATCAGCCGGGCGCACCAGTGGGTTGTCCACCTGGAAGTAGGAGAAGCGCTCGATCCCCCGGGAGGCGGCGTGCTCCAGAGCCCCGGAGCTGCTCATGGCCTCCAGTGTGCCCCCGTGTCCGTTGGGCGCCAGAAAGAGGCTGCCCGGGCTGGCCAGGAGAATGCGGCCGGAGAGATCCAGGGCCGGCAACATGGCCTGCTGAAAGAGGAAGACGTTCTCAGCCCCCAGGCCGAAGTGGTCCCGCTGCGCAAAGTAGGCCTCAGTGGCCGCGTGGTTGGCCGGGGAGGTCATCACATACCAGGAGACCGGGGCTCCCCACCGTTCCCGGGCGGCCTCCAGGCGCGCGGCGTGAACTTCGAAGAGCGTCTGGCCAGAGATCGGCCCCACCGGAAACATGCCCTTGGGGCCGTCCAGGCCGAGGCGCGAGCCCTGGCCCCCGGCCACCAGCACGTAGCCCACGCGCCCTTCCGCCAGCAGCTCGATGCCCTTCGCCCGGGCGGCGCTGGCGCGCGCCTCCTGCTCGGGGCTTCGCTTGAGCGGGAAGAGCTCCGGCGGCGCCAAATCGGGGGCCGCCGCTGGGGCCTGGTCAGAGGACAGGGAACTACCCAGCTCCGTCACCAGCTCCAGGGGAACGGCTTCCAGCTGATCCAGCAGCAGGCCGCGCTCGTCCTCCGCGAGTTGTTCCCAAAAGCCCAGGACATGCCCCTGCCCGGCTTCTGAAAAGCGGGCGAGTTGTGCTTGATAGCGGTTGCTCATGGCGTTTTCGGGCGCTTCACGCCCCCGGTTGCAGGCTACACCATAGCCACGCGACGTACCAGATTCAGGCTTCCCACTGCGCACGCCGGACCAACTGCCCGCCGCCGGCCCTGGCTCCCCAATCCTGGGGCCGACCTGTCGTTCTGGCTAGCCCTTGACGGCCTGCTCGGAACTGGGCTCCGAGAGTGCCTCCAGGATGGCGGTGGTCAGGTGCACGATGGCGTCCATGCGTCTTTCCATGTGCAACTGGCGCTCGACGATCTTCTCGACCACCGGCGGCAGCAGGGCTTCCCGCGTGTAGTTGCTGATCATGTTGATGATCTCCGCCCGATTGGCGTCCGGCAACTGATGAAAGTGGTAGCGATATTTCTGCTTGAGGACCTCATCGGTTACTTGCAGACACTCCGCCGCGATCTCGTCGCAGCTCTGCTTGTCATGGTCCGCGTGGAATACCTCAAGCTTATACTCGTGAAGCAGTTTCTCGAACTTCCTGTGCACTGTTTGTCTCCGGCCCTTGGGGCCTCTTTGGATCCGGCCCGAGGGCCTTGGGGAAACGAATGAGCCTTGTGTCAGACGGCGGTCCTTGCTGCGGACCCCTGTCCAGCCCAATCCTACACGCCAGCGGCCGGCGCGGGGTCTCTCAGGCGGGCTTTCCTAGGCAGATGGAGACATTGTGCCCGCCGAATCCGAGGGAATTCGAGAGGGCGTTGCGCACGGTCATCTCGCGAGCGTCCCCGGGCACGTAGTCCAGGTCGCAGTCCGGGTCCGGCGTCTCCAGGTTGCGGGTCGGGTGAACCTGGTCGTGGTAGACAGAGAGGGCTGTGGCGATCAGCTCCAGGGCAGCCGAGGCGCCCAGGAGATGCCCGACCATGGACTTGGTGGAGGAAACAGCCAGCTGGCGGGCGTGATCCCCAAAGGCCAGGTGCAGGGCCCGGGTTTCGATGGCGTCGTTGAACTTGGTGCTGGTGCCGTGGGCGTTGATGTAGTCCACCTCGTCCGGCGCCAGACCAGCGTGGCGCAGGGCCTCGGCAAAGGCCCGGGCGGGTCCCTGGCCATCCTGCCGGGGGGCGGTGATGTGGTGGGCGTCGTCCGTGGAGCCGTAGCCCTTGACCTCCGCGTAGATGCGCGCCCCGCGCGCCTTGGCCCTCTCGTACTCCTCGAACACGAGCAGCCCACAGCCCTCTCCCATCACGAAGCCATCGCGCTCCGCGTCGAAGGGGCGGCTGGCTCCCTCGGGGTCGTCGTTGCGCGTGGAAAGGGCCTTGGCCGAGGAGAAGCCCGCCATGGAGATGTCCACCGTGGCCGACTCCGAACCGCCGGTCACCACTACGTCACACTCGTCCCATTGGATCGCCCGCCAGGCCATGCCCATGGCGTGGCCGGCCGAAGCGCAGGCGCTGGAAGTGGTGAAGGCTGTGCCCATCAGGCCATGGCGAATGGCCACCTGGCCGCTGATGGCATTGGCCATGATGCGCGGAATGAAGTGCGGGCTGACGCGCCGCGGGCCGCGTTCCTGCAGGGCGATGTGCTGCTCCAAGATGCCGGTGATGCCGCCGATGCCCGTTCCGAGAATCGAGCCGTAGCGGTGTCGCGCCTCTTCGCCCTCCTGGGCGATGTCCTCCAGACCCGCGTCGCGCAGGGCTTCGTCGGAAGCCACCAGGGCCCACATGGTAAAAGGGTCCAGCTTGCGCAGGTCCGGACCACGGAAGTGCTCACTGGCATCCCAGTCCACGCAGGCGGCGATCGTAGTGGCCTGGGCCGAGACATCGAAGCGCGTCACGGGCCCCACGCCGCTCTCGCCCGCCATCCAGCGCGGGAAAGAGGACTCCAGATTGGGCCCCAGGGGGTTGATGGTCCCCAGACCGGTGATAACGACTCTGCGCATGTTGGCTCTGCTCACTGGCTGCGCCCGGACGGGCGCCGCCTGGGGCCTCAGCCGTGGGAAGAAATGTAGTCGATGGCCGTGCCGACGGTCTGGATTTTCTCCGCGTCCTCATCGGGAATCGAGACTTCAAACTCGTCCTCGAAGGACATGACCAGCTCGACCGTGTCGAGGGAGTCCGCTCCCAGATCCTGGATGAAGGAAGTCTCGCGGGTGACTTTGTCAGGGGTGGCTCCCATCTGATCGCAGACGATCTTGATCACGCGTTCTTCAATGGTGGGGTTGGTCACAGTGGATGGCTCCATGGGGTTGAGGTTGATAAGAGGAAGGGGGACCGGGCTAGCCGAGGGAGAGACCCCCGTCGACAACTAATACCTGGCCCGTAATGTATGCTCCGGCGGGCCCCACAAGGAAGTCCACCGTGTCGGCGATCTCCTGGGGGGTGCCCATGCGCTTGAGGGGAATGCTGGCCTTGAGCTCCGCGGCGGCCTGTTCGTCGATGGCGGCGGTCATGTCCGTCTCGATGAAGCCCGGCGCCACGGCGTTGACGCACAGGGCGCGGCCGGCGAACTCCTTGGCCAGGGATCTGGTCAGCCCCACCACGCCGGCCTTGCTGGCGGCGTAGTTGGCCTGGCCCGCGTTGCCGGTCAGGCCCACCACCGAGGTGATGTTGACGATGCGCCCGCGGGCTTTCATCAGAGGGCGGCAGGCCGCCTTGCAGAAGTTCCAGGTGCCCTTGAGGTTCACCTCAAGCACCCGGTCGAAGTCATCCTCTCCCATGCGCATGAGCAGCTTGTCGCGGGTGATGCCCGCGTTGTTGACCAGGATGTCGAGGCCGCCGAGCTCCTCCTGGACCTGGCTCACCAGCTCGCTCACGGAGGCGGTGGCGGAGACATCGACGCCATAGGCCCGCGCACCTTCGGTCAGCTCGGCACAGGCGGCGGCGCTCTCGGCGGCGTTCTGCGCCGTGGTGGCGACGCAGGCCACCCGCGCTCCGCCGGCGGCCAGCCGCACGGCGATGGCCCGGCCGATGCCCCGGGAGGCGCCGGTCACCAGTGCCACCTTGCCGGCGTGGGGCGCGGTGTTGTCTGAGGGGGGAGTAGTCACGGTGCGGATTCTAGCAGGCATCCAGGGCGAGGAAAGAGGCTCCAGCCCGCTGCCGGTGGCCAGGATGGTCCCCGGATGCTGCGGGCGGCTACGGCGGCCATGCGGGCCTAGGTGGCCACCTCCAAATCGCTGGGACGGGCGGCGGAGCGCACCTGCGCCTCGCCGTCGATCTTGCGCAGGATACCCGCCAGCACACTCCCGGGGCCCGGCTCCAGGAAACTCCTGTGGCCGCTGGCCAGGGCCAGGCGCATGGAATCCTCCCAGAGCACCGGCGAGCACACCTGGCGGGCCAGGAGCTCGCGGATGCGCTCGGGCTCGCATTCGGCGGCGGCGGTCACATTGGAGACGAAGGTGCAGCGGGGCGCTCGGATCTCCACCTCGGCCAGGGCCGTCGCCAGGCGCTCGGCGGCGGGCCGCATGCACTCGGAATGGAAACCACCGGCTACCACCAGGCGCCGCGTGCGGCGCACGCCGTGCTCCTTGGCCACGGCCTCCACCTTGTCCATGGCGGCCAGCTCGCCGGAGAGGATGATCTGTCCCGGACCGTTGATGTTTGCCACCTGGCTGATGCCCTCATCAGCACCGGCCGCGGCCAGGGCCTCCGCCTGGGCCAGGTCAGCCCCCATCAGGCTGACCATGGTGCTGGGGCAGGCCTCCGCCGCAGTTTGCATGGCCTCGCCCCTGAGGCGCACCAGCCTGAGCGCGTCGGCGAAGTCCAAACACCCCGCATACCACAGGGCGGTGTACTCGCCCAGGCTGAGGCCGGCGGTCCAGGGGGTTGCCTGCTGTTCCAGGCCCTGTCCCAGCAGGACGCGCACAATGGCCACGCTGGTGGTCAGGATGCCTGGCTGGGCAATGTCCGTGCGGTTGACCGTGTCTCCGCTCTCCCAGCAGGCCTTGGAGAGGGAGAACCCGAGCAGCTCATCCGCCTCGGCAAAGGTCTCGCGGGCTTCGGGATGGGCGGCGGCCCAATCGCTGCCCATGCCTTCGCACTGGGCGCCCTGGCCGGGAAAGAGGATGGCTTCGTTCATGGGAATGCTCGAAATCTGAAGAAGGGGCCGCTCGCAGAAGCGCTTGCGCCTACCAGCGCACCAGGGCCGAGCCCCAGGTCAGGCCTGCGCCGAAGGCCACCAGGACCAGTAGCTTGCCGCGCTCCACGCGGCCGTCCCGCAGGGCTTCGTCCAGGGCCAGGGGGACGCTGGCGGCGGAGGTGTTGCCGTAGCGGTCTATGTTCACCACCACCTTCTCCGGGTCGATGCCCACGCGTTCCAGAGCCCCGTCGATGATGCGTTTGTTCACCTGGTGCGGAATGACCAGGCCGAAGTCGTCCGGGTCGGTGCCCTCCAGGCAGGTCTCGATCAACTCCGCCATCTTCTGCACGGCGAACCGGTAGACCTCGCGCCCCTGCATGGCGATGAAGTGGCGCGACTTGTCGTAGTCGTCCCCTTGGTGGGGATGCTTTGTGCCGCCGCTCTCCATCCAGATCATCGAGTGACCGCTGCCGTCGGCGCCCAGGCTGCGGCGCAGGATCTCGCCCTGGTCGCAGTGTTCGAAGGGAGTCAGCACGGCGGCCCCGGCTCCGTCCCCGAAGAGAATGCACGAGCCGCGATCCTCGTAGTTGACAATGCGGGTCAGGGCCTCGGCGCCGATCACCAAAACGCGCGTGGCCGCGCCGCTGGCGATGAAGGCCTCGCCGCAGTTCAGGACCGCCAGAAATCCGGAGCAGGCGGCGGAGACATCGAAGGCGCTGGCCTGGGGTGCGCCCAGGCTGGCCTGCACCTGGGGAGCGACGCCCGGGAAGACATGGTCAGCGGTGACCGTGCCGACGATGATCATGTCGAGTTCCGTGGCGGCCATGCCCGCGGCCTTGAGCGCCTTCTCGGCGGCGGCCGTGGCCAGGTCGGAGCAGTTCTCGCCGGGGCTGACCACGCGCCGCTCGCGGATCCCCGTGCGCTTCACAATCCACTCGTCCGTGGTATCGACGAGCTGCTCCAGATCCCGGTTTGAGAGGATCTTGTCGGGGACATGGGAGCCGATGCCGGCGATGCCAACGCGCACGCGGGAGGTCATGATCGGAGTCGTCTTGTGGATGCAGGGGTTATCCGGGAGGCCGGTCCCGACGCGTGGCCGTGGAGTGCGGCGCCGGGCGCCGGCACGCTCAGTCTGGATGTAGCGCCGGGTCCAGGTTGGGCTGGGATTGTAGCGCCCACCGGGGGCAGATTGCCCGCAAGGAATACTATCGGGGGCCTCCCTCGGGAGAGGGGCTGGAGGGCGTCGAGGTGCCCGCCTGCAGGCCGCGCACGATGTCGCCGTTCACATCCGCATCCAGGGCTCGGGCGGCCAGGGAGAGGGCGTTGGCCACGGCCTTGGCGTCCGAGCGTCCGTGCCCGATGACGCAGACACCGTTGACGCCCAGGAGCAGGGCGCCGCCGTATTCGGAGTAGTCCACGCTGTGCTTGACGGCGGCCAAGACCTCGCCGGTCCATTGGACGCCGTGGGCGTCCAGCTGCTCTTCCACCTGCCCGAGCAGGAAACCGGACAGGCCCTCCAGCAGCTTGAGAACCACGTTGCCCGTGAAACCGTCCGTGACAATCACCTCCGCCCGATCGTGAAAGAGGTCGCCGGCCTCCAGGTTGCCGACAAAGTCCACAGCCGGGCTCTCGTCCAGCAGCCCGAAGGCTGCGCGGCAGAGGTCCGTGCCCTTGCTCCGCTCCTCACCGATGTTGAGCAGGCCCACGCGCGGCTGGTCCAGGCCGAGGCAATCGCTGGAGTAGATCGCGCCCATGATGCCGTACTGCAGGAGATGCTCCGGCTTGGGAACCACATTCGCACCCATGTCGATGATCGTCACCGGGTGGCGGGTCAGCTCCATGGTGACGGCGATCCCCGGGCGGCGCACGCCGGGCAGCATGCCGAGGCCCAGGGTGGCGGAACCCACGGCGGCTCCGGTGTTGCCCATGCTGACCACGGCCCCGGCCTGGCCCGCCTTGACCAGACCCGTGGCCACGGCCACGGAGGAGTCGCGCTTGGCCCGCAGGGCCACCCCCGGCTTCTCCTCCATGCCAATGACTTCGGAGGCGTGCTGGATGGCGAAACCAGGATTGCCACCGAGCTTCTCCAGGCCGGCGGAGATGGCCCCTTCGTCACCGACGAGTAGTACCCGCTCCGCTGGCAGCAGTGCGGGACAGGCCTGGACAGCCCCTTCCAACAGGGCGTCCGGGGCATGATCGCCCCCCATCACATCGAGGGCGATGCGTTTGACGGGCATGAACTAGAGCTCGGGGGGCGCGATAGCTAGCTGACGAGGGGCAGGTGCCCTAGAACTCGTCCTTGGGGAGGATCTCGGCCCCCTTCTGGCCGCCCTTATCAAAACCGTAGAAGCCGCAGTTGTCGCAGACGCGATGGGTGCGCACGACGCCACCGCAGCGGGCGCAGTGGTTGGCCTGGGGGGCATCCAGGGCCAGGTGAGAGCGACGGACGCGCTTTCTGTGCTTGGAGATACGACGCTTGGGATGTGCCATGGCGAGGGGGCGGGACTGGGGTCACGGGGACGCTTGTCCCTGGTCTTTGCGGGGTGGACCTGGAGGTCCAAACTGAAGGGGTGGAACGAAAAGCGCGGGCCTTTTCCGATTCGCGGCCAAGCAGGCTAGCCCGGCCCGCTGGGCCTGTCAACGGCACAATCCCGGGCCCACCGTCCCCGGCACCCCATAGCCCGGCCCGGGCCCCAGCCGGCCCTCCCGGCCCCTCCTCCAGCCCCCCCGGCGACGACTTCCCCCCAGGGGACTCGGGGGGGGAGTGCTGGCCGGCCACCCTCAGGCCGTGACCTGGCAACCCAATAGCTCTCCGAGGCGCGCCAGGGCCTCGGGCACCGCTTCCGGCTTCAGTCCCTGCCCCTGGGCCTTGTCCGGGCGGCCGCCGCCCCCGCCACCCAGGATCGGCGACAGCTCCTTGGCCAGCGCCCCTGCGGCCAGGCCGCAGTCACCCAGGCATAGGATGACATAGGGCACCTTGTCCCCGTCGCGCCCAAAGAGCCCCACGCTCAGGTCGCCGCCCAGGCCGCCCACGCGGTCGCCGAGCTCCCGCAGGGACTTGCCGTCCAGGCCCGGCAGGTCGAAAACTCCCGTTCGCATCCCCCCATCACCGAGCCCGGCCTTGACCGTCTCGAAGGCGCCGGCCAGGTCGGCGCCGGAACTGGTCTTCTTCTTCTTCTTGGCATCCTTGAGTTGCTGCTGCATCTGCGAGATGCGCTCGCCCAGGCCCTCCGGCGCCGTCTTCAGACTGCTCGCCGCCGCGCGCAGCAGGCGCCGCTCGCCCTGCAGGTATGTCACAGCCGCCGAACCCGTGAGCCCCTCCACGCGCCGCACGCCGGCCTGGATGGCCCGTTCACCGGTGATGACGAAGGGGCCGATATCTCCGGCCCGTTCCACATGGGTGCCACCACACAACTCCAGCGACCAGCCGCCCACATCCACCACGCGGGCCTCGTCGCCGTACTTCTCGCCGAAAAGCGCCGTGACCCCCCGCGCCCTGGCCTCCTCCGGTGACTCGCTGGTTGTGACCACCGCGCCGCCCGCGCCGCAGGCCCTGATGCGCTCGTTCACGAGGGCCTCGATGGTGTCCAGTTCCTCTGGCTTGATACCCCGGGGATGGGAGAGGTCAAAGCGCAGACGCTCGGGCCCCACGTGCGACCCCTGCTGGGTGACATGCTCCCCGAGCACTTCGCGCAGGGCCCGGTGCATGAGATGCGTGGCCGTGTGGTTGCGTTCGGTGGCCGCCCGGGCAGCCCCGTCCACAGTTGCCGCGACCGCAGCAGCGGCCTGGACCGCCCCCCGGGCCCGGCCCAGGTGCACAATCACATCTCCCAGGCGCTGGGTGTTTTCCACCGCGAAGGAGAAGTCCGGGCCCTCGATCAGGCCCCGGTCGCCGACCTGCCCGCCGCCCTCCGGATAGAAGGGCGAGGCGTCCAGCACAAGCCTGTCCGGGGCTCCCTCGCCGTCTCCGGGGAAGAGCGCCTGAACCGCCAGCGGCGCCGTGCCGGCGGCCCCCCGGTGGTAAAGGGGCAGGGTCGGCTTGAGTTGGGCCAGCTGCTCCGCCGAGAGCAACTGCTTGAAGGTACCGGCACTGCGGCTGGCCTGCCGGTGGGTCTCCTCGGCCGCCTCCCAGCCCGCGCTCTCCACCGTGAGGTCGCGCTCCCGGGCCATCAGCTCCACCAGGTCCCGGGGGAATCCATAGGTGGCGTAGAGCTCAAAGGCCTGCTCCCCAGCGATGGTCGCTTGCCCGGCCCCTTCAACGCGGCCCGCCAACTCGCCAAAGAGTATCAGGCCGCGGTCGAGGGTCTTGCGGAAGGACTCCTCCTCGGACTTGAGCAGCAGCTCCAGATGCTCACTCCGCTCGCTGATCTCCGGGAAGGCGCCGCCCAGGATCTCCCCCACGGCCGGGGCCAGACGGAAGAGGAAGGGCTCGGAGAGCCCCAGGGCCTGGCGGCCGAAGCGCGCCGCCCGGCGGATCAGGCGGCGCAGCACATAGCCGCGCCCCTCGTTCGAGGGCAGGGCGCCGTCGGCGAAGGCCACGCAGCAGGCACGCACATGGTCTGCGATGACGCGAAAGGCCACATCCTCCGGGCCCGCCCCAGCTGTGTAGTCGCGCCCGGCGATACTTCCCAGAGAGATGAAGAGCGGCGTGAAGAGGTCCGTGTCGTAGTTCGAACTCTTGCCTTGGAGAATCGCCAGCAGGCGTTCGAAGCCCATGCCCGTGTCGACGCAGGGGGCCGGCAAGGGGGACAGGCTGCCGTCATCCAAGCGGTTGAACTCCATGAAGACCAGATTCCAGATCTCGATGAAGCGTTCGTTGCCCGCGTTGACACCGATGGCCGGGTCCGCGCCGTCCGCCGGGTCATCATCCGGGCCGCCGCGGTCGTAGTGGATTTCGGAACAGGGTCCACAGGGCCCCGTGTCCCCCATCTCCCAGAAGTTGTCCCGCCTATCGAAATCGAGCACGCGTTCGGCTGGCACGCCGGCTTCTTCAACCCAGATGCGCCGGGCCTCCGCATCTGCTCCCAAGCCGTCACCTTCATCGCCGGAGAAGACGGTGATCCAAAGACGATCGGGATCCAGGCCGTAGACATCCGTCAGAAGCTCCCAGGCCCAGAGGATGGCGTCGCGCTTGAAGTAGTCGCCGAAGGACCAGTTGCCGAGCATCTCGAAGAAGGTGTGGTGGTAGGTATCCACACCCACCTCCTCCAGGTCGTTGTGCTTGCCGGATACTCGGATGCACTTCTGCGTATCCACCGCCCGGCGGTACTCCCGCGTACCGGTCCCCAGAAAGACATCCTTGAACTGGTTCATCCCCGCGTTGGTGAAGAGCAGTGTGGGGTCGTCCTGGGGGAAGACCGGCCCCGAGGGCACCTCGCGGTGCTCCCGGGCCTTGAAGTAATCGAGGAACTGGCGCCGCACGGAGTCCGCCGACGGCGTCTGCCTGCGGCCCTCCGGGCTCTCCTGTTTGGTGTCTTCGTCGGGCTGGCCCATGGCAGTACTCACTGGTTCGCTGGAGCTTCAGAACGGCACCGGCCTGTCAACCCGGCCAGCCCCGGGCACGCTCTACTGGGCGTCTGCCGCCTGTTCCTGCGCGGCCGGAGTTTCCTTGGCCGGTGCCAGGGTGGCGCGAATACGCGCCTCCAAGTCCGTGGCCAGGTCAGGGTTGTCCGAAAGGAAACGCCGTGAACGCTCCAGGCCCTGGCCCAGGCGCACCTCGCCTTCCGTGTCGTGCTTCATCGAGTACCAGGTACCTGACTTGATCACCAGGCCGGCGGTCTGCCCCATCTCAAGCAACTCGCCCTCATGGCTGATGCCCTGGGCGTAGATGATGTCGAACTCCACCTTGCGGAAGGGCGGCGCCACCTTGTTCTTGACCACCGTCACCTTGGTGCGGTTGCCCACTACGACATCGCCATCCTTCAACTGGCCGATGCGGCGGATGTCCAGGCGCACGCTGGAGTAGAACTTCAGCGCCCGGCCACCGGTGGTGGTCTCCGGGCTGCCGAACATGACCCCGATCTTCTCGCGGATCTGGTTGATGAAAACCACCATGCAGTCGGACTTGGCGATGGCCCCGGTCAGCTTGCGCAGGGCCTGGCTCATGAGGCGCGCGTGCAGGCCGACGAAACTGTCGCCCATCTCGCCCTCGATCTCCGCCCGGGGCACAAGCGCCGCCACGGAGTCCACCACGACAACATCGACAGCGTCAGAACGCACCAGGGTCTCGACGATCTCCAGGGCCTGCTCGCCCGTGTCCGGCTGGCTGACCAGGAGGTCGTCCAGGTCCACGCCCAGCTTGCGCGCATAGCTCGGGTCCAGGGCGTGCTCCGCGTCCACGAAGGCGCAGATCCCGCCGGCCTTCTGGGCCTCGGCCACCACGTGCAGGGTCAGGGTTGTCTTGCCTGAACTCTCCGGCCCGTAGATCTCCACCACGCGCCCCCTGGGCAGACCCTTGCCGCCCAGGGCGATGTCGAGTTGCAGGGATCCCGTCTGGATGCACTTGATCTCATCCAGGAGGTGGCTGCCGTCCCCCAGGCGCATGATCGAGCCCTTGCCATAGTCCTTTTCGATCTCGCCAATGGCGGCGGCCAGGGCCTTGGCCCTGTTGTCTGGTTTGGGGGTTATGGTGGTCTTTTTCGGCGTTTTGGCGCGTGTCTGAGGCATCGTCTTGGGTGTGTTTCTTGGGGTCTTTGGAATACGCGCTAAGCGCGTCCCGCGAGGATAGCCATCCGTGATGGCCCATGGAAGGAAACAAGAGACCTCTTCCCACAGTCCATAGTCGCCCCTAAATCCGGAGAAAAAAGGCCAGCCTCAGACGGTCACGATCGAGAGCAGGTCGCTGACGCGTTCCTCCAGGTCCTCCGCTCTGCGCTGCCCCAGGTCCTCGATGCTGAAGCCCTGGACGCAGTATGAGGCGGCCACGGTGCCGTAGAGCATGGCTCGGCGCAGGGTGGCCGGGGAGGAGTCCCCCATGGCGGCCAGGTGCCCCATGAAGCCTCCGGCAAAGGAATCGCCGGCGCCGGTGGGGTCGACCACCTCGGTCACCGGATAGGCGGGTAGTGAGAAGTGCACATCGGCCCCCATCAGGAAGGCTCCGTGCTCGCCCTTTTTGAGCAGCACATAGCGCGGCCCCATGCCGAGCACCTCCTGGGCGGCGCGGATCAGGTTCGCCTCGCCGGTCAGCAGGCGCGCCTCCTCGTCATTCATCACAATGCCGTCCACGTGCTTGAGCAGCTCCAAGAGCTCGTCCCGGGCGATGTCGATCCACAGGTTCATGGTGTCCGCCACGGAAAAGGTGGGTCCCTCCACCTGCAGCAGTCCTTTCAGCTGGATAGACGGATGGGCGTTGGCCAGGAAAACGAAGGGTGCGCTCTGGTTGGCGGCGGGCACCTTGGGATCGAAGGTCTCAAAGACATTCAGATCGGTAAAGGTCGTGTGCCGCGTGTTCCAGTCCGCCTCGTAGCGCCCCCCCCAACGGAAGGTCAGCCCATCCGCGATCTCCACTCCGGCGCAGTCGATGCCCCGCTCGCGCAATCCCGCCAGGTCCCCGTCGGCGAAGTCCTGGCCCACGACCCCCACCAGGGCCGTCTCCGCCAGCAGGCTGGAGGCCACAGCGAAGTAGACAGCCGAGCCTCCCAGGGCGCACTCGCGCCGGTCATGGACGGTCTCCACGGAGTCGTAGGCCAGGGTTCCAATGACGAGTAGGCTCATGGTGGGGCTTCGGTGTGGCACCGGCTGGGTGCCGGCGCCGGTCAACTTGGGGGTGATTGGGGCAGCCGCGACAAGAGTGGCGCAGGCGCCTGTGCCCCGGCGGCAGACCCGGGCGCCAGAAGACACACTCACGATTGAAACCGCGGGGGCCCCGGCGGTCAATCACCGGCCGCGGGCTCCTCGGATTCCGCCGCCGCCAGCCAGGCAGTCCGATCAGCCCGGCCCGCCGGGGCCAACAGCACCAGGCCGGCTCCCAGGCTGAGGGCCGTGGCCGTCAAGCGGTAGAGCACGGAGAGGGCCACGCCCAGGGTGGGGTTGAAGCCCAGCAGACCGAAGAGCGTGCCGAAGGCCGCCTCCCCCACGCCCCAGCCAGCCGGAGCCAGGGGCACGGCGGAGATCGTGTTGGCCACGGCCATGATGCCCAGGGTCTCCAGCCAACTCGGCACGGGCACGCCGACTCCCCCCAGGGAACCGAGCAGGCCGTAGATGGCCGTGGCCGTGCAAACATGGTTCAGGAGAGAGAGCACCAGGGCTCCGGCCAGGGCACCGTGGCTGGTACCCACCCTGGACAGGGCCCGGTCGAGCTTCAAGAGGCGCCGCCCCTGGGGCAGGCGCCCCAGCCAGCGGTCCAGGCCCAGGATGCGGCGCAGACCCGGGCGCAGGACCAGGTAGGTTCCACCCAGCATCAGCAGGGCGCCCGCCATGATCGGTCGCCGCAGGGGCTCTAGGTGCTGGCCCGCCTCTCCACCGAGGGAAAGCGAGACCACCGCCGCCAGCAGGACCAGCGTCACCAGGCCCAGCAGGCGATCCACCACGACCGAGACCAGGGCCTCCGCGCGCCGCTCCGGATTCTCACGCGTGGCCAGGGCCGCCCGGGCCACATCTCCACCGGTCAGGCCCGGCAGGGCCAGATTGAAGAACAAACCGAGGAACGAGAGGCGCAGCACGGGCCCCGCCCGGGCCGGGCAACCGCTGGCGGAGAGCAGCCACCACCAGCGCAGGGCAGTCAGGCAGGCCCCCAGGAGCAGCGCCCCCAGGGCCCCCAAAAGGCGCGGCAGGCTGACTCCGGAGAGGGCCCGGGGCAGTCCCGGCCGCCAGGAAACGATCGCTCGGAGGGCCAGCTCCTCTCCCCGGGTCACGGTCACGCCACCATCCTCCGCCAGGCGCTCGGCCAACTGCCTCCCGGCGGGCCCGCAACTGGCGTCCAGCAGCTCCCCGGGATTGTCGGGCACGAAGTGAACGCTGGATCCACGCCAGTCCCCCTGAAAACGGCCCCGGAGCTCACTCTCCCCGACCAACAGGGAATCCTGCCAGGGCAGGAAGTAGGCCACCAGGCCCAGCAGCAGGATCGTCGGCAGGAGGCGCGCAAGGCGTCCCGCGCGCCGGGCAGCGCCCCTCTTGTTCGCGCCTCCCCGCCCGGGCAGCCCGGCTCCCCGCGCGCCTAGCTCATCCCTGTCG
>DASCNH010000120.1:0-5891 GCA_036011365.1 Planctomycetota bacterium | reverse complement strand
CGGACCCCCCGCTGTCCGGCAACAGCTGCGTGTCCGGCAGTAATCGCGACCCACTGTCGCCCCTCGCCGCCAGGTGGTGCGCCTTGACTCGACACCTGGCCAAGAGTAATCTCCGCGGTCGATCTGGGGCAGCTAGTCGGGGCCACGGACCAGTGCCATGTCCCTAGAGCCTGCGTCACAGCCTTGCGCCCTTGAGTCGATCAACGGCTGCCGGCTTGTCGCCCTGGCCTTGCTTTCCTGCCTTGTGCCCATGGCTGGATGCGGTTCCGAGCGGCACGCAGCGGCGGAAGCACCGGATTTGGTCGTGGTTGTTGTCGTGGATACCTTGGCCGCGGGACATGTCTCGCATCTTGGCTACGACAGGCCGACCACTCCGACACTCGATTCCCTGGCGCGGGAAGGTATCAGCTTCACGGATGCCGTGAGCCCGGCTTCCTATACCGCCGCGGCCATCCCCAGCATTCTCACCGGACGCCTGCCCGACCGGCACGGGGTGATAGATTCCTGGCGCGCGCTTGGGGCCGATGAGGTAACCCTGGCCGAGGTCTTCAAGGGCGAGGGCTTCGCCACCTATGGAGCAGTGGCCGTGGTCAATGGTGGGCGCCTTTTCGGCGCTGACCAGGGCTTTGATGAGTTTGTTGAGCTCTATGTGGATCAGGATGCCTACGAGGGCTCCTCCGTGGATCGCCAGGGGCGTTCATTGCACATGGCGCGAGCCAGTGAGTTTGCGCCGGTTATTGGAGAACGCCTCGACAGGCGTGCACCTGGTGAACGGCTATTGCTCTACATGCACATGCTCGAGCCCCATGGTCCCTATGACCCACCCCTGGCCTTCAAGCGCCAGTTGACTGATGAGCGCTATCCGGGCCCCTATGAGGAGGGGGAGCACAAGTCGCTGCGGAAGCAGGCCATGCGGGGAGCGATTACCCCCAAAGTCGTGGCTGGAGTGGAGCACCTGTACGACGCCAATGTGCTCTACGCCGACCATGTGCTCGGTGAACTCTTCGCCGACCTCAAGCGCCGGGGGCTCTACGACCAGGCCCTGATTGTGGTTACTGCGGACCACGGCGAGGCATTCTGGGAGCACGGCGAGCGGGGACACGGGGGCGTGCTGTACGAGGAGGTGACCCACGTGCCACTGATCGTCAAGTTCCCCGCGGACGCGGGCCCCAGAGATGTGCGTCTCCCCGGGCTGGTCTCAAACATGGACCTGCTTCCCAGTATCTGCTCTTGGATGGGGTTTGCGGCGCCGGAGACAGAGCTCGATGGGGTCTCCCTGGCGGACTATGTGGCCGACCCGAATCTGGGTTCTCCTCGGGGGAGTCTGCTGCTCCGTTCAGTACCCGCCACACGGCTCTTTGCCCTGCGGCTTCCATCCATGAAGCTGATCGTGCAACTGGATCCTGAAGACCCTGAGTTCCCCGATCAGCTGCAGGTTGCCGGTGTTGAACTCTACGATCTGGGGGCCGACGGCGGGGAGAAGAAGGACCTGGCCGAGGTGCGACCGGATGTCAGCGATCGACTCAAGCGGCACCTGGCCGATAAACTGGGGCGGTTGCGGGGAAGCCAGGCCATCCAGCGGGGAGACATCCCCGATCAGGAGCAGAAGCTCATGCGAGCCCTCGGTTACCTGGGCGGCGACGGTGATCTCTGATCCTCGGTTGTAGCAGTAGCGTGCGACAGACTGCTTTTCGAGTCTGGATCCCCCGGCGAGCGGGCAGTAGGTTTGCGGGCAGAGGCTTCCGCCAGTGACCACGCCCCCCGATAGAGCCACCGATAGAGCCACCGATAGCGCCCCGACTCCCGGCCGCGAATCAACCCCCGGGCGAACGGTTGCCCGGCCCCGCCCCACCGCTGCCGGAGTGACCCTGGTGGTGCCCGCCTACAACGAGGAAGGGGGTGTAGAGGGCGTCTTGGAGCGTCTGTGTTCCCTGGACCTGGGTGTACCCCTGGAGATCCTGGTGGTCAATGACGGCTCCACGGATGGGACCGGCGCGATCCTGGCGCGCTGGGCGGAGGCGCAGCCGCGTCTCAGCATCATCGAGCACGCTCGCAACCAGGGCTATGGGGCGGCGCTCAAGACTGGCTTCGCGGCGGCCGCCCACGAAGTCGTGGTTATCACTGACGGCGACGGCACCTATCCCGAAGAATCCATCGCCGAACTCCTGGCGCGCATCGACGACGGCGCGGAGATGGCCGTGGGCAGCCGCACGGGAGCTTCCGTACACATCCCTCTCGTCCGCCGCCCGGCCAAGTGGTTCCTGCGCAAGCTGGCCTCATTCCTGGCGGGGACGCCGATTCCAGACCTCAACTCCGGCCTGCGAGCCTTCCGCCGGGAGCTGGTGCTCACCTATCGCCCGATCCTGCCCCAGGGCTTCAGCTTCACGACGACCATCACCCTGGCCTCCCTGACCAACCACCATCGGGTGGACTACGTGGCCATTGACTACGCCCACCGGGCCGGGCGCTCCAAAATCCGTCCCATTCGCGATACGCTCGGTTTCCTGAGCCTGATCATCAGGACCGTGCTCTACTTCAACCCGCTGAAGGTCTTCTATCCCGTGACCTTCGCCATCTTCCTCACGCTTTGCGGGTTTGTCTACTACGACATGCTCGTGGTCGATCCCCCCAACCTCGGGGACAAGACCGTGCTGGTCTTCGTGGCCCTGGTACAGGTTCTGACCGTGGGCCTGTTGGCGGATCTGATCGAGAAAAAATCCCGTCTCTAGGGGGCTGATTTCAGCCGGCGCGGCCAAAGATGCCGCGCACCAGGCGGCGCAGGAAGCGGTCGATCTCCCCGGGATCGTTTGCCTCCGGGTCCATGCGGGCGGCGAGCAGGCTGGAGCTGGCGCGGCCCTCTCCATCCAGGTCCAGGGCCAAGGCCAGTTGGTGTTCCGGCTGGGTGGAGCGCGGCAGGCGCAGGCACACCGAGAGGCGCGCTTCCTGCCAGGCGAGGTCCAGTACGCGCTCGGCGCCGTCCGCCAGGCGCAGGCGATAGCGCACGCCCTGCTCCACCGGCCCGTCCAGGGACAGGCAGCCACCGAGGGCCACGGTCAAACCACCTGAGACGGCCACTGCCCCGCCGCTCAGGTTGGCGTCCCGCAGGCGGCGCAGGAGTTGGCGGGCTTGGAAATCGGAGAGCGGGGTGGGGGGCGTGGAAGGACGCATGGGGCCGTGCGGGGGTGGGGCGGGGAGGGCAGCTATCGACCGTTTGCGGGGAAGAGTTGACACCGGCACCTTGGGGGCCGGTAATCCCTGTGCTCAGGTAGCCCGCGGCACCCAACCCCATCCCCTTTAGACACACCTCTACCCGCCCCAGCCATGCGACTAGCCAGCCTCCTAGCCACGCCCCTTGTCCCCGTGTTCGTGCTGACCATGCTTGCCCCGGCGCGCACCGTGGCGGAGCCTCGGCTGACGGACAGCGCGGCGCTGGCGGTCACAGAGGATGTGGCCAAGCTGATCGAAACACTCCACCGACGCCGGGATGAGGTGGACGAAGCGGTCATCGATGAGCTCGGCCAGGCCGGCTCGCGGGAGGCCGCCGAGGGACTGTTGGATGGCTATGAGAAGATGGCCAGTATCTACATGCGGCGGGAGATCCTGCGTGCCCTGGGTCTGTACGACGGCGTGGCGGACTGCGAGGAGATAGCCCTGGAGCACATCGCGAATGTGGCCACCGCTTCCGAGGAACCGGAACTCCGAGATGCGGCCCTGGATGTCCTGGGCGCTTCGCGCAGCCTGGGGCGCCACTTCCTCCAGGTCATCGTTGGCTCACCGGCGGCGGACGGTGTGCGCGAGCGGGCCTTCGACCTGCATCTGGCCCTGGGGTCCGATGAGGATCTTGAGTGGTATCGATCCCTGTACAAGCCCGAAAAAGCAGCGGGCGAAAGCAAGCTCGACAAGCGCAAGAGGAAGACCAAGCCCAAGCGTGGCAAGGATGATGAGGAGGCTCCCAAGGTCAAGGTCGTCCACCGTCTGGCCTCGATTCGTGCGGCGGCCTTCGGACGGGTTGTGGGACAGCTCACCGATGATGAGCTAGAGGAGGCGGTGGCAGGTCCCGGGGCAGCTATCCGTGCCGGCGCCCTGGCGGAGCTGATGAAGCGGGGTGCCAAGGGCGTCGAAACCCTGGCAGAAGATGCCCTGGACGACATCGAGGAGGCCGTGATCGTGCGCGCGGAGGGGGCGCGTATCCTGGTCGGGCTCAAGGGGCCCAAGGTGGCCGCGGATCTGATCGATCTGGCCAGGAAGTTCATCACGCCGGCGGCCCTGCGCCGGGACCTGGCCCGCCTGCTCTCGGCCATGGATGACAAGGGTGTCAATAGCAAGCTCATCAAGTTGGTGGGCAAGGGCAAGGACTACCAGAAGCTCTTTGCCCTGGAGGCGGTGCGCAACATCGAGGACGGAAAACTGGACAAGGCGATCCGCCGTGGGCTCAAGGACAAGATGGCCAACGTGCGTCTGGCGACCATCGCCCTGGTGGGCGAGCGCGGAGACACCGAGTCCATGGAGGATGTGCGCAAGGCTCTAGGGAAGGAGAAGGAGCGCGAGGCCTCAGTGGCGTTGATGGATACCCTGGGGCTGCTTCTGGCCGACGACGATGCCTGGCGCGAGGAACTCCTGGCTTTTACCGCGGGCGGGGACAACAAGGATGGCGGAGACGACGAGCGGCGCGTGGCCGCCATCATGCAGCTCGGCAGCCGCGGCGTGGCGAATCTGCTCGAACGCTACGGCGAGTGGATTGCCCACCCAGACTGGGCCACGCGCCTGGCTGCCCTGCGCGGACTTGAAGCGGCTCGTGATCCGAGCGTGCTGCCGCTCATCATCGGCCGCCTGGGAGCCGAAAGCGGGCGTCTGGCGGCGGAGTTCCAGGATGCCCTCTGGCGACTCACCGGGCAGCCCCACGGCAACAATGAGCGCGCCTGGCGCGCCTGGTGGGACAATGAGGGGGCCTCCTTCAGCATCATCTCCCAGCAGGATCTGGAGCGCCGCAACCAGGAAGAAGAGGATCGCCGCCTCAAGCAGATCACGGGCGGCACCAAATTTTTCGGTATCCGCATCATCTCCCACCGGGTGATCTTCATCATCGATGTCTCCGGCTCCATGAACGAGCTGACCCGCGGCGAGTTCGTGGGCGAAAACGGCGCCCCGCGCATGGAGGTGGCCAAGGATGAACTGGCCTTGGCGGTGGAGGGCCTCGACGAGGAAGCCCTCTTCAACATCGTCATCTTCTCCAGTGATGTGGATGCCTGGCTGGACGCCGGGGTCAGCAGCGCAGAGGCCGGCAACAAGGCCGCCGCCAAGGAGTACATCGAGCGCCTAGGTGCCATGGGCGGTACCAATCTCTACGGCGCCCTGCGAGCCGCCTTCGAGGATCCGGACGCGGACACCATTGTTGTGCTCTCCGATGGCGAGCCGTCCGTGGGTGATGTCATCGATCCCCACGCCATCCGCGAAGACGTGGCCCGCTGGAACGAGCACCGCGGCATTGAAATCCACTGCATCGCCGTGGGTGGTTCCCTCGATGTGCTCGAGTGGATAGCCGAGGACAACGGAGGTGAGTACGTCAAGTTCAACGGAGCGCCCGCATTGGGAACACCGGACCGACCCGGACCGGGCAGACGACCACCAACCAACCGCACACTACAGCCGCTTGAAGACCATCCAGCGCCTCTTGCTGTCAATGACGGTGGCCATCGCCCTCTTGGCCCTGCTCCTCTATTGGGGTGAGCTCTCCCTGGCCGAGGCCCTGGGGGCCTGGCGCGAGCTCCCTTTGACCACCTGGCTCACGGTCCTCGCCATTCACCTCGGGATCTACCTCTGCCGCACCCTGCGCTTCGCCGCCCTGCTGCCCGGAGAGCGCACGCCGGCCTTCCCCCAACTCCTGGCCATCA
>DASCNH010000119.1:0-5741 GCA_036011365.1 Planctomycetota bacterium | reverse complement strand
GCGTGTAGTTGCGGAACTGATCGAAGAACTGGTGGAGAAAGGCGGCGGCCTCGGCCTCTTCTCCGGTTGTGCCGGCGGCGACTCGGCCATGGCCATCTGCCTGAAGGTCAGTTAGGTGACCGTCACATCACTGTCCGGGCCCGGGCCAGGGGTACGCCTCCCGTGGCGCGCGCCCCTGGCACTGCTCCTGGTCCTGTCTCCGGCCCTGGCCGCACACCCGGCCCAGGATGGCAAGCGCCCGCGTGCCGCCCTGCCCACCATCAGCTCCCCGGCCCCCATCATCGATGGCGACCTCTCCGACGCCGCCTGGCGCCAGGCCGTGATAATCGACGAGCTGACAGAAGTAGACCCCACCGAGGGCATCCCCGCCGACCCGCCCACCAACATCTACCTGGCCCGGGACGACAAGGCCCTCTACATCGCCTTCGAGTGCTTCGAACCCAACCCGCAGGCCATGATTGTCCAGGACATGAAGCGCGACGGCGACATGGCGGAAGATGAATCGGTCAAGGTCGTGCTGGACACCTTCACCACCGGCAAGACTGGGCACTTCTTCGTGCTCTCCGCCGCCGGGGGGCGCATGGACGCGTTGCTCACGGGCAAGGGCCGCCGCAGCGTCAACACCAGTTGGGACACGGCTTGGACCGGCAGAACGCGCATCCTCGCTGACCGCTGGATAGCCGAGATGGCCCTGCCCTTCGCCAGCATGAGCTTCCCGCCTGATGACATCTGGCGCATCAACTTCGAACGCTATCACGGCGCCCGACGCGCCTACTACCGCTGGGCCGGCGCCGAACGCCAGTACCGCGTCACGACCATTAGCAAGGCCGGCGAGCTCTCCGGACTGGCGGGCATTCCAGCGGCCGCTGGCGTTGAGGTAGTGCCATACATCAAGGGACAGCACATCTGGCCACCGGCTGACGCTGCCAGCGCGCAAGTGGATGATTGGCGGGCCGAGTTCGGTGGCGAACTCAACTGGAACATCACCCCCAATTTGCGCGCCTCCCTGAGCGCCAACACCGACTTCGCCGAAACTGAGGTGGACACGCGCGAGATTAACCTGACGCGTTTCCCCACCTTCTTCCCTGAAAAGCGTGACTTCTTCCTGCAGGATGCCAACCTCTTCGAGTTCGGTTGGGAGAGCGGCTTCGGCGGTCGTCCTCGGGCAGTGCCATTTGTCAGCAGGCGCATCGGCCTGGCCGCCGGCCATGAAATCCCCATCGACCTGGCCGGCCTCCTGGCCGGTCGTCTCGGCGTTTTCGACCTGGGGTTGTTCACCGCCCACACGGCCGCCATCGCATACGAGGACGATGACGGCAGCATAGTTTCCCTGCCGTCCAGCGACCTACTGGTGGCCCGGCCTTCCTGGCGCGTTTCGGAGGAGCTCACCATCGGAGCTGCCCTGACGAACGGCAGCCCCGATTCGGACGAGGAAACCTCCACCTATGGTCTGGATGTGAACTACCTCTACCCGGACTTCGCGGCCGGCGACATAAAGCTCTCGGCCTGGGGTCTCATCAGCGAAGACGAAGGCGATGCCGAGGGTCGCACCAGCGGCGGAGCCTGGGGAGCCCGGGGCCTGATCAACACCACCGATTGGTTCTTCACCCTGGCCAGCCTCTCCAGCGAGGAGTCCTTCCGGCCGGCCCTGGGCTATGTCCAACGGCCCGGCGAGCGCAGCCACAGCGCGCGCCTCCTGTGGACCCCACGGCCCAAGGACGACTCCTCGATCCGGCGCTTCCGCCTGGGCCTGTTCCCCTCCATGTGGACCGACGTGGACGGCAATGAGATCTCTCGCAACATGTCGGTGGATATCTTCGGCATCGATTGGCAGAACGGCGATTCCTGCGGCATCGAAATCGACCTGGAACGGGATCGCCTGGACGATGCCTTCTCGCCGGTGGATGGTTCGACGATTCCCGCGGGCACGCACTCCTGGACAACAGCTGGCATCGACTACAGCTGGAGCAAGACGCGCCCCCTGTCCGGCTCCTTGGGTTATGAGCAGGGTGGCTACTACGACGGTGACATCAAGGGCCTGTCGGCCAGCGCCACCTGGGTGCCAAGCGCCAGCTCAGACCTGCACGTGACCTTCTCCGAGAACCGTGTTTCGCTCCCGGCCAGCGCTTTCACCACACGCCTGGGTACCTTCTCCGCCGGCTACAGCTTCTCCCCGGACACGCGTTTCGAATCCTTCCTACAGATGGACAATGTATCCGACATGCTGGGCTTCCAGGGACGTCTGCGCTGGACCATCGAAGACGGACGCGAGCTGTTCTTCGTGGCCAACGCCAACTGGGCCGAGACGGCCGACGGCTCCCTGATCCCGACGCACCAGGACTACACGGTCAAACTCGAGTACACCCTGCGCTTCTAGTGCTGAGCGTGTCTTCCTCGTGCTAGAGCCTGATCCACACGCCGCCGCGGAAGTGGTGCCCGCAGCCCTCGCGATGCACATGGCCGTGGTTCATGTGCCGTTTCTTGCCCATGCGAAAATGGCCGCAATGGGCCGTGTGCGCGTGCCCCTTGTGGATCACAACCGGCGGGCCGTGGCCACCCGCGGGCCGTGGCAGGCGGTGGTCAGGAGAACGGCGAACAGGCTGGCGGAGATCAGGTTCAGTCGCATGGAATCAGGGCTCGACGGCATGTGGTTGGCGGCTATCAACCGGGCCGCGGAGCCAGGTTTAGCCCCGGAACCCACTTGGCACGGCCTGGAAGGGGGTCTGGCGCAGCATGGTTGCAATGTTCGCACATCTTCGTACTGTCCCCTACGCCTTCGTTGAGGGGCTCCTGCGCCCCCCTTCGTATGGCCAGATCGACGCCTCCGGCTCAGACTCCGGGGGGTGGGTTCAGCAGTTGCGCATTCTAGCAATCCACCGAAACCCCAGGCGGCCTTCGGCCACCGCAGGACACCCCCCATGGTCATTCAAGTGCACCCCGAAACCGACATATCCCTCCTCGAGCTTCAGGCCTCTTTCTGCCGCGTGATGGGACACCCCCACCGCATCCTGATCCTGCACCTGCTCCACGACGCAGGTGGAGAGCTGCCCTCGGCGGACATTCTCAGGCGCCTGGGCATCAGCAAGGCCAGCCTCTCCCAGCACATCTCCCGCATGGTCGCCGCGGGTCTGTTGACGACCCGCAGAGAGGGGCGCTTCCTGCATGTGAAGCTGGCCTGCCCCGAAGTGGGTGACGCCTGCACTTCGGTACGCGAAGTACTCTCGCGGCAGGCCGAGGAGCGCGCCAGCTCATTCGCCTGTGACCAGCGCATGTGAGACCGACGCCCCGGGTACGCGGGCAATCCGGCCTCCGGTAGTCACAGAGGCGGCCGCGCCCAAGGCCGGCGCTCCGCGCTCCGGAGGTCAGCCCAACTGCTCTGGATACAACCCCAGTCCCAGGCCACCTGAAACTGGAATCACAGCCCCGGTGATGTATGCCGCAGCCGGCGTAGCCAGGAAGGCCGCCACGGCGGCCACCTCCTCGGGCGTGCCCGGGCGCCCCAGGGGCGTGTTGCGCGTCAGGTGAGCACGAATCTCCTGCGGGATCTCCGACTCGGTGCGCTCGGTACACACCAGGCCCAACTCCAAGAGGTTGCTGGTGATGCCCCGGCGTCCGGTTTCCACGGCGATGCTGGTGGTGAGGCCGACCAGGCCGGACTTGGCCGAGGCGTAGGCCACCTGACCGGCCGCGCCCAGGGAACCGGCCATGGAACCGATCTGGATGATGCGCCCGAAGCCGCGCTCGGTCATGCCCGGCAGGACATGGCGGGCGAGGCGCAGGGCTGAGCGCAGACAGGTTTGAAGTACCTGATCTACTTCGTCCAACTCGACATCCGGCAGGCGCCCGTAGGTGGCGAAGGCCGCCGCGTTGTTGACCAGAACGTCTACCTGCGGAGCGAGCTCGTCGAGCTCTGTCAGCCAGCCTTCGTCGTTGATGTCGGCGGCCAGGGGCAGAGCCTGAATATCCTCCGCGGCGAGGGCCTCCGCGGCCTGCGCCAGAGCCGCCCCGTCCCGTGAAACCAGGACCACCCGGGCTCCCCCCTGCCCGAGGGCTCGGGCGATGGCCAGACCAATGCCCCGGGCTGCCCCGGTGATAACCGCCGTCCGTCCGCTGAGCTCGCTCATTGGGGTCATTGTACCCGGTCGGGGGTCCGGCGTAGGCTCCAGGCCATGAATGACGTCGACGCACAAATGGCCGAGGCCATCGCCCTGGCCCGGCAGGCGGTGGAACAGGGCACCGGCGGCCCCTTCGGCGCCCTGGTCGTGAAGAACGGCCAGGTCATCGCCCGCGGCCAGAACAGAGTGCTCTCCAGCGGAGATCCCACGGCCCACGCGGAAGTGGAGGCCATCCGCGCCGCAGCGGCCGAGCTGGGCACCCATGACCTGGCCGGCTGCGAGCTGATCGCTTCCTGCGAGCCCTGCCCCATGTGCCTGGGAGCCATCCTCTGGGCCCGCCTG
Organism: Planctomycetota bacterium; assembly: GCA_036011365.1. Taxonomy (GTDB): domain Bacteria; phylum Planctomycetota; class UBA1135; order UBA1135. The sequence continues at coordinate 1,284 of DASCNH010000119.1, read as the reverse complement.
GATGCCGTGCGGTACGGAGCCACGCGGGAGGACGCCGCCGCCATCGGCTTCGACGATGCCGAGTTCTACGACCAGCTGGCCTTGCCCCCGGCGCAGCGCCGCCCCCCCATGTCCTGCAGCCACCGGCAAGCCGCCGCCACGGCCATGGGAATCTGGACCGGCGACGGCCCCACCTACTAGGTCAGAACCGCCGTGGCCCACCTGCGCCCCGCATCATTGGCAGACCTGCTCACCCGCCTGCATGGCGAGTGGCAGATCGGCCAGCCTGGGAAGCGCCAGATCTTTGACCTGCCGGAGGCCAAGTTCTTCACCGGGTTCCCGAACCTCGACCTGTCCACCAGCTTTCACGGAACGCACATCGCCACACCCTTTGGCCCGGCCGCTGGCCCCCACACCCAGCTGGCCCAGAACCTGGTCCTATCCTGGCTGGCGGGGGCGCGGGTCCTTGAGCTCAAGACGGTTCAGGTTCTCGACCAGCTGGAGATTCCGCGCCCCTGCATTGATGTGATCCATGTGGGCTACAACTGCGAGTGGTCCCAGGAGCTCAGCCTGCCCGAGTCCCTTGAGGAGTACGTGAAGGCCGCCATGATCATCGAGCTGCTCTTCCAAAGCGGCCTGGTGCCCATGCCGGAAAACGACGACCTACCGGTCTTCGATATGAGCGTGGGCTATGACCTGGCCGGCATCCAGAGCCAGGGTGTGCGCGCCTTCATCGACGGCATGGGAGATTGCACGGCCATCGTCGAACGCCTGCGACCACAGATTCCGGAGGCTTTTGCCGCCTGGCGCGACATCGACTTCCGCACGCGCCTCTCGAACACGCTGACCCTCAGCACCTTCCACGGTTGCCCACCGGATGAGATCGCAGCCATGACCCGCCACCTGATGGACGAGCACGGCCTGCACACGGTGGTCAAGCTGAACCCCACGCTGCTCGGCGCCGAGCGCGCACGCCAGCTGCTCGGCGAACACATGGGTTTTGCTGAAATCGCCATTCCCCAAGAGGCCTTCGACAAGGACACGAGCTGGGATGAGGCCGTGGATCTCGTGAACGAACTCGCCCCGCGCGCCGCGGATCTGGAGCTCGGCTTTGGCATCAAGCTCACCAACACGCTGGTCGTGGGGAACCACCGCGATGTCTTCCCTGACTCCGTCGAACGCATGTACCTCTCCGGGCCGCCCCTGCACCTGCTCGCCATGTCCCTGGTGGCCGATTTCCGCGAGCACTTCGGTGGGACGCTACCCATCTCCTTCTCCGCGGGCATCGACGCCAAGAACTTCCCC
>DASCNH010000118.1:0-3801 GCA_036011365.1 Planctomycetota bacterium | reverse complement strand
CCCCGCCAGGAACTAGAAAAACGCGTTCTGCGGGGGGGCGAGGCCGCTCCCTGGCGCGGTGCGCCGGAGGATCACCTGCTCCTGGCACTCGGCGGCGGCCTGGAGTTGCGCATGGACCGCGACGAAGACGATGTCAACTGGACCCTGACCCCCCACTTCCGTGATGCCCACCGCCTGCGCCTGGCCATCGACACCCTGAGCGGAGCCCCGGATACGCCCCACGACGCCCTGCTTTCCGGCTGGGCCTTCCCCCCGATTCCCGGTGAATCCAGCCAGCTTCCGGGAGCCTATCTCCTGGCCATCTGGGTCAACGATGCGCGCCGCCTGCCGCAGCGCCTGGCCGCGGGGCATGTGATCGGCGTCAGCTGCACGGGCTACGCCCTGGCCGTAGAGTACATCGGGAACAACGAAAACGGCCAGGCCCAAGGCGTTCTGGACCGCCCCCACGGCGCGCGACTCCTGCCCCTGACCGGCGCAGACTCCCCCGGCGGCTGCATGCACGTCTCCGCCCGCATCCGCAGCGTACGCCACCTCCACAATCCCCTGACGGAGCGCAGTGTCGACCTGCTGGAGATCGATGCCCCGGGCCGTCCCCTGCACATCTTCACCAGTCCCTGGCAACTGGAGGAGGACAGCCTGCCGCCCCCGCGCCCGGGCCTGCGCATCGAGGGCATCTTCCTGTTCGCCGGCCGCATCGCCGGTGGCCTGCCACGCCCCTCCGCCCAGGTGCGCGCGGCTTTCGGCTAGCCCATCCGCCTCCGGCCTGCGCCCCGGCGGACGCGACCGCCCGCCCACACGTTCAGGGGCAAGGCCTGGTGCTCGATGCCGCTACTTGTCCCCGGTGATTCCAGGCACCGCCGGGGCGCTGGCCGGCTGCACGCTGACTTCAATGGCTCCCAGAACTGCATCCACTTCATCCTCTGTCGTGCCGATCCAGGTGACCAACCGCACATGGGCTCCCTCACGACCGCGCCTCAAGTGCAAGCCGCTGCCACCTTCACCCGCGGCCTCCCCAAGTCTCGTCTCCAGCTCCGGGCGCAGGCCCGCCAATGCCGCGTGGAACTCAGCCGCATCCTGGGGACGATCCCATTCCGTGGCCAGAAACAGCACGCGCGCCGCCCCCTTGGCCAGTAGCACCATCCGATCTCCGCCCCAGCCCTCCGTGGCTGGCCCCGTGTAGCTAATGCCCAGGATCCCCATGGGGTTGTCCATGCGCAGGCCGCGGCGCTTGTCGAAGGGTTCCAGGACCAGGGCCAGGGAGAGCTCTCCCAGGGTGTCCTCGGTCATCACCCGCCAACCCTCCGGCAGCTCTCCGACGGAGACATGCACGGGAAGTGGCTCATCGCGCTGCTCCGCATCCCAGTACTTTTCCGGGTGCAGGATCTGTTCGCTGGAGCTGGGCACGGAGGCGAACACGCGCTCCACATCGGCGGCCTTGGCACTGGCCATGGTCATGTTCATGACCGATGACGTGCGCCGCAGGAAGGCCTCGCCGCGCAGGTAGACCGCCAGGAGCGGCTTCCAGATGACCGGCGGCGCCGCCGCCATGGCTTCCTGGGAACCAGCCTGGGCGGCGGCGATGTCCGCCAGATTCAGTTCGGCGATGTGTTCCATGGTCCAACGATTCATGGCCGCAACACCGCTGCCCTCCACCACCGCCTGGTAGGCCAGCTCCGCATCGCTGTTCCCGCCCAGGGACTTCAACGTACCGTCGATGTCGAACCACTGATCGTCGAGGGCGTGGGTCAACTCGTGGGCGATGATGATCTTGGCCACGCCGCCGGTGTAGCCCTCCATCAGGTAGAAGGTGTCCTGGCCCGGGTCGTAGAAGCCTCCCACCTGGCCCTCCATGACCTTCAGGGTGACCTCCATCAGATCCATGTCCGCCGGGATGAGCCCGAGCATCACACAGGTATCCTGCCAGGCCTGGATGTCCTCCGGCGTCTCCATGGCCTCCAGGCGGCGCTGCGCATAGGCCAAAAATCCGGGGCCATCAGTCAGTTCAACGGCCACGGGCCCGCTGCCCGCGCGTCCCCGGTAGCCCTCCAGTTCGGCTCGAATCTCAAGGGAGATGCGCTCCAGTTGCTCCTGGTCCCAGCTCTCCCCCGGGGGGCTGGCATCCTGGTGAGCGGCGGCGCTAGTGAGTACGCAGAGCGCCAGGGGGGCGCAGTATCGGCTGGTGATCATGTCCGGAAGGATAGCGCGTGAAGGCTCCCTTGGGCAGCGGCCAGGGCCGTCGGAGGCCCGCGGCGACGGTCCCCGGGCGTGGCGGGGCAGTTCCCGGCGATTGCAACCCGGACCTGGGCTTTGGCAGGATCTCGCCCACGGTTCCCAGGCCCGGCCCCCGCCGCGCCCCTTGTCCCCCCGTCGCCACACTCATGCGCACAGCCCTGCTTCTCCTCGCCCTCACCGCCGCGTCCGCCCCCAGCGCCACCGGCACCGACCTGGCCAACGCCCAACCCGCGCCGCTGATAGAGGTCGCCCCGGAGGGCACCGGCGCACAGGCGGCAGCCGCCGAGGATCCGGGCATCCTGGCCAGATTCGAGCAGTGGGTCGACTACAAGATGGGGCGGGTCAACGTCTTCATCGCCGGCGGCGACGACCCGGAAACTCCGGATGTCGAGGAGAACGCCTTCGGCTTCTTCCAGAAGATTCCCATCGGCGTGCACGACGGCGACGGAGAGATGATCCGCGTGCCATTACTCGTGCTCTGGCTGGTGCTGGGCTCGATCATCTTCACCCTGCGCATGTCCTTCGTGCAGTTCCGCGTGTTCCGGCACGCCATCGCCGTCACCCGCGGCCGCTATGACAATCCCGACGACGAGGGCGAGGTCAGCCACTTCCAGGCCCTGACCGCTGCACTCTCGGCCACAGTCGGCCTGGGCAACATCGCCGGAGTGGCCATCGCCATCAGCATCGGCGGGCCCGGAGCCACCTTCTGGATGATCATGGCCGGCTTCCTCGGCATGGCCTCCAAGTTCGTCGAGTGCACCCTGGGCCAGCTCTACCGCGAAGTGCGCGCCGACGGCACGGTCATCGGCGGGGCCATGTGCTACCTCTCCAAGGGGCTGGGCGAAATGGGGCTCGGCGGCCTCGGCAAGGCCCTGGGCGTGCTCTTCGCCCTGCTCTGCATGGGCGGCTCCTTCGCCGGAGGCAACAGCTTCCAGGTCAATCAATCCCTGGGAGCCATCAAGGAGGCGGTCCCGGCCCTGGTCGGCCACGAGTACATCTATGGCATCCTGATGACCATCATGGTCGCCATTGTGATCGTGGGTGGCATCAAGCGCATTGCAGCCACCGCCGAGAAAATCGTACCGCTGATGTGCGGCATCTATGTCCTGGCCTGCGTCGCCGTGCTCGGCACGAACCTGGGTGAAATCCCCGCCGCCTTCGGCAAGATCCTCTCGGAGGCACTGAGCCCCGAGGCCGGCTTCGGTGCCATGATCGGAGTGCTGGTGGTCGGCTTCAAACGCGCCGCCTTCTCCAACGAAGCCGGTGTCGGTTCGGCGGCCATCGCCCACGCGGCGGCCAAGACCGAGTACCCGGTCCGCGAAGGCGTTGTCGCCTCCCTGGGCCCCTTCATCGACACCGTGGTCATCTGCACCATGACCGCCCTCGTGATCGTAATCACCGGCGCCTACGAGAACCCGGAGCTGAAACACCTGGTTGACGGCAACAATGGGGCGGCGTTGACCTCCATGGCCATGCAGGGGGCCATCGGCCCCTGGTTCAAGTATGTGCTCGCCATCGCCGTGATGTTCTTCGCCTATTCCACCATGATCTCCTGGTCCTACTACGGCG
>DASCNH010000117.1:0-4631 GCA_036011365.1 Planctomycetota bacterium | reverse complement strand
GTATTCGGCGCGATCTTCCTCTACTTCCGTTCACGCGGTGGCTACAAGCCCGTCGAGCTGACCGATAAAGGCGGCACCTGACCTCTCCTTGAGTGGCGCGGAGCGTTCGGTAATCCTAGTCGCACTGTCCATGCCTCATTGTGACATCACTATGAGCGCCTCTCAGCGGTTGTCCCAAAATGGCCCCCGGCATTGCGCAGGCACGGCTGCGACGGTCACTCCGGGGTGGTGGGCTCCGGCCAGGGCAGCCGGCTCCACCAGGCCGGACCGTCCAGCGGGGAGCGTCCGATCACATCACGCATGAGGGTGGTCAGGGCCTCGACGCGCTCGGGCATCTTGTCCGCCAGGTTGTGCTGTTCTTCCCGGTCCGTCTCCTTGTCGTAGAGCTGCACCGAGGGGAGACCGAGTTTTTCGGCCTGTCTGGCGCCGCGGGGCTCCGACCAACCACCAGAACCCGGGCAGAAGCAGAGTTTCCAGCGTGTTGTCCGGATCGCAAACCAGCCGCTGGAACTGTGGTTGATGATGGCGTCGTGGAGTGGCGCGTCGGGAGGCGAATCGGAGAACATCGGCAGCAGGCTCACGCTGTCCTCCGCCATGTCCGCATCCAGGTCGACGTGCAGCGCATCGGCCACCGTGGCCATCACATCCGTCAAGACGATGGGCTCACCGGAGCGTGTACCCGGTTCCACTACGCCGGGCCAGCGCACCAGGAAGGGAACCCGGTGGCCACCCTCCCAAACATCCGCCTTGTACCCACGCCAGCCCGCGCGCAGGTCAACGCCCCCGGCGGACAGGCTCGCAAAGTCAGCCTTCGGCGAGGTGCCGTTGTCGGCGGTAAAAATCACGAGCGTGTCCTCTGAGAGACCGCATTGCTCCAGGGCATCCAGCACTTGCCCCACCGACCAGTCGGTCTCGAGCAGGAAGTCCGCGTAGAGGCTGACGCCGCTCTTTCCCCGGAATTCCTTGGACGGGTTGATCGGCGTGTGCGGCGAGGTCATCGGGAAGTAGAGGAGGAAGCGCTCCTCAGCCTTGGCGCGGTCCTTGATGAACTGTACACAGCGGGCCGTGAGCTCTGGCAGCACCGCCTCCAGGCTCCAGTCCGGTGTCATCGGCCCCGCCCGCACACCGTTCCCGTCATCCTCCTCCATGTGGCCCGAGGGGACGGCCAGAGCGCGGTCGTCCTCGATCCACACGTAGGGTGGCCAGTTGGGGACGTCGTCCCCGAAGTAGTGGTCGAAGCCGGCCTCGAGTGCGCCACCTCCAATGGATTGGCCATAGTCGATCTCATCCGGCCTGCGCGTGGTCCCTCCGCCTTGCTTGGGCCAGCGCCAGCCCAGGTGCCACTTGCCGATGCAGGCGGTGGCGAGGCCGGCTGCCTGCGCAACATCCGCCAGGGTCATGCGGTCCTCGGCGATCAGCGGCGGCCCCCACTTGGCAACGATGCCGGACTTCATCTGCGTGCGCCAGGCATAGCGACCCGTCAGAAGGCCGTAGCGTGTGGGTGAACACACCGCCGACCCGGAGTGGGCATCGGTGAAAGACAGGCCCTGCGCGGCAAGCCGGTCCAGGTGGGGCGTAGGCAGGCCAGACCCCGCGTGCTCGGCGTGCAGCGATGCCAACCCCATGTCATCGGCGAGGATGACGACCACGTTGCGCGGCGCGCGGACGCGGGGCACCGTGGGCTGGTGCTCCGGGAGCAGGTGTGCGGACTCGGGTGGCAAGTCATCCAACGCCTGCTGAAGGGTGAACCGCTCCATCTGCGCATCGGAGCCCGCTGCGCTCCCGGGCAAGGAGTTGGCCTCCAGGGGATCGGCCGTGCCATCTAACCGGCGGCCACCCCCGTCAGTCGCTTCCCCCGTCCCCGCATACGCCGCGAGCAGAAACGGCAGGGTGAATATGAGAGATCGGTAGGCCTGGGGGTCGCGCGGAGACCCTGGCGAGTGGTGGGATGTCATGGGATCAGCATACGGCGTTGCACACCCTGCCGCAGTTATTCGCAGGGTGGTGTGCGGTGCCATGCCGCTGCCAGGCTTCAGAAAGGTGTGCGACGCCGTATGCTCGTGGGCCCCATGCCGGACCTGGAACTCAAGAACTGCGCCGGAGAACGGCTCGACCATGTGCTCACACCGGGGCGTGGAGATGGCCGGGAGCTCGTGATCGTCGCCCATGGCGTGACCTCCTGCCACGACCGGCCCTATCTCAACGACATCTGTGAAGCTTTGGCGGAGGAGGGGATCGCATCCCTGCGCTTCTCATTCTCAGGAAATGGCAACTCAGAGGGGCACTTCGAGGACAGTTCGATATCCAAGGAGGTGGCCGATCTCCTGTCCGTGATCGATGCCCTCTCCGGGTGGACCCTGGCCTACGTCGGCCACAGCATGGGAGGCGCCGCGGGCGTTCTGTGCGCGGCCCAGGACGAGCGTCTCTCGGCCCTTGTCTCCCTGGCGGGCATGACCGAGGTGCGGGCCTTCATGGATCGCCACTTTGGCCACCTGACCCCGGAAGAGGACTGCATGTTCGAGCGCGAGCACGCGCGGCTCACGACCCAGTTCCTGGAGGACGCCCGCCGCATCGGTTCGACTTTGCCCCAGGCCCGGCGCATTTCGATCCCCTGGCTGCTCGTGCACGGCACTGATGACGAGCTCGTGCCCTTCGGAGATTCAGTCCTGTGCGCCGATGCTTGTCCGGAACACGCCACCCTGACGCCGGTGACGGGTGCCGACCACTGCTTCACGGATCGCCACGGGGACCTGATCCGGTCGGTGGTGCCCTGGCTCGTCCGCGCACTCAGGCACCCAACCGAGGGCTGATCCAATGGGATCGAACGCTTTGCCGCCACACGGCAGCAGGGTGTGTGACTCGGCAGGAAAGATCAGCGGATGGTGAAACTCCGGATGACACCGGTCGTGGTCCCGGCGGAGTTCACCTCAATCGATGCGCCAGAGGTGGCCGGCCCATGGGTTTACCGCGAAGCCATCATGTGATCCCGTTCAGGGAGCCACGGTGAAGCCGACCGGGTGGCTGAAGACCTCGTCAAGACCGGGGAACCAGCCACAGAAATCCACACGGCCACCGATCCAGTTGCCGAGGGTGCCCGGCTGCAGGTGCAGGAACGCCTCGGCCCGCCCGGAACCGTCCAGGTAGCCACTGCTGCCGGGGAACAGGGGGGAGTCCGTTCCCGGGAGTGTCCAGTGGAGCCAGCGGTCTTCGTTAAGGGGAATCGTGTCGCTACCAAAGGGTGTTCCGGGCACAGTGCCGGCTGCCGACGCAAGGACGCGATAGGTGTGGTTCGTTGTGAAACCGCTCGGGTGCAGCACGAAGGGTACCTCCATCTCCGCCGCCGAGGAGACAACCTCCCAACCCACGTGGATCGGCGCCGGTAGATCGACTGCCATGGTCAGCGGCGGCCAGAGCAGCGCCGTTTCACTGTTCTCCGTCACGCTGATCTCGAACACGGAGGTGCCAGCGGCTGTCGTGGCGGTTACCGGGAAGGTATGGGTGCCGTCGCCGTGGTCCGTCACGGTCCCGGCCGTGGCCGCGCCCGTGCCCGTGTCCACGACGGTGATCGTCTGGCCGCCATGATCGAGGGGGAGGCCGTCGATGTCCACCAGCCGAATAGTCACGTCGGTCCCCGTGATCCCGTCCGCCACCAGGCGAGCGGCCTTGGCATGGACCTGCGATTGCAGGTGATCCGCCAGCCCCCGACGACCCTCCCGCCACCAGTCCACCTTGCGCTGCAGGCGGATCACGGGATCCGTCTGGTTGGCGCCGCCGGTGACGCGACGGCTCAGAAAATACGTACCGTTGGCACAGCCCGCGGCGTAACTGCAGGTCCCGTCCCCATCACCCATGCGCGCTACCACGATGCAGGCGCAGTAGGCGGAGTGGGTGAAGTCCGGAGGGGGTGCCCCACAGGAGTCCGCGTTCACCGGGTGGCAGGAGCAGCGGCCATCGCCCCCCATGGTGCGTGCGGCCTCCATGGCGGCCATGACCCTCTGGCTTAGATCGCCATCCGCCGCCAGCAGCGCAGCCTCCGCCGCCAGGATAACCTCGGCACCCGCCAGCACATTGCCCTGGATGGCGTAGGCCCGTGAGCCGTCCTGGCCCGTGACGCCCAGGCGTGCATGACCGGCTCCGGTCCCAGTGAAGGAGACCGGCACACCATCGTAGAGGGAGACGATCCCATACTGACGGGTCTGATGGCTGCTGTCCGTTTGCGAGAGGCTCGTCAGGATCTCATCCGGGGAGAGGCCTGCCACGAAAGCGTCCCGGATGAACTGGCGGTTGGCGCCCGTGTTGTCGATGAAGGACTGGGCCGCCGCCGCTCCGCGTCCCACCACGATCACCGGCACGTGCTGCTGGATGTTCGCGTTAGGAATGCAGGTGGCTGTGGCCACACACACCTCGCCCGTAAGGCGATCCACGATGACGATTGACCAGGTGGCGCGCAGGGGAGCGACCAGAAGGACCATAGCGCACAGCAGGGCCAGGGGGCGCAGGCCCCGGTGGTACAGGAGGGGTTTTCGCATGCTCCTGTAATTTACAGTAACCGGCGCTAAGTGGCAGGGAGGACAGGCGAAAGAAGGGCTCCTCTCACCTTCTCCATTGCCTTGCTTGGGGTAATAGCCGGG
>DASCNH010000116.1:0-22832 GCA_036011365.1 Planctomycetota bacterium | reverse complement strand
CCTAGGCGACTGGCCTAGGCGGCGGCCGAGTTGGACGGTTGGGCATCGTCGTCTCCGGGCCCGTCGCCCCCCGCCCGGGTCTGTTCCCCGGGCGCGCGGCCCGTGGCCGCCGGCGGCACCATGGCGATCACGTCGAACTCATCCCAGGTATCCAGTCGGGCACTGGCGCGCCCCACGAGCCACTCTTCACCCGGCTCCCGCGGCACGTGCGGGTGCAGGCCGGCGCGCACGCCCTGGCAGCCCAAGAAGCTGACCGTGTCCTGTCCCGTCGAGGCGGCGCCATCCAACTCCGCCAGGGCAGCGGCCAGGCAGTGCCCGAGGGCCAACAGCTGTTCCTTGTCCTCTGCCTCCGGCTTGCTCCGGCCCCGGACCTCCCCCAGGCTGGTCCCGTCCAGCTGGCGGTGGCGCGCGGTCAAACCGAGGGCATCCTGCAGGGGCAGCAGCAGGCAACCCCGACGCGTTCCGGAGGCCTGCTCGAATGTCAGGTGGAAGGCGATGTGTACCGAGCCGCGCCCCACGACGACCTCATCCCCGCGGGCGGCCCGCGGCGCCCCCAGGGCAACGCTCGTTCCCGCATAGTCCTGCAGCCCTTCGGCCAGGGCCACGAAGAGGCGGCTCAAGCGCCCCAGTTCGGCATCCGTACAGACTTCGTTCATGGTTTCTCTCATCCCCGCCCCCTGTCTCAAGAGTTCAGCCCCTGGGCCTGTTCGACCGGGCCGCAGGCCAAACTTCAGCAAACCCGCGAAAAACGGCCCGGCCCGCATGCCGGGCCTTCCCGCCCGCTCAGTAGCTCTCGTCCGCCGACGGGAATTCCCCGGCCTTCACATCGCCCACAAAGTGCCTGAAGGCCCCGCCCATGGTCTCGGCGATCTGCGCGTAGCGCCGCACGAAGCGCGGATGGAAATCCGTGTAGTAGCCGAGCATGTCATGGCTCACGAGGATCTGCCCGTCACAACCGGCTCCGGCGCCGATGCCGATCACGGGCACCTCCAGGTTTCCAGCGATCTCGGTGGCGAGCTCCGCAGGAATCTTCTCCAGCACAATCCCGAAGACGCCGGCCTCCTGGAGTAGCTGTGCGTCCCGGCGGATCTCGTTGGCCTCCTCTTCCTCCGTGGCGCGCACCTGATAGGTGCCGAACTTGTGGATCGACTGGGGCGTCAGACCCAGGTGGCCCATGACCGGGATGCCGGTCTCGACGATGCGCCGCACCGTGGGGCAGATGACCTGGCCGCCTTCGAGCTTGACGGCCTCCACGCCGGACTCCTTCACCATGCGTCCGGCGTTGCGCAGGGCCTCATCCGGGTTCACCTGGAAGCTCATGAAGGGCATGTCGCCCACCACCAGGGCGCGGCTGACGCCGCGCGACACCAGGGAGGCGTGGTAGAGCATGTGATCCATGGTCACGCCCACGGTGGTGTCGAGGCCCTGGACCACCATGGCCGCGGAATCCCCCACCAGAATCAGGTCGATGCCCGCCGCGTCCAACAGCCTGGCCATGATCTGGTCGTAGGCGGTCAGGGCCGCGATGCGCTCGCCCCGCTTCTTCATCTCCACCAGGCGTCGGGTGGTGACCTTGCGCGGATCGGGGAGGTTCTTGGGAGTGGAGCTCATGGCAGCTACCGGCGACTGGCCGGCGGGTGGTGTTGACTGATCAGAAGGACGTTGTCGGCGGGCGTTTGAAATCAGTCCCCATGGTAAACCGCCACCTCAGAGTCCCGCTACCAGGAGCCCGCTGGCAATGCGCGCCCCGTCCAGGGCGGCGCTCATGATGCCCCCGGCATGGCCCGCTCCCTCGCCCACCGGGAAGATGTTGCTGAAGCCCTCGGCACGGCCGCTGGCTGGCTCACGGGGGATCATCACGGGACAGGCGCTGCGCGTCTCCAGGCCCACCAGCAGTCCCTCCGGACCAGCAAAACCCGGAATCACGACTTCAAAACGCGCCAGGGCGCGGACCAGGCCGCGCCTGGCCGGGGCCGGCAGCAGCTCGTCGATACGCCCGGGCCGCACTCCGAAGCCGTAGCTGGTGGGAGGGCAGGATGAGCTGGCCCGCCCGGCCATGAAGTCAGCTACCCCCTGGGCCGGGGCCGTGTAGTCGCCCCCGCCGGCGGCGAAGGCGGCCTCCTCCAGCTCCCGCTGCAGGGCCACGCCCGCAAAGGGACCGGGGCCGAAGACCTCGGGCCCGACGGTCACCACCAGGGCGGCGTTGGCGTAGGGCGAGCTCTGACGCGCGTTGCTCATGCCGTTGGTGCACAGCCGGCCTGGCTCGTTGACGCTGGCCACTATGCGCCCCCCGGGGCACATGCAGAAGGAGTGACAGGCTCCGCCGTCGGCTCCCGCTTTGGACACCAGGCTGTAGCTCGCCGCCCCCAAAAGGGCGTGCACGGAGGCATCGGGGCCGTAGCGCCCGCGGTTCACGAGATCCTGGGGGTGCTCCACCCGGGAGCCCAGTTGAAAGGGACGCGCGACAAAGGGAAGGCCGGCCCCGTGCAGCATCTCCCAGGTGTCCCGGGCGCTTGAGCCAGGAGCCAGAAAGAGCGCGTCCACGGGCAACTCCCCGGCACTGGTGCGCACGGCGCGCAGGCGTCGAGTCCGATCTCCGGGGCTGCCCTCCAGGTCGAGCTCCTCCAGGCGCGTGTCGAAGCAAAAACGCACGCCGCGCCCTTCCAGATCGCCGCGCAGGCGCGGCAGCAACTTGTGCAGGCAATCGGTGCCGATGTGTGCCCGACTGTCGTAGAGAATCTCCGGCGGCGCCCCGCAGCGCACGAGCTCCTCCAGGATGGGAATCTCCAGGGGATCGTCCACGCGCGTGTAGAGCTTGCCGTCGGAGTAGGTGCCCGCGCCGCCCTCGCCGAAGAGCACATTTGATTCCGGGTCAACCACGCGCGTGCGGTGAAAGCGCGCCAGGCGTCCGGCCCGTTCGCGCAGGCCCGCGCCGCGCTCCAATACGGTCACCGCAAAGCCACCGCGCACCAGCACGGCCGCGGCAAAAACCCCCGCCGGCCCGCTGCCCACCACCACCGCCCGCGGCGCGTCTCCTCCGGCGGCGGCGATGGACCGGTGCACGGTTGTCGGCTCCAGGGAACCCACCGCCGGCGCCTCCCGAACCTTGCCCTGGCGCAAGAGGCGCTTCAGGCGCGCCGAGCGGAAGCTCATGGCCAAAACGAGGTCCGCGTGGACCACAAAACGCAACTCCCGCCCGCCGCCGCGTCCGCGGCGCGCGTCCAGGGACTTGCGGGCCAGGCGGAATCCGCGCAGCTCCTCCGGCTGCACGCCGAGCTTGCCACAGGCCCGCTGCCGCAGGCTCTGTTCAGGCTCATCGAGCCCCAGGGAAAGCCCCAGCAGGCGATAGGTGCGCGTGGGCTCCCGCCCGGCGCTCCCGGCGGCCCGCTCTCCGGGGAAGACAGGCTCATCGGGGGGGTGGGAGGACACGGCGGGTGGGGCGATGGTTGGCGCGCCGGGCCGGGCAGGCGGCCAGCGAGGGGCCGGAGATGGTAGCCCGCATTCGGCGCGGGCATTCCTCCAGTTTCCAGGGCTTTGCCCGTGCGCCCCGCTCTGGCAGATGCCGATACTGCTATCCATGGTCGCCCCCACCGAAGGCCCGACGGGAGGAGCAGCAGCGGAAGCGCTCTCCGCCTCCACACTGGCGGCCGTCTGGGGTGATCTGGGCCGGGATCCGGCCCCCGGCGACCTGGTCCTCCAGGCCCCCGCCCCGCGCCCCGCTCAGGCCGCCGAGTCGCACAGCCCGGCTGCCCGCGTGGCAGGCGATCTGGGACCCACTGGCACCCTGCTCTTCCTGGTGCCCGGTGCGCCCACGGCCCGCGACCTGGCCGCCTGGCGCAACGCCCTCTGGCCCGCGGTACACATCGTCGCCCACTACCGCTCCGGATCCGACGGCCTGGCCCGCCACACCTTGGGCGGTGTCACGCGCCTGGCCGGCTGCGCGGCCCTGCCGGGCACGGTTCTCTTGGGGAGGCCCCGGGCGTTGGTGCTCTCCCCAGAGGCCACGGTGGAGAAGTTCGACGCCAACGCCGCCGGCTGGTCCGGCGATCCGAGCTCATCGACCTACGGCCACCACCGCTGGATGCGGCGCTTTGTGGGTCTCTTCGCGCCGCTGCCGCAGGCCGCAGGCCCCGACGCCCCCCTGCGCATCCTCGACTTCGGTTGCGGCGGCGGCTGGGTCGGCATCGAAGCGGCCCTCTGCGCCCAGGCCGCGCGCCCCGGGCGAGGCGTGGAGCTATGCGCCTTCGACCCCTCGCCGGAGATGGTACGGCACGCTGAACGCAACGCCCGGGAGGCGGGCGTCACCTCGTTCACCGGCCGCACGGGCTTCGGCCACGCCCCGCCGTTTCCCGGGCCGGGCGAGCAGGCCTTTGATCTCGTGCTCTCCTCGGGAGTGGTCAGCTTCGCCCCGGATGCCGCCGCCTGGTTCGACGGCCTGTGTGCCTGCCTGCGACCGGGCGGCACCCTGGTGGTCGGCGACATCGAAAAGAGCGCCGCGGGCATGGGCGCCCGCCGTGCCCGCAAGGCCCTGCTCCCCGTGCGCGAGTTGAACGCACTCTCGCGCCGGGAAGCCAGAGCTCTCCTGGTCCGCCACGGCCTGACGCCCAACGACGCCGCCGGCTACCAACTGACGCGCCCGATCCCGGAGCTGATGCACTTCTCCGAGACGCGCTTGGCCGGTGTCCTGGCCGCGCCATTGCTGCTCGCCAACCGCCTGGCGGCGGCCACCAACCGCACCGTGGGCATCCCACCCCAGTCACGCTTCGACAGCTGGGTCATCGCCTGCACGAGCGCCAGCTGAGAAACGCCGGGCGCGAAGCGTAGTTCCTTTGGCGCCGGTTCAGCAGCCGAGCGCCTACCATGACCAGCGCCGCGTTCTCCTCGCGGACGCCCAGACCGTCTACCTGGGCAGTCCTGGCAAGGGGTCGCTAGCGCCGGCCCGGATCGTAGTCCAGGAGGCGGGCCAGCTCTTCGCGCAGGTTCACGCGACGCACAATGCGGTCCACCTGGCCCTTCTCCACCAGGAACTCCGCCCGTTGAAAACCCGGCGGCAGCTCCTGCTTGAGCGTGGTGGCGATGACGCGCGGGCCGGCGAAACCGATCAGGGCACCCGGCTCCGCCAGGGTCAGGTCGCAGACCGAGGCGAAGGAGGCGGTCACGCCGCCGGTGGTGGGATTCGACATGAGGCAGATGGAGAAGCCGCCGGCGTCGCGGAACTCCGCCAGGGCCGCGCAGGTCTTGGCCATCTGCATCAGGGACAGGACGCCCTCGTGCATGCGCGCTCCGCCGGAGCTGGTGATCAGCAAGAGCGGCAGGCCGCGCTCGCGGGCCAGGTCCGCGGCCAGGGAGATCTTCTCGCCCACCACTTCCCCCATGGAACCGCCCATGAACTTGAAATCGAGCACGGCCAGCACCAGGGGCCGGCCCTCCACGGTGCCCGTGCCACACAACAGGGCTTCGTTCTGCCCGGTGCGCTTCACGGCGCGTTCGATCTTCTCCCCATAGGGAACCTCGTCCGTGAACTCCAGCCGGTCCAGGGCCGTGAGCTCCGCGTAGTGCTCTTCCCAGCTGTCCTCGTCGAGCAGCATGGTTATGCGCTCGGCGCCGGGCAGCGTGAAATGGAAGTCGCAGGAGGGGCACACAAATCCCTTCTCCTCCAGCTCCTTGCGGTAGATGGTCTGGGTGCAGGACTCGCACTTGAGCCACAGGCCCCCGGGCATGTCCTTCTTCTTCCAGCGCAGGCGCGACCGCTTGGGTGTCCCGTCCTCGTCGTGTTCCTCTTCTTCGGCGCTCAAAGCAGTCGTGTCCTGTGCTGGCTGGTGGTTGTCCTGTCCCACAGCTTCCGGCGCCTGGGGAACATCCACAATGGTAGCGATCGGCGGATCGGCCGGGGCCTTCCGATCGTCGTTTGCTTCGTCAGCGGCGGCCATCACGCGCCCTCTCCGCCGCCGGGCATGAACAGGTCAGTTGCCGCCGCACGATACTCCGTGATGGCCTGTCCCATGTCGGCTTCCCGAAAGAGGGCCGAGCCCGAGACCAGCACATTGGCGCCCGCGGCCGCGCACAGGGGCAGCGTCTTCCCGTCCACGCCCCCATCCATTTCAATGTCTCCCCTGAAGCCCGCGTCCCGCAGCCAGACCACCTTGGGCAACACCTCGGCCATGAAGGCCTGGCCCCCGAAGCCCGGGAAGACGCTCATGATGAGCACCATGTCCACCTCGTCCAGCAGGCCGTCGAGGGTCTCCACCGGCGTGTCCGGATTGAGGGCGATGCCCACCTGGGGCGCCCCGGCCGCGCGCAGGGCCGCAATCACCTCCCGGGCCTGCGCCAGATCCGCCACCACCTCCCGGTGGAAGGAAAGCATGTGCGCTCCGGCCTCGACAAAGGCGGCCCCGTAGCGGGCGGGCTCCTGGATCATAAGATGCACATCCAGCGGGACCCGCGCCACGCGGCCGATGGCCGCCACCACCGGCGGCCCGATGGAGATGTTTGGCACGAAGTGCCCGTCCATCACATCCACGTGCAGCCAGTCGGCCCCGGCGTCCTCGGCCCGGGCGACGCCCTCGCCGATGCGGGCGAAGTCGCAGGAGAGGAGCGAAGGAGCGATGCGGATGGCGGGCGGCGCCGCCGCCCGCCGCGCCGCCCTGTCCTGGGATTCCGTAGGTGTGCTGCTGCTCATGGCCCCATTGGACCACCGCTTCCGCGGCGCTTCCAGGTCTCAGGCGCCGAGCAGCACCGCCGGGGCCCCCGGGAGGCCCAGGAGCCCTATGCGGGCGCCCTGCGGAGATCTGTCAGACGCCCAGGGCGGCGATGCCCGGCAGCACCTTGCCCTCGAGCAGCTCCAGGGAGGCGCCCCCGCCGGTGGAGACATGCTCCACATCTTCTGTCAGGCCCAAGAGGCCCAGGGCCGCCACGGAGTCCCCGCCGCCCACCACGGTGTAGCCGTCACAGGCCGCCACGGCCCGCCCCACGCTCTCGGTCCCGGCTCGGAAGGCCTCCATTTCAAAGACACCCATGGGCCCGTTCCAAACCAGGGTCGCGGCCCTGGCGATCATCGCGCTGAAGCGCTGGGCCGTGCGCGGCCCGATGTCGAGGCCCATAAAGCCGTCAGGAATATCCACCCCCACCACGGTAGCCGGGGCGTTCGCGGCGCAGCGCTCGGCGACCACATGGTCCTCCGGCAGGGCGATCTCCACACCCAGCTCCGCCGCCCGGGCCTGGGCCGCACGGACGCTCTCCAGGCGCCCTTCTTCCAGCAGCGACGAACCCACCGTGTGCCCCAGGGCCGCCAGGAAGGTGTAGGCCATGCCGCCACCGACGATCAGCGTGTCCACGCGTTCCAGCAGGTTGTCGATGACCGTCAGCTTGTCGCTGACCTTGGCCCCGCCGAGGATCGCCACCAGGGGTCGGGCCGGGTCGTTCAGGACGCGGCCGAAGGCCTCCACTTCCCGCTTGAGCAGCAGCCCCGCCGCCGACGGCAGACGCCGGGCGATGCCCGAGACCGAGGCGTGGTCCCGGTGCGAGGTGCCGAAGGCATCGTTGATGAAGACCTCCCCGAGCTCCGCATAGGCGGCGGCCAGCTCCCCGTCGCCCTCGGTCTCTCCCCCGTGGAAACGCACGTTTTCTAGCAGGACCACCGAGCCCACCGGAGCCCCGGCGATGCCCTCCCGGGCCAGCTCCCCCACGGACTCGTCCAGCTTGATGACCGGCGAGCCCAGGAGCTCCGCCAGGCGCACGGCCACCGGATCCAGGCGCAAGCCCGCGACCACCTGACCCTTGGGGCGCCCCATGTGCGTGAAGAGCACCGGCTTGCCACCCGCCGCCAGGATGGCGCGCAGGGTGGGCAGGGCCGCGCGAATGCGCGTGTCGTCGGTGATGCGCGCCGGCCCGTCGCCGCTGGCGGAAAGGGGCACATTGAAGTCAACGCGCACCAAGACCCGTCGCCCGGCGAGTTCCAGGGCGTCGAGTCCCGGGGCGTCCAGGCCGGCGCTGGTTTCCGCCACGCCTACTTGGCCCGCTTGGCGGTTTTCTTACGGGCCGGCCCCTTGGCCCGCCGCTTCGGTTTCAGGGAGTGGGCCAGGCGCATCAGCTCCACCACGCGGTTGGAGTAGCCCCATTCGTTGTCGTACCAGCTGATGACCTTGACCTGCTTGCCGGCCATCACCATCGTGCACTTGGCGTCGAAGATGGACGAGTGCGGGTTGCCGACGATGTCGCTGGAGACAATCGGGTCCTCGGTGTACTCGAGCACGCCCTTGAGGTCCTTCTTGGCCGCGGCGGCGAAGGCCGCATTGACCTCTTCGACCGTCACGCGCCTCTTGAGGTTGGCCACCAGGTCGACCACGGAGCCGTCCGGCACCGGCACGCGCATGGCGCAGCCGTCGAGCTTGCCCGCCAGCTTGGGCAGGATCTTGCCCACGGCCCGGGCGGCGCCGGTGGTGGTGGGAATGATGTTGGCGGCGGCGCTGCGGGCCCGGCGCAGGTCGCCGTGGGGCAGATCCAGGATGCGCTGGTCATTGGTATAGGCGTGCACGGTTGTCATCAGACCGTTGACCAGGCCGAACTTGGCGTCGAGCACCTTGACCAGGGGCGCCAGGCAGTTGGTCGTGCAGGAGGCGTTGGAGATGATCTTGTGGCTCGGGCGCAGGGCCTTGTCGTTGACGCCCAAGACGATCATGGCGTCGATCTCATCCTTGGGCGGCACCGTCAGCAGCACCTTCTTGGCACCGGCAGTGAGGTGCTTGGAGCAGGCGGCCTTGGTGGAGAAGACGCCGGTGGCCTCGACCACGAAGTCTATCTTGTGCTGCGCGTGGGGCAGGTTGGCAGGATCGCGCTCGGAGAGGATCTCAACCTTCTTGCCGTTGACCTTGATGGCGCTCTTCATGGCCGTCACGCGCCCATTGAAGCGGCCGTGGACGGTGTCATACTTCAGCAGGTGGGCGAGGGTGGCGGCGTCCGTCAGGTCGTTGATGAAGACGACTTCACAGTCGCGTCGTTGGCTTAGGATGCGGAAGACGTTGCGGCCGATACGGCCGAATCCGTTGATGGCAATGCGCATGGGTGCGGGGTGAGGATGGGAGCCTGGCGGGGAGTCTGGGCCGCGCAGGTCTCGGGGGGTGAAGGGGTGGAAAAGGGGGCGGGGTGAGGAGCTCGTCTGTGAGCCGGGAGGAGGGAACCGGGAGGCGCGAGGCGGGCCGCGAGCCGGGGGCCGTGGTCGCCACGCCGAGGATATTCTTTTTTTCCCCGGAAGGCCCGGCCGGCCAGTCTTCCGGCCAGCGCCAGGTTTCTGTGGGAATCGGGCGAAGAGCCTATTCTTCGCCGCCGATGGGATCAACGCGGCAAGCACCGCACCGGGTGCTTTTTGCCGCCGCCTCCACTGTACCTATCGTCTTGACTCCCCCCGATCCCAAGAGCTGGTCAGGCCGCTGGGCGCCCCTGGCCCGGGCCGTGGGCCTCTCCCCTGCGGCCCCGGTGGTGGTGGCCCTCTCCGGCGGAGCCGACAGCGTCTTCCTGCTGCACCTGGTGGCGCGTGCCCGCCCCCGCCCCCGGGCCTGGGCGGTCCACGTGGACCACGGCCTGCGCGGGGACGAATCCATCGCCGATGCCGAGTTCTGCGCCAACCTCTGCTGGAACCTGGGCATTCCCCTGGTGCGCCACGAGCTGCCCCTGGCGGATGGTCCCGATCTAGAGGCCCGCGCCCGGGAGGGCCGCTACCGCCTCTTGCTGGCAGAATGCCGCCGCCTGGGCATCCACCAACTGCTCACCGGCCACCACAGCGACGACGCCCTGGAAACGCTCCTGCAACGCTGGATGCGCGGCACGGAGCCCGCCGGCCTGGCCGGCCTCAAGGCCCAGACCACCATGACCGGCCCTTCCCCCGCCCAGCGCCATCCCGGGCCCCTTGCACAGGAGGCCCCGGTCCACGTCCTGCGTCCCCTGCTGCGCCTGCGCCGCGAGGAGGTTCGCCGCCTGTTGCGCGACGCGGGCCTGCCCTGGCGCGAGGACTCCTCCAATTCCAGCCCGCGTTTCACGCGCAACCGCGTCCGCAATCAGCTGCTGCCAGACATCCGGCAGGCCTGTGGCGACGAGGCCGTGGACAACCTGCGGGCCTTCGCCGACGCCGTCGAATCCCTGGAGGACACCTTCGCCCGGGGCACCGCCGCCCTGGCCTGGGATCCGCCCCAGCACGCCCCGGCACGCCGCAGCGGTGAAGAAGCTCTGCTGGGTGGCAGCCTCCAACGCTCGGCCCTGATGCCCCTGGCTGCGCCCCTGCGCCGCCGTGCCCTCTGGCGCCTTCTGACCGAGGGCACCGGCCGCTCCACCTCCCGACGCCTCTTGGATCTCCTGCTGGCGGACCTCTCCGCCGGCCGCTGCAAGCGCCACACCATCGGCGGCGGCTGGATGCTCCAGCTGCGCTCGGACCGCTTACACCTCTCGCCCCCCGCCGCCTTCCTGAATGGCGGCCTGCACGCCCCCCGTTTCCCAGGCTCCCCGGGCTCCCCGGGCTCACCTGGTGTCGAACCCCAGGCCCAGCTGCCCTTCCCGGACCTCCCCGCCCCCGGGGCCCGCCGCGGCCTGACCCTGCCCGTACCCGGCCTGGTGCGCCTCACCGATGGCCGCTCGCTCTCCGCCGAGCTGATCGACGTGACCCCCACGCGCTCGGCGCCCCGCTCGCCGGTGGAGGTCGAGCTCGATCCGCTCGCCCTGCCCAGCAGCCTGACCCTGCGCTGGGCGCGGCCGGGCGATCGTTTCCACGCCCTGGGAGCCCCGGGCAGCCGCCCCCTGCGGCGCTTCCTGGCTGACGCCGGCATCCCCCGGGAGGACCGTGGCCGGGTGCCCCTGGTCTTCGCCGGAGACGAGCTGATCTGGGTCGCGGGCCTGCGGCCCTGCGAGGCCCGCCGCATACGCCCGGGCCTCGCCCGCCGCCTGCGCCTGGTGCTCCACGACGCCGCCGCCGAGCCCCTGCCCCTGCCCGGCCCCGCTCCCCTCTTTGAGTCCTAGGTCGAGCCCTAGGTCGAGCCCGGGGCCTACCTCCCGCCGACGGCCTACCTCCCGCCGACGGCCTGCCCCCCGTCGAGCTACGCGTGGAAAGACCAGGGGCAGGATGGAAACGAGCTCCACCGGGGTTGGACATGCGGCGCGGCGGGCCAGGCGCCCCGGTAGCTCCCAGGCGTGCCCCTCGGTGACAAAGGAGCGGCCGGCGGGTACCCTTGGGACAGGCCTCATGCACGCATGCTGCCCCTCCACACCTTCCAGCATCCGGCTCCACCTTGCAGCCTTCGTCGCCACCTTGCAGCCCACCCCCGCCAGTTCCCTCGCCCATGCCCTGGGCGAAGTCCACGAGCGCTTGCGGGCGGCGGCCTCCGCGGGCGGCGCGGCCTCCGCGGGCGGCTCGGCCGCTGCGGTTCCGCGCCTCTTGGCCGTCACCAAGAACATCTCTTCCGAACAGGCCCTGGCCCTCGTTCAAGCCGGGCAGCTGGATCTCGGCGAGAACCGCGTGGACCAGCTGGAGGCCAAGGCCGCGGCCCTGGCCGGCGCCGGCGTGCGCTGGCACTTCATCGGCCACATTCAGAGGAACAAGGCCCGGCGGGTGGTGGCCCTGGCGGACACCATCCACTCCGTGGACAGCGCCCGCCTGCTGGAGTCCATCCAACACCATGCCACGGAGCTCGAGCGTGCGCCGGGCCTCTTCCTCCAGCTCAACCTGACCGGCGAGGGAGCCAAGCAGGGCCTCGGCCGCGAACAACTGCACGCGCTGCTGGGCGCCCCGCCCCCGGGTCCCTGCCCCCTGCTGGGCCTGATGACCATGGCCCCCTTGGATGATGAGGACGGCTCCGGGGCCCGCCGCGTTTTCGGGGAGGTCGCGCAACTCGCCCGGGACATCAGCGCCGACGACATCCTCGCCCGGCGCTTTGCCGCTGGCCCCTTGCAACTCTCCATGGGCATGAGCCGCGACCTGGAACAGGCCGTGGCCGCCGGCTCCCATTGGGTGCGCTTGGGTCGGGCCATCTTCCCCTCAGCGGCAGCTGACAGCACACCGAGCCAGGGCGCCGCGCGGAGCCCGGGGGACAACAAATGAACGAACGCATCGCCCGTCTCGTGATCGAGGTCCAGGGCGCGGGAGCCAGCGTCGAGCTGCCCCGCGAGGGCGTGCTGCTGGTGGGCAGCGACGCGGCCAAGGTCGGCCTGCTGGTGACGGGCCAGGGAGTGGCCTCGGTGCACTGCGCCATTGCCCGGGCCAAGGGTGGAGGCTGGGCTCTCAAGGATCTGGGCAGCGAGTTCGGCGTGCAGATCAATGGCAGCACAGTGAGCAGCCAGCGCCTGGCCCTCGGGGATGTGATCCTGCTCGGCTCCAAGCGCCTGACCATCGTCGATCCCTCCGCGCCGCCGCAACAGACCACGCCCGATCCAAGGCCCGCGGCCCAGGCCAGCGCTCCTGTCTCCAGCTCGGGCGCCACACCGGCCGTCACGCTGGCCGCCTCCGCCGCCGCGGGTTTGCCCCAGGTGCTCGGCGGCTACCGACTGCTGCGCTCCCTCGGGCGCGGGGGCACGGGCCAGGTGTACCTCGCCCTCCAGGAGAGCCTGCACCGCCAGGTGGCCCTCAAGGTGCTCGACCGCAGGCACGAGGCTGACACCGAGTTCGTGCCGCGTTTTTTGGATGAGGCACGGGCCGCCGCGGCCCTCTCCCATCCCAATGTGGTCACGGTCTACGACGTGGGGACCGACGCCGGTCACCACTACCTCTCCATGGAATACATGGCCGGGGGCGACCTGGAGGGACTCCTGGCGCGGGAAGGCCCCCTGGCCTGGCGCACGCTGCTCGATGTGCTGCGCGATGCCGCCAGCGGCCTGGTCTTCGCCGAGTCCAGGGGGATCGTGCACCGCGACCTGAAGCCCGCCAACCTGATGCGCGACGATCACGGCGTGGTCAAGATCGCAGACCTCGGCCTGGCCACCCAGGTCGAAGCCCAGGAGACCAAGTCCGACGGCCAGCGCCTTTTTGGCACGCCCCACTTCATCGCCCCCGAGATCGTGCGCGGCCAGCGTCCGGATGCGCGCTCGGATCTGTATTCCCTGGGCGCCACGGCCTATCGCCTGCTGACCGGGCATACTCCCTTCGAAGGCCAAGACGCCACGGCTATCCTGCGCGGGGCCCTCCACGGCTCCTTTGCGCCCGTGACCGAACGGGCACCCGACGTACCCCCGGGCCCGGCCCAGCTGATCGAGGGCCTGCTGAGCCGCGACCCGGCGGGCCGTCCCACCTCCGCCCAGGCGCTGCTGGCTGCTGTGGAACGCCTGCGCGCGGGCCAGGACCTGCACCCCGCCTCCGGCGGCCAGGCTGCCGCCGCTGTTGCGAACCTCCCCCAGGCGGCCCCCGCATCAGACGGGATCCTGCGCCCGGTAGTGACCGCCGCCCTGGTCATCGCCCTGGCCACCGCCGCCTTCATCGGCGGCCGACACCTGGGCCTCTGGGGAGCCTCCGACCCCGCCGACTTGGCCGACTCCGCCGGCCCCGCAGATTCCGCCGACTCCAGCGGGCGCGGGGGGGATGCCCTGGCCGGTACACCCGCGTCAGAGGACAGCCCAGACCCGGACTCGGGATCCCTGTCGGCGGCGGCGCCGGGCACGCCCGCTGCCCCGGGGCCAGAGAGCGCGGCCACTTTAGGCCCGGACCTCGACAGCGGGGAGACCTCCACACAGGAACCCGCTGGCCCGCCCGCGGACGATGACGCACAGCTCAAGCAGCTTGAGGAAGAGGCGCGCTTGGCATTCCTACAGTTGGCCGACCGCAGCCTGCCGCCGCTTGAACGCGTCAGCGAGCTGCGCGCCCTGGCGGAACGCTTTGCCGGCACGGACGCCGCCGCCGCCGGCAACGCCCTGGCGCGCAGCCTTGAAGAGCAGGCTCAGGCCTCGGCCGTGGCCACCTCCGGTGCGTCGCGGGTCATCGACGAGGCCCTGGCCAGCCTGCGCGAGCTCGCCGGCCTGAAGGTTATGCCGCCCCAACCCGCCACGGCCCTGGCCGCCATCGCGGCCCTGGAGAGCACGGCCCAGTTCCCCGCTGCCGACGCCTTCATCCTGCGCCGCAACGCGCTCCTGGTGGAGATCATTGACGTCGCCTGCGCCCACGGTCAGGCCCAGCTGCGCCTGGCGGATGAGGCCGCTGCCAGCGGCGACTTTGACCGCCGCCGCATCCTGCTCGACGAGTACATGGCGAGTGCCGACCTGCCCACGGCTGAGACCTGGCCCGCCGCCACGCCGACCCCGGGGCCGAGCGCGGAGGACCTGACGCGCCTTTTGGCCGTGGCCAACAGCGCTCGCCTCGGCCTGGCGCGCCTGCAGTACGACCGCGGCGTCTTCGGCTACGAACGCGAACGCAGGGACCGGCAGGCCCTGGCCACGGCCCTGGCCGCCGCCGGCGGTCTATCAAGGGAGCTGCGCCAGTTGGACCTTTCGGCGGCCGCCCGTCGCCTGGCCGGCGCAGGGGCGCGCATGGAAACGCCCGAGCTCGCCGCGCACCTGGAGAGCACCGCTGAGGACGTGCGTGGAGCCGCTGGATGCTTTGACACACTGGCGGCGGAGTACCTGGCTTCCGGCTGGCGCCGCTCGACCATCCGGGACCCCCGCACGCGCGGCGGCACCAGCCGCGAGGCCCTGGGCGCCGACTCCCAGGGCCTGCGCGTGCGCCCCGCGGGCGGCGCCGTGGAGTCCATCCCCTGGTCCGCCTTCGGCGGCCACACCCGGGCCCTGGACAACCTCTTCAATGACCGCTTGCGCCGGGAGTGGAACGCCAGGGAACGCCACGACATCGCCAACCTCCTGACCCTGTGTGCCGTGGGCGAAGCCCTGGCCGGCGCCGCTGAAATGTTTCAGCCCAATGGTGGGGCACACTTCACCAAGGGCGAGGCCAAGGCCCTGCGAGATGCCTACGGCTACCCCCAGGCCTGGGCACGCACGACAGAGAGTCGCCAAACGCTGGACCGCGAACGGTCGGCGGCTCTGGTCCTGGTCGATGTCCTGGAATCCCTGGACGCCGGAGCCTACGCCCGCTCGGTTGCCGGGACCGAACGCCTGCTGGCGGAGTTTGGCGACAGCCTGTTGGCCCTCTCACTCTCCGACGGCAGCGAGTGGCGCGATCCGGCTCCTGACCCCAGGCTCATGCCTCCTCCGGAGCTGCCGATCGAACGACCCGATCCGGCTTCCCCCCTGGCCACGCGCGGCACACCAGCCTCCCCCCCGGGACAGGAGTAGGCCTCCGGCCTCAGGCGGCCCCCAGCCACCGCCTCGTATCACATTTCCCCATCTGGTATGAATTGGCCATGGGCACCTCACTCCTAGACGACTCCATCGCCCCGGCTATCCAGGAACTGCACGAGCGCGGCCTGCCCAACCCGGAGGTGCTCCTGTGGACCGGCACCGGCGCGGGCATGTTGCCCCGCTCCCTGACCGACAGCGTCTCCCTGCCCCTCGGCCGCCTGCCCGGAGTTCCCGCTTCCTGGCATGACTCCGTCCTGCATGCCGGGCGCGCCGGCGACCTGACCATCTGGCTCATCGACGACGCCCCCCGGGAGCTCAACACCCCCGGCAGCGAGGACCCGCACACGCCCCCCTGGGCCCGTGGCTACCCGGCCTGGTTGGCCGCCGCCGCCGGCGCGGTCCTCTGCCTGCACACCAGCGCCGGTTCCGTGCTGCCGCAGCCCTCCGAGCCCAGCGCCTCCGACGACCCGGACCAGGTCCCGGGCCACGAGCCCCCAGCTCCGGGCACACTCTTCTTTCCGAGCGACCACCTGAACCTCTCCGGCCGCACGCCCCTGACGGCCCTGGGGGAAACGGGCCTCGGCCCGCTCTTCCCCGATCAGACCACGCTCCACCACGCCGCCCTGCGCGCCACGGCCCTCGAACGCTGTGCGTCCCTGGGCCTGGCCGCCGCCACCGGCGTCGTGGCCTGCTCCCTGGGCCCGGCCCTGGAGACCCCCGCCGAGCGGCGCTGGATGGCCACCGCCGGCGCCGCCGTCTCGGTCCAGGGGCTGGCCGCCCCCTTCCACGCCTGCGCCCACGCGGGCCTGGCCCTGCTCTCCATCGTCGTCCTGACCGACGCCGGCCAGCGCCCCCTGGACATGGCCGCCCTGGTGGCCGCCTCGGAAGCCGCTGCTCCGGGCTTGGAGGACCTGCTCGGGCACCTGCTCGGGGATGTGGCCGAGGTCGTCCACGAGATCCTCGGGGAAGAGGCGTGAGCGAGGGCCGGGCCCCGCGCCCCGCCGCCCCCCTGGCCATCTTCGTCTCCGGCGGCGGGCGCAGCCTGGAAAACCTGGTGGCCCTGAACGCCAGCGGCGAGCTCGACGCCCCCATCGGCCTGGTGCTCTCCAACCGCTCGGACGCCTTCGCCCTGGAACGCGCCGCGGGGCACGGCCTCCCCACGCGCATCATCGACGCCGAACGCGCCCTCTCTCCGGCCGCCTTCTCCGCCGCCGCCTTCGAAGCCGCCGCAGCTTTTGGCTGCGGCCTGGTCGTGCTGGCCGGTTTCCTGCGCCTGCTCGTCATTCCCGACCTCTGGCTCGGCCGCGTGCTCAACATCCACCCGGCTCTGTTGCCGGCCTACGGCGGCCGCGGCTACTACGGGACTCGCGTCCACCGCGCCGTGCTGGACGCCGGCGAGACGCGCTCCGGTTGCACCGTGCACTTCGTGGACAATGGCTACGACACGGGCCCCATCATTCTCCAGCGCGAGGTCCCCGTGCACCCGGACGACACGGTCGCGGCCCTGGCCGCCCGCGTCTTCGCCGAGGAAGAACGCGCCCTGCCCGAGGCCATCCGCCGTTGCCTGTCCGGTGCGGCGCACCTCCCAGGCGCCGGGCAAGCTCAATAGCAGAAGGTCTCAGGCCGGGCGCCGCCTTGCGGCGTCATCAGTCGCCGAAGGTCACGCGCAGGGCATCGGAGAGGTTGAAGAACGCACCGCCACCGAGGGGGTCGCGATACCAGAACTGAAACCACTTGGTGTCACCAGGCGAAATCTGTCCGTTCAAAGACGGAGGATTCTGGTTGTCCAGTGCCCAGGTCGCCACACCGGCCGGAGCTGCGCGGGTTCGAGGACGATGAGCGGCCCGGGGGGAGCTGGCCAGATCGTTCGAGCCGCGCGCTGGACTGTCACCATGGTGGCCGGCAAGCCGGTCACGAATGGGAAGCGATCCTCAGGTGAGCACGGTGACTTGGGAAGGGGATCAGGACCACGCGCACTGGAGTGCGCAAGCCTGCAAGGGCATCACCGACGCGGGGGAGAGGGGTGGGCTAGGGCCCCAGCAGCTCCAGCAACTGCCGGTGGAGTTCGCCGTCCGCCAGGCGCGCACGCAGGTCCCCCGCCCGTGCCAGCCCAGCGCCGTCGGCGCCCGCCCCGCGCCCGAGCTCCAGCCAACTGGTGCTGCCATCGCGTGCCGTGAGCGTGACGCGCACGGGCTCCTCAAAGGTGGCTTGCGGTCCAGGTGGCAGAAAGCTCTCCGCCCTCAGGAACAGCAACGGGTCCAGCACCGGGTGCAGCTCCCGGGCCTCTGCCCGCTCACCCTTGACCCGCCACAATCCGTCCCGGCCCCTTTCAAACACCCGCTCCCGGCCGCGCCCCTCCAGCACCAGGCTCGCCAGGGCGACCTCCTCCAGAGACACCAGGCGCGGGCTGCGCAGCTCCTCGATGGTGACTGACAGGGCCTCGGACACCGCGCGCGGCACGACGCAGGCACGGCCGTCTCCCTCGCGCAGGTAGAGCACTCCCGGGGCCTCGCCCCCGCCGTCCGAGCCGCCCGCCTGCGAGCCCGCCTGTAAGCCATGGTAAGCCGTGCCCAGCAGGCCCCCCTCGGTTACCCGCCCCCCCACCAAGCTGAAGCTCCGCCCGGCGGAGAAGGCCTCGCTATCCGGCGGCGCCTCAGCGCTCAGGTAGTAGAGCACCTCGGCCTGCTCAAGCACCGCCAGAATGCCCGCCACCCGCGCGCCGTCCGCCGGCCAGCTCAGGTGTCCCTGGGAGACGCTCCAGGCCCAGCCTCCCGCCGCGCCGCGGGGGGCTCCGGGCCGCCGCTTGCGGGCAACGACCAGCGGCGCCCCGCTGCCCTCGATGGTCAGGCGCTCCATGCGCTCCCGGGGCAGGCGCACGAGCTTGCGCTCCATGAATAATTCGCTGGGCGGGGTCAGGGCCAACACGGCGTGGGCAGCCACCTCGAAGACCTGGCTTGCGCCGACGCGCCGGGCGTGCCAGGTGCCGCCAATCACGGCCCGGCCGAACTCGAGCACCTCCCGGCGTCCCCTGTGGTCCTCCAGGCGCAGGCGTAGCTCCGGTTGATCGAGACCGAAGAGCGCCAGGGCCTCGCGCGTCTCCACCGCATCCCCGACGAACTTCTCCACGGCCACACGCGCCACGCCGGCGGCCAAGAGCTCCACCGCATCGCGGTCCGCCAAGACGGCCTCCGGGCGCGCCAGGCGCCAGCCGTTGGCACCTCGTTCAAGGGCCATATCCAGCCAGAGGGTGTCCTCGCCTTCGTCGATAAAGAGCGACCCCTCGCGCACCAGGGAGACCAGGGTGCGGGGTGCCAGACGGGAGATACGGCGGCTGCGCCACTCGTCGAGCGTGCGCGCCAGCAGAGTGTCCAGGTTTCGGAGCGTGCGCCGCACGGGCCCCGCCCCCGCCGCGCCTCCCCTGCGCACCGCCACATGGTCCCCGTCGAGGTCCAGCGGGCCAACCTCCAGCGCACTCTCCCGGAAAGTTCCGTCGGCGCCGGTCCACTCCACCGTCAGGATGGCCCGGGGCGGGTCGAAACCGACGGCGCCCGGCTCTGCTCCCGCCACGCCCGGCGGCACGCCTGCTCGGTGCGTCAGCACCACATCCAAGAGGCGTTGCACCATGCCCGGCTCGGCCTCGTACTCGATGGGATCGGTGATCAACCAGGGCGCGTCTCCCGTGCCGCGTTCCAGTCGCAGGTGAAAGGAACGCTCGATGTGATCCAAGCGCAGGGCGCTGATCTGCTCCCCTTCCACGCCCGGGAAGAGGTGCTCGGCCACCGCGAAGTCGCCGCGCTCTTCCCGTTCCTTCTGCCACAGGGCAACGGCCGCAAGCGCCACCACCAACACCACCAAGAAGCCGAGAGTGCGTCCGTGCATGATCAGGTGCGGCGTCGCCAGCCGACGAAGATGGCGCTCAGAAGACACAGGCCCGGCAGGAGCCAGGTCACGCTGCGCTTGAGGCGAGCCAGGGCCTGCCCCTCGCCCAGGGGCAGGCGCCGCTCTTCCACGGCGCGCGGGGCGATATGGATGCGGGTCTCGCGTTCCACCAGCCAGTTGAAGGCGCCCAGGCAGAAGTCCCGATTGATCTCCAGCCAGTTGTTGGCCAGGGCCTCGGGGGTTCCCAGGAGCACGATCCGCCCTCCCCGGGTCTCGTCACCGGCCGCCCCGGGCACCGCGTCCAGCTCCAGGGCCAGGGCCAGCTCCCTGGAACCCATGGCCTCCCGGCCCTCCTGCCAGGTGAAGTCATAGGAGCCGCTCCCACGATCGTCGAGCCAGGAGTAGGGCCCGGACGTGAGCAGGGCCCGGGCGCGGGTCTGGGCCGGTGTGGTGGACAGGGGATGGGCAAACGTCATGACCACGCGCCGCTCCCCGCGCCGCAGGGCATCGGTGATCGGATGCCCGGCCAGCATGCCGTCGGCGCGGATGCCCAGCTGGGCGCACTCCGGCCGGCCGTCCTCCATCTGGCCCTGGGCATTGATCCAGGGGCGCAGAATGAGCTCGTCCCCGATGGACAGGCCCCAGCTGGCCACCAGATCCGGCACGCTGCCCGGGCCTCGATCGAACTCCAGCCGTGGCGCCACGAGCAGTCGCCCGCCGCGCTCCACATAACGCGCAAGGGCCTCGGCTTCCGCCGGGGAGAATGGTTGTTGGGGAGCGATGATCGCCAACAACGCCAGGTCGTCAGGGGGCGGACCGTCGTCTTCAAAGCGCCACTTCTCCACGGCGAACCCATCTCCCACCAGCTCCGTGTGCAGCCGCCCGAGATCAGTCGCTTCATCCAGGCCGAAGATGTCCCGTTCTCCGTGCCCGGCGCTGAAGGCGATGGGCACCGTGCGCCCCTGGGTAACGCGCATCAAACCGCTGACCAGAGCCCCCTCTCCGTGATAGGCCAAGAGCGCGGGCGGACGGTAGGCCGGCCCGGCCTGGGGCCAGCCCGGATCAAACTCCGCCAGCTCCCCCCACAATCTGATTACGACGCGGCGCTCGGCGGCGCTGCCCCGGGAGAGCACCAGGCAATTCTCGAAGCCCGTCAGCTTGAGCTGGTTCAGGCGTTGCTGAACGGCCGTGGTGTCCGCCGCGTCGTGGACCTTGACGATCAGGTGTCCAGCGGCCTCGTCGGAGGCCAGGATCAGCAGGCGGAAGACGCGCTCCATGACCTGTCCCGCCACGGCGTCCAGGGGTGCGGGCTCGCCGCGGTAGAAGACATCCACGGTGATCGGCTCGGGCAGGGACTCCAGGATGCTGACCGTGGCCGGATCAAGGGTGTTCGTCCCGGCGGCGGTCAGGTCCAGGCGCAGGCGCAGGCCCGGGCGGCCGGAGAGCCAGTTGAGCAGGAAGACAACAGCCATGCCCAGGAGCACCGTGCCAAGCACCTGCAGCCCCAGGGAGATGCGCCGCCAGGGTCCCATCTTGGTCGGGCCGCTCATCGCCACCTCCGGGTCTCCAGCAGGCGCACCGCCAGGAAGAGGAAGAGGCCCGTCCAGGTCAGGAAGAAGACCACCTCGGTGGTGTCCAGCAGCCCGACCAGAAAGGACTTCTGAAAGTGGGCCAGGATATCGATGGTGCCCACCATGCGCTGCAGCCAGTCGCCGGCCTGGACCAGACCGGCAGCCCCGGAGAAGAGGCCCGTTATCCAGGCCACGACTCCGCCGAGCACCAACTCCGCAACCATGGGCAGCGTCAGCCAGGCGAGGTTGAAGGCCAGGGCCAGGAAGGCCGCCAACAGCGGTGTCGAGGTGGCCGTGCTGGCCAGGAGACCCGTAGAGACGAAGAGCCCGGAGGTCAGGATGGCCCCCAGGGTTCCGCCCAGGAGCTCCCCCCAATCAGGGCTGACGCCGAGCCCCGTGAGCACCAGCCCGTACAGGGGCACGCTGCACCAGAAGAGAGCCAGAAAGGTGCTGGCCGCCAGGAACTTGCCCAGGATGACCGCCCCATCGCTGATGGGCGAGGTCAGAAGGTACTCCACCAGGCCGCTGCGCGTCTCCTCCGCCACCATGCGCATGGTGAGCAGGGGCGGCAGGAAAACCAGGAGGGCCCAGAAGGCCAGGGATTGCCCCAGGGCGAAGCGCAGGGCCACGGTCACATCCCCGCCGAAGCGCTGAATGTAGGCGCTGAAGAGCACGCCGTTCAGGAACAGGGCCACGCTCAGGAGGACCCAGGCGAAGGAGCTGGTCGCCAGGGAGAACAGTTCCCGGCGGAAGATGATCAGGGTGCCCCTCATGGCCGGGGCTTCCCTCGCTCTTGGCCGGGCGCGCCGTCCTGGTCGAGGTCCAGGGCGATGGCTGCGAAGAGCTCCTCAAGCGAGGGGCGGCGCCAGGCCAGCTCGCAAAGGGACCAGCCCCGCTCCCGGGCCAGACCACCGACGGCCGGGCCGAGTTCGCCCTCGCCTGTCAGCTCAAAGGCACGGGCTGGACCGGCGGTGGACTCGGCTCCAGCTTCGGCCTGGGCGGGTATCTCGCGCACCGTCAGCACGCCGGCCAGGGCGCCGAGCAGCTCCCGGGCCCGGTCCCCGTCCCCGGCCACGTCCGCCACCAGCGTCAGGTGGCCGCTGCCGCCCAAATCGCGCACCAGCTCCTCTGGCCTTCCGGCCGCCGCCAACTGGCCCCGGTGCAGGATCAGGACGCGATCGCAAACCGCCTCCACCTCCGGCAAGATGTGGCTGGAAACCAGCACCGTGCGCTCCCGGGCCAGCTCCCGGATCAGCTCGCGGACCTTCATGCGCTGCAGGGGATCGAGGCCGCTGGTGGGCTCGTCGAGGATCAGCACATCCGGGTCAGCCAAGAGGGCCACGGCCAGGCCCACGCGCTGGCGCAGGCCCTTGGAGAGCTGGTCGATGCGCTGGCCCGCCCGCGCCGTCAGACCCACGCGCTCCAGGACGAGGCCGCTGCGTTCCCGGCGTCGGGCGCGCTCCAGCCGGTGCAGGCGGCCCTGAAAATCGAGCATCTCCGCCACCCGCATCTCCCCGTACAGGGGCACGCTCTCCGGCAGGTATCCCAGGCGGCGCCGCACGGCCAGGGAGTCCCGCAGCACATCCAGGCCGGCGACGGAGACGCTCCCCCGGCTGGGGGGCAGGTAGCCCGTGAGCATGCGCAG
Organism: Planctomycetota bacterium; assembly: GCA_036011365.1. Taxonomy (GTDB): domain Bacteria; phylum Planctomycetota; class UBA1135; order UBA1135. The sequence goes on along the minus strand of DASCNH010000116.1, from coordinate 482 downwards.
GGTGGTGGTCTTGCCAGCCCCGTTGGGACCCAGGAGGCCCACCACCTCCCCCCGGCCTATCTCAAAAGACAGGCCGTCCACGGCCACCAGGGGGCCGAAGCGTTTGGTCAGGTCGTCAGCGCGAATCACGGGTCAGGGCAGGGTCGGGCGAGGGCGGCAGCAGGCTACCGGTGTGGGCTTGCCGCCACAACATACGGCCTCGGCCAGGGGGTTGAGCCAAGGGCGGAGAGCCCCCGGCCAGACGCCGGCCAGCCTGCGCTACCTCGCCACCCAGGCCCGTTTGCCGCCCGCGCCGGAATCCCCGCCGCCGAGCGATATCACACATCCCGGACCACGGGCCGGGGGCCGGCGGCCCCCAGGCGGCCGCGCCGGCGCACAGCCGGACGCGCCTCCCGGGTGCCAGGCAACGCCCTGCACAATCGCTCGCACCTGAATGCCTGATCTGCAGGCACCGCCTGCCGGCCGCCACGCCGCCACGCCGC
>DASCNH010000115.1:0-6278 GCA_036011365.1 Planctomycetota bacterium | reverse complement strand
AGTAATGCCAGCGGCGCGCTACCAAATCGCGCAGGGCCTCATCTCGACCGCGCAATACGCGGTCGCGCCCCTTAAGAGCGTCCTCCTGCAGGGCGCTGTCGGGAAAACGCTCAGCAAAGGACTCACACATGGCCAAGGCATCATCGAACTTGCCGCGCTTGCGCAGGTGATCAGCCTCGGCCAGGTAGTCAATCTGCTCCTGGAGCATTGCCTTTTGCTCTGCGCGAGCCAGGCCAAAGGCCACCTCGTCCGCGTGTAGCTCCACATCGAGTTCCGCGACCAGTTTGTAGTGCTCCACCGCATGGGCGAAGTCGAGAATGCGCTCGCAGTCCTTGGCTAGGGCCAACTGGGCTTCAGGGTCATCCGGGGCCGTGGCCACGAGTAGCTGGCCGTAGAGTTCCTCCCGCGTGTAGATGTCCAGAGCGGGCACACGCACGGTGGAGCCCGAGGCCGCCACGCGCATCTTCGGGATCAAGAGCAGGTTGCCATCCACTTTGACCGTCAACGTATCGCCCTCCCGGCTGATGATCTTGCCGACAACCTCAGATCCATCGCTGAGCAGCAACTGGTCGACCTCGATCATGATCTCCTCCTGTGCGAGATCCACGTAGCCGTAGCGCATGCGCAGCTCCTCTTCCTGGAGTGGGTCGAGGAAACCCCAGGTCAAATCGGCAAGACCGCCATTCGAAAGGCGCTCAACGGAGACGCCTTCGGGCGTGTGTTCGATGACGCGCGCCCAGAGAATGTCGCCCGACCGCAGCCGCAGCATCTCGACCGGTGACTGGAACTGCGCCCCTTGGACGGCAGCCGAGGCACACGGAGCCGCCGCCAGGGTTAGCAGACCAGCACAGAGACAAGAGAGGTGTGAGAGGTTCATGGTGAGGCGTATCCTAGGGACTCTGTCGGTAATCATGGGGAACGGTTGGGTTCGCGTTCCGTGAACTCGCGGCGCAAGCGCTCCCCGAAGGGAATCTCTCGCAACAGGAGGGTGGAATACCCCGAGGTGCGCCGCACGCCGGCGCTCTCCCAGGACATCTCGATGTCCACCCGGTATTCGATGGGGTTGTCCGGGTTGACTCTGGCTCGCGCGCTGTAGATCAAGCTGTCCAGGACGGCCAGGGGGCGTTCGACGATGTCAACCGGTTCGCCGGCGCTGCCATCCTCTTCCAGGGGGAAGAAGCTCTCCTCCAGGTCCAACACAACGGCTTCCGAAGCGGCGGAGGCCGCCGCCCGCAGGGCCGCAGTGCGTGAGAGGGCGGCCCCAAAAGTCATCAGGGCGATGATCACGGTCATGCCCATCAACAGAATCCCCATGGCCGCGACAACCTCGACGATCGTGAAGCCCGCGCCGGGAGAAGATCTTGTCGGGAGTACCCTCACAGGTTCCAGTCCTCCCGGTAGAGGGCGATGGGGAGTTCCACCACCGTCGTCAGACCGTGATGCACCAGGCTGCCCTCGGCGTGTTGCACCGGTGTCGTGCCACGCCTGCCGCGGCGCACGCTGACGCGCCTGCCACTGCGCGAGATGACCTCCATCCACTCGGCGCCGATCAGCACGAAACTGCCAGAGCGGGCCGGTACGCGCTCGCCCTCCTCAACGGTGAGCTGCGCGTCTCCTGCCTCGATCAACCGCGCCAGGCGCGTGCGGCGCCTGCGGTCCTTCTCGCGCTCGAACTCGAACTCCACGCGCACGCGCCTGGGCAGGGTAACGACGCTACTCGCCCTTGGCATTCCGGCCCCGGCCTCGTTCCATGGATGCACATCCGCCGCCGGCCGCCCGCGCTGCCAACCGTCCCAGGAAGTGGCCGCATGCCACAGCTCTGGCCCGCTCTCCCAACCAGCGCGCACGCTGGAGGTCTGGGTCGCGAAGAACATGCCCATCCACAGGAGGCCGCCGCTGACCTCCTCCAGGGCTCCACCGGCCGGTCTCCCGCTGCGCGCGAAGAAGCCCGGTTCAAAGAAGCTCATGCCCAGGGGATCATCTGGCAAACGATCGCCGCGCCACAGAACCCCCTCGGCCCGGGCCGTGCTTCCACCACTCTTGGAGCTGCTTCCGCTGGCGTCCACCAGCGGCAACACCGCCCAGGCCACCTCCAAGAGCCCCGGCCCGTGCAGGTCAGCGGGCGTCATGCCCCCGCGCAGTAGCTCCGCCTCGGTGGCCTGACGCACCAGGCGTAAGCGCGGCCAGTACTTCTCTCGCAATCCATCGCCGTCCGTGTCAAAGGGTACCCACTCCGCGAGCAGATCGCCGTGCGCCCCGCCGGCCAGCGCCCGCAGATCCTGGGCCAGGAGTTCGCCGGCGGAAGTGGCTTGATCGACGAGATTGCGCCGCGTCTCGCTGCGGTTCCAGAGATCGAGGGACCCCTGGAGCAACTGGAAAACAGCAACCATCAGCATGGAGAAGAGCCCGAGGGCCAGGATCACCTCCACCAATGTGAAGCCCCGGCGCCTGCGTTCTGTCCCTGGGAGAAAACGATGAACCATCATCTGTCCAGACTCCTCAGGACCAGGGACGGACCGATGAAGAAGACGCCCAGGCGGGAGAAGCGTGGCGTGGCCTTCCAGCCATGGGACAGGCCCGTATCGGGATCGTAGGCTCCGGGCAGGTAGTCGACAAAGACACGCCACTCCAGACGATCGGCCTGGGAGGCCACCCTCAGCGGTTCATCATTGACCACACCCTGCCACTGCAGGTCGAGTCCCGGCACGAGCTCCGGATCCGCATCCCAGGGCGTCCCCTCATCGCTACGCTGCAGAACCCCCAGGCGGCTGCCGCCCACCGCCGCTTCCTCCCAGCTCCAGAACACCGAGCGCCACCAGGCAGCTTTTTGCTCCGCCTGCAGTCCCAGGTAGGCCAGCTCCGGCCCGTCGGCGTGTTCGGTCCAGCGATCCCAGTAGCGGAATGGAAAGAGGATCACCGGCGCGCCCACTCCGTGTTCCGCCGGCTCCGTACCGTAGCGCCCGCGGAAAATCCCAGGTCCATCGCGGTCCATGGCCCCGGGCTCCCCAGAGGCGCGCGGCATCTCCAGGGCGTTCTCCCGATGCCAGGTATAGTGGATCAACTCACGGTCGATGAGCACCGTGCCCTCTAGGGGGAAGCCCGTCAGATCACTGACTTGAATGGTCCCGCCGTCAGCTGCAAGGCTACCGCCCAGCACCGTCACCCGGCGGCCTTCGATCCAATGCACGGGCTCACCTATTTCATGGGGTCCCGGGCGAGTGCCCAAGAGGCCTCGTCCGCCGGAGGCAATGCTCACCAGGCCGGTCTCCGGGTTGCGTGCCTCGTAGCAGAGGATCTCATCGCCGATGCGCAGCAAGCCGGCGTCGGCGGGCAAGTCCTCCAGGAAGTACTTGCTGGCGCCGTAGGGACCGAGGGCCAGGCGCACGGTCCGGGGCTGCAAGAACAGCTCGTCGCCGGCCTCGTCGATGCCCGACGCCAACATGAGCCGCGCCCCGCGCATGGACTCCCCGTCCACCAAGGGTGTATTCATGGCCAGGCGCTCATCCTGGAAGCAGACCTCGTCGATGACAGCGGAAGGCACGCTGCCGGCGGCCCGTGAACTGTAGCCCTGCCCCAACGCCATGTAGTCCACTGCCCGGGGGCGTTCGCCGGAAGGGAAGAGCACCAGGCGCGAGAGGGCCCGTGTGTCTACGACGCTGAGATCAACGCCGTTTACAGTTCCGGCCAGCATGATCTCGCTGGCTGGAGCCTGAAGCGCCACAAACTGATCCATGAAACGGAAGTTGTCCTGGGCCAACGGCGGTAGAACATCCCCGGTGATGATCTCAGACGTGGTCTCATCAATGTCCCAGGGATGCACCTCGTATTCCGTGGCTGGCATGTGGGCCCGGTGTACTCGCACGGGCCAGCCCGGGTGATCGAAGCTGGCCCCCACCAGGAAGGCAGCATCCATGCGGCCGGCACGACCGGTGTCGGGCCCGCTGGCGGCGACGTGGAAAACGGGCAGAATCTGAGTGCCAGCCGCGTGGATGTGAGCCTGGGTCCCGAGCACACCCCTGAACTGGAAGGCCTCGGAGGCGGCCCGGCTGATGGGAAAGGGTTCGAGCTCTAGCTCGCCCAGATAAGGGTCCCATTGGCTGCCGGAAACGGCGGCGCTGGCCGTGGTCGACGGCTCGGCACCGGGGGCAGGGCCCGAGGCCAGCACGGCGCCGGGCGGGGGCGGGGCAAGGGGAGGCGGCGGAGCCTCGCCGGCGCCCGGTAGACCTCCACCACCTACGCCTCCCGTGCCACCCCCACCAGCGCCGGGCAGGTCCTGACCATCCGGGCGCAAATCGTCTGCATCCAGCAAGATGGCGAAGTAGAGGGCTCTCAGGGCAGCTGGCGCATCGCGCACCAGCTGGCCGTAGGTGGCCTCGAACCAGTCATAGCGCACCCATTCGGTGAGCTCCGCCTGATCCAGGTGGGTCAGCTGGGCAAACTGGGAGTCTCCTGCCTGGGCCACCAGATAACCGCGCAGCTCCGTGGCCCGGGGCACGGCGAGGGAAATGGGGACCACGTAGGTGCCATAGTTGGGGATGCTCTGGACCAGTGTGCCGTCCTGGGTGGGCACATTTTCCCAGTCGAAGATGAAGGCCCGGCGCCCACCGATGGGCACGGCTCCAGCGGTCTGCCCTTGGATGTTCTGAAGTTCGCCCACCGCATCGCCGCGCGCGGCAATCTGCAAGGTCGTGCCGGTCCAGCCGCTGTAGCGGATGACCTCGATGCCGCCCAGGGGCGTGCCCTGGACTGTGGTGGTGTCCGCCGGCGTGGTGTCGGTGCTCCAGGAGATCTGGATAATGGCCGCATAGCCGCCGTCCGGGTGAAAGGCGCGCATGGCCTCCGACGGATCCTCGTCCTGGTAGTCCGCGGTGCTGAGAACCAGGCCGGTCACGGTGCTGGAGGCCCCCTCAAGGCCCTGGCCAAATGACCAGATGCCCACGTTGATCGGGTCACCCTGGCTGGTGGCGCCGTTCTCCACACCAGCCAGGCGCGCCACGCGCCACAGGCCCAGCTCCGCTTCGAGGCTGGCGTTGCCCATGGGGACATCGGAGCCGAGCGGCAGGCTGTAGCCGTAGAGGGAAACGGGCGTCCCCACGGCGTGGTTCACCTGGGTCAGCGCCAGGGATATGGGGAATCCCGCCAGGTCAAAACGCTCGCGGGACAAACGCCCGCCAAAGCCCGCCAGGGGACCGGTCTCGATGTGCTCGATGGACATGTTGTCCCCATCGAGGGTGTACTCGATCAACTCATTGCCCAGGCGGGCCACACCCATCTCCGGGAAGCCCTCGCCGGACTCCAGGGACAGGAATCCGGTGTCCTGGGACGCCGGTCCCGTCAGGCGTGTGAGGCCCGGCGTGCGCACGCCATGGTTCGTACCATTGACCATCAGCTGAAGTTGATCCGGACGGTTGCCGGCCACGCTGAAGTCCACATGGCTCCAGACATCCGCCGGCAGGCCGGGATCCTGCCCCGGAGCCAGGGCGAAGCGCACCTCTCCGGCTTCCACCTGGCTCGTCTCCGGGTGATCCCCAACACCGTCGAGGACGCGCAGGACCAGGTCCTCGCCCTCCAGCAGGAGGCTCACTCGATCGGATTCCAGAGAGGTACCGCCCAGGTCGAAAACAGTCGCCTCGCTGACGGTGCGCGGACGGATCCACAGGCTGAGCCCCAGGGAGCGCAACAGCGGCGCATCCTGGGCGGTATACTGCACTAGATCGTCATCTGTCCCATAGCGCATGGGTTGGTCCGGCAGATAGCGCCCCTCCGGATCGCGGGTCTCGTGGTCGAAGTGCAGCAGGCGGCCGGAGCGCGTCTCAAGTTCATCTTCCCGCGCCGGCCACAGCTGGGCCCAGCCGTCTGCTTCCCGCGAGGCGAAGATGTGTTCCGGGGTTGGCGGCGATTCCATATCCGCCGGCACCACATCATCGTCGTTGATCCCCGGCACATAGATCTTTCCCTCCCAGGTGCCCATGTGTGACCACATGCGCGAGGGTGGGACAGTGGTCCCGTGATAGCGCGAGGTCGAATGTGGACCGCTAGTCCAGAAGGGAGCCTCGCGGTCCAGACGCAGGGACTCGTCGAAGTCTTCCTGGTGTGTCCACAGGCGCATCAGCTCCCGCTGGGGAGTCACCAACTCCACGCGCTCGCGCCGCGCACTAACGCGTTCAACGCCGCTCTTGGCATTGACCGAGGTGCGCAGGTCCATGGCGTAGGTGTCCCGAGTGATGAAGGAGTACGGCATGGTCGAATACTCCAGGTACACATCATTGGCGTTCAGA
>DASCNH010000114.1:0-20238 GCA_036011365.1 Planctomycetota bacterium | reverse complement strand
ATCTGGGCCACATCGGTGATCGGCATGATGCCGGGCACGATGGGCACCGAGACTCCGGCCTGCCGGGCGCGGGCCACGAAGTCCAGATAGTGGCGGTTGTCGCAGAAGATCTGCGTGATCAGGAACCCGGCGCCGAGCTCCTGCTTGCGCCGAGTCCAGTGGAGATCCGCCTCCGCACTCTCCGCCTCCGGGTGCGTCTCCGGATAGCAGGCCGCCCCCAGGCAGAGGTCAAAGCGCTGCCCCAGGAACTCCAACAGATCCGTGGCGTAGCCAAAACCGTCGGTCGGCGGCACAAAGCCCTCCTCTGCGGGCATGTCACCGCGCAGGGCCAGGATGTTTTCGATGCCCGCCGCCGCCAGGCGCTCCACGTTGGCCTGCACTTCTGCTCGGCTGGCCGCCACACAGGTCTGATGGGCCATGGCAGTCAGCTCCAGGTCCGACTGAATGCGGCTGACCACCTCCAGGGTGCGGCCGCGGGTTGCTCCGCCGGCGCCGTAGGTGACCGATACCCAATCCGGCGCCAGGGCTTCCTTGAGGTCGCCGACGGTCTCCATCAGGTTGGCCGCCCCGCCGTCGGTCTTGGGCGGGAAGAACTCGAAGGAGAAGACCGGGGCGCTGTCCCGGGCGTAGAGGTCGCCGATCCTCACGCCTTGGCTCCGGCGGGCTCAAGGATCAAGGCAAAGCGCTCGCGGAAGGCCTCGGGCACAGCGAGGGACTCCATCGTTTCCAGACGCACACAGACGGTCGTCATGCGCGCCTCCAGGCATTTTTCGCCGCCCACCGTAAACACATAGCGCAATGAGATCGAGGTGCGCCCGACCTTCCGACAGGAGACGGAGACCACCGGGAGATCGCCGAAACGCAGGGGGCGCAGGAAGTCGACCTCCGAATGCACCAGGGGAAAGCCTATCTTCTCGTCAATGATCAACTGGTAGTAGAGGCGTCCCACATGCTTTTCCCAGACCTCCTCGAAGACATCGTGGATGTAGTCATAGATGCGCGGGAAGTAGACGATACCCGCTGGATCCACATGGCCGAAGCGCACTTGGATGACGGTGTTGAAGGTGTTCATGGGTTGAGGTCGGGCCAGACGCCGGACAGCGTTTCGACGGTCTTGCGCGTCAGCCCAGCGAGGAGTCGCGCGCCCTCTTCCGCGGTCGCGCTAGCTGGATTGCCACAGTAAGCCCGCGACGCACCGGCTGCGAGATAGCCATCCTCGATTTTTTCCTGATCCGGAGAGAGTGGCTCCAATACGCGGGCGCAGTCAAGCTTGACCGCCGCGGCCCGGGCCGCCAGCAACAGGCTGGTCTCCTCGGCACCGGCGTGGCAGAGGGCCGGCAAGACTCCCTGCGGCAGGACGCCGCTGGAGTCCAGCACAACCACACGCGCCTCGGCGGCTGTGCCGCCGGTGTGATCCAGGGCTACGCCCTCCAGGACGCGCAGGTGCTGTGCTTCCAGGTGCGTGCTGGCGAAGACCACGCGGCGCACACCTTCCTGTTCCAGGGAACAGACCAGATCCTCCAGCAGGGCCCAGAGGGTGCCGGGCTGCAGGGTCACACGCCCGGCGAAGCCCTCGGTCAGGTGGCTGAGTCCGTAGGGCAAGGCCGGCATGACCACGGCCCGGGCGCCGCTCTCGCGCAATGCGACGGCGGTCTGCTTGCACCAGGCCCGGGCGATGGGAACATCGCTCCCCAGGGTCAGGTGCGGCCCGTGGGGTTCGCAGCTGCCGATGGGCAGCAGCACGATGGTGTCCGCTCCCAGCACGCTCGCAGCCTCTTCGGCGGTCTGCCGGTCAAGCTCGATGGGCAGCTGGGAGTTCACATCCACCGGAGCTGTGTGTACTGGCGGCGGGGCGCGCCGGCTCAGAGCTCCACGGCCACGGCGGCCAGCTCCTGACGGAACAGGGCTGCACTGTCGTAACGATCCCTGTGATCCCCCATCAAGCCCCCGGCGATGGCGCGCTCCAACTCCGCGGGCACTTCAACGTCCGGGGCGCGTCCACGCATGGAGGGCGGTTGCTTGTCGAGCTTGGCCTGGAAGATCTCGATGAAGCTCCTGCCCTTCCAGGGCAGCACACCGGTAGCCAGCTCGAAGAGCACGGTGGCGAGATTGTAAATGTCCGACTGCACCGTGGGCGAGTCCCCGCCAAACTGCTCCATGGGCGCGTAGAAGGGGGTGCCGATCAGGGCAGTGCGGTCGCCCAGGTGCTTGGCGCTCCACAGGCCCGGCGTGATGCCGCCATCCACCAACACCGCGTGCTCCTCGCCCCCCGCCGCAGGTGCAACAAGATGAATGGTGTGGGGCTTGATGTCGCCATGCACCAAATCGCGCCGGTGAATTTCCTCCAGCCCCGCCAACAGGCCGAGGCCCAGGCGTACGACCCGTTCAGTTTCCATGGGACCGTTGTCGCTGAGCCAGTTGCGCAGGGAGGTCCCCGGCGGCAGATCGGTGACCATGTACAGGGAGCCATCGGAGCCCGCCACCACCTCACGTACGCTGTTCACCGCCGGTGACTCAACGGACTGCCAAGCGGTCAGGATCTCCGCGAACTCGCCCGCCTGGCCGGCATTCTCCAGCAGGGCCGCCGGAAATACCTGCAGCTCCCGTTCAACCCCCGCCGGCACATCCCGCACCTGAAGCGCGGCGCTCATGCCCCCCTGGCGATGGGAGGCGATGATCTCGTAGCGGTCTAGCAGCACCTTGCCCGGGACGAGGTCGAAGAGGGTCAGGGGAGCGTAGGTCATTGGGGAAGGCGCGGGTCCGCGGGTCCATTGATGGAGTAGGCGAGCCCCATGATACGAAGCGGCTCCAGGAACGCAATCGTCGCCAGCGCCGAGGGGCGTCGGTTGAAGGCGGAGGGCCGTGGGGCGCAGGGCGACGACCGCGTTCCAGGAACCTGACGCGCAGGGCGCTGGCGGCGCCTGAGGAACCGCCCCACGCGGCGCAGCGTGCCGGCTATCCGTTCCGGGAACGTCCCGCCTATCCGTGTCTCCGGGACCCGTGACACGGACCCGGACGGGAACCTACTGCAGACCGCAGTCCCCGGCGAACTCGCCGACGCGGGAGCGGAACTCCTCGGCCGTGTCCCCGGCGGAGCTGGTGCGCAGGCCCAGGGCCACGGCGCGTTCGTCCCCGGCCGACCCCGGCCGCCCGAATGACCTCTCGGCAATGGCGAACCAGTTGTCGAATACCTCCCGGACACGGGGCCGGTTGCCCTCATCCGCGCAGAACTCCGAGAGGAACTCCAGCTCGCCGCGCGAGCCCTCCCATTTGGCGGCCAGGGAGCGCTCCGCCAGCCGCGCGATGTCCTCGCAGCTGCTTGCGCGATAGCCTGTCGCGGCGACGCGCTCGGCCAACTCACAGATGAGCAGACACAGGCCCAACTCCAGGCGCGAGGCCGGGTACGGGATGTCTTCCAGGCGCCCGCGCACGGTCAAGTAGAGATCCTCGCCCCCCAGGCGCCGGTGCACATCCTCCGTCACCTCAAGCGTCTCCAGGTGATAGGCGAGGTCGTTGGCAAAGGCCCGCCGTTCGCCGACGCCCGGCAGAAACTTCTGCCCGTGCCCGCGGATGTTGGCCAGGACAATGGCACGCCAGGCCTGGCGTTCGACGATCTGGCGCAGGAGGCCGCGGCTCTCCTCGTCCAGCTCCTCTGCTCGGCGTCCTGCGCTCATGCCCCGCCATCCCCGGCTGCCGCACCCAGCCCGGTGACGTCGCCCGTCCGGCCGCTCAACTCCTCGGGAGCCAGGAGCAAACGCTCGACCACCCGGCCGCCGATGATGTGCTCGTCGATGATCTGCTCCACATCAGCTTCCGTGACCGACCCGTACCAGGTGCCCTCCGGGTAGACCACCACCGTCGCCCCGCGACCGCACTGATCCAGGCACCCGGCGGGGTTGGCGCGCACGATGCGCCGCAGACCGCGCCCGTGCAGGCCAATCTTGAAGGCCTTGGCCACGGCGGCGCTGCCCTTGGCCGAGCAGCAACCCTTGGGGCTGTCCGCCGCCCGTTCGTTGGTACAGATGAAGATGTGGTGCTGGAACCTGGCCATGGGACGGGAAGTGCTCAGTCAGCTTCCGGTAGGACGGCGGTGGCCTCGATCTCCAGCAGGGCGCCGACCTCGAGGAGATCAGCCACCTGAACCAATGACATGGCCGGGTAGTGCGCGCCCACCAGCTCGCGCCAGACGGCGCCCACCTCGCGCAGCCGGGCCTCGTAGGCGTCCTTGTCCTTGACGAAGATCGTCAGGCGCACCAGATGCTCGGGCCGTCCCCCGGCGGCGCCCAGGATATCCACCACATTGCCGAGGGCCTGGCGGAACTGGGCGGCGAAGTCATCCCCCCCCACGAGCTGCTTCTGCCCATCCCAGGCCACCTGCCCGGCGAGGAACAGGAGCCGCCCGGCTCCGCTGACGAGCATGCCATTGCTGTAACCACTGGGCCGGTCCCAACCCTCTGGTTCGATACCTTTGATTTCCATGGCGCAGAGTCTGCCGCGCCCATCACCCGCGCGCCACCATGAAGGACACGGTGCCGGACAGCGCTGCACGCCCCGGCCCCCGGGCTTGCTAGCATGGCACCCGTGAGCTCCCCCGCCCTCTTCGCCACGACCTACGAAAAAGCCCGGGCGGGCTTCCGCCGGGAGGTCTCCGCGGCCGGAGGCGCCCTGGAGTCCCTGGTGGTCGATCCCCGGGGCGCGCCGGACGGAAGCGACCTGACCATCGATGTGGGCATCGTCGAGGGCCCGCCGCTGACGGCCAATACCTGCCCCACGCTGCTGCTGACCAGCGGCCTGCACGGCGTCGAGGGCTTCGCCGGCAGTGCCCTCCAACGCCTGGCCCTGACCCGGGAGCTGCCGCCGGGCCTGCGCCTGGTCATGCTCCACGCCCTGAATCCCTTCGGCATGGCCCACGGCCGGCGCGTCAACGGGAACAACGTGGACCTCAACCGCAACTTCCTGCCCGCGGGCGAGCCCCACTTCCAGCCGGCCGAGGCCTACGAGCCCTTCAACGACCTGCTGAACCCGCCCTCCCCGCGCCCGTCCCTCGGTGGCCTGGACCTGTTCCTTCCGCGCGCCGCCGCGGCCATCGTCCGCCACGGCATGCCGACTCTCAAGCAGAGCATCGTCGGCGGCCAGTACCAGTTCCCCCGGGGCATTTTCTTCGGCGGCGAGCGCCGGGAAAGGGAGGTGGAGCTGATCGAAGAGGCCCTGCCCCGCCTGTGCCCCGGCAGCGGCCCCCTGATCCACCTGGACTTCCACACCGGCCTCGGCCGCAGCGGCAGCCACGCCCTGCTGCTGGATGCCGGCGCCGACTCCCGGCGCCTGGCCGCGGCGCGCACCGCCTGGGGTCCGGCGGTGCAACCCTGGGACGCCGGCGACAGCGTCGCCTATCAAATACGCGGCGGCTTCCCGGGGGCCGTTGCCCGCCTGTTCGGTGAACGCGCCACCTCCCTGACCATGGAGTTCGGGACCTTCCCCCCCATCCGCGTCTTGGCCGGCCTGCGCCGGGAAAACCGCAATACCCAATGGGGCGCGCCCGCCCGGGAACTGGCGGCTTCCCGCCGCGCCCTGGTGCGCCTCTTCAATCCCCCCAGGGCCCGCTGGCGCGCCGCGGTGCTGGCCGGAGGCGAAGCCGTACTGGCCCGAGCCTTCGACCTGGCTGGCACGGAAGCCTAGACTATCCCCCATCACATGACTGCCACCACGACCACCCGGGCGCGCACCAATGCCCCCGCTCAGTTCCTCCGCCATTGGCCCCTGGATGTCCCCCGGGCGCGGCTCGTGCTCGTCCATGGTTTTGGCGAGCACAGCGGTCGCTACGGTCATGTGGCCGCCGCCCTGAACGCCGCTGGAGTGGCGGTCAGCGCCTGCGACCTACGCGGCCACGGGGAGTCCGGTGGCACGCGGGTTTTCATCGAACGCTTCGACGACTACCTGGATGATGTGGACGCCGTGCTGGCGGAAACCAGGGCGAAGAGTTCCGGCGAGCCCCTGTTCCTCCTGGGACATTCCATGGGCGGGCAGATCGCCGCCCTCCATGCCCTGCGCCGCAAACCCGACATCGCCGGCTTGATCCTCTCCAGCCCCTCCATGGGTTTCGCCGTGCATGTGCCCGCCTGGAAGGCCGCCGCCGGGCGCTTTTTCTCGCGCTTCGTCCCCAAGCTCACGCTGCCCTCGGGCCTGGACCGCGGCCTGCTCTCCCACGACCCAGAGGTGCAGCGGGACCTGGATGCCGATCCCCTGGCGGAGCTGGGCGCCACCGCCCGCTGGTACACGGAATGCCTGGCTGCCCAGGAGGCGACCTTCGTCAGTGCCCCGGACCTCTCCGTGCCCCTGCTCAGCCTGGTCTCCGGAACGGACGAGATCACCGACGCCGCCGCCACCCGCCGCTTCCACGAGGCCGCCGGTTCCAGAGACAAGACCTGGATCGAGTACCCGGGGCTGTACCACGAGATCTTCAACGAGTTCGAGCGTGAGAAGGTGCTGGCCGACCTCACCGACTGGCTCGCCGACCAACTCACAAGGCAGGGCGAGTGACCGCCCGCCTGCGCACACACCGCGTGCTGCTCGCCATCTTCGGTGGGCTCGGCCTCTCCCTCTGCGACAGAGTGCACATCCACTACGGGATCCTGACCCCGGCGGATACCTCCTTCCTCGGCCAGGCCTGGTGGGTCCTGCCCATGTTCTGCTTTGTGGCCTACGCCGCCGTCCCGGCCTGGCGCCTGTGGCGCCGGCGCCTCTCGGGCGCGGCCCTCAGCACGGGCGGAACCGAGTTGGCCTGCTCCACGCTGGCCTTTTTCACCAGCTACGCTGTGACCGGCCCCCTGGACCATTGGGGAGGTAGCCTGGCCGCTTTGCTGACCTTGGCCTGGGTGGTCCGCCTGTGGCGTCGCCGCTGCACGGGCCTGGTCATCTTCTGCTTGATACTGGCCTGCCTGGGGCCCGCCGCGGAGGCGACCATCGCCGGCCTGGGCCTGTTCGCCTACGACCATCCTGACCTGGGACCGGTCCCAATCTGGCTGCCGGCCATCTACCTGCACGGCGGCCTCTTGATAGCGGACCTCGACGGCTTCCTCGACTAGCCATGCCGCTCCTGCGCTCCCGCACCCTCAGCCCGCGGGCGATCAAGTGGATCCTCAACGTCTTTCCGCCGCTCTTCTTCCAGCGCATCCGCGTCAGGGAAATCAGCGACGACTTCATGAGCTGCCGAGTCGTCATCAAGCGCAGCCTTTTGACGCGCAACCTGCACGGAACGACCTTCGGAGGCACGATATTCTCCGCCGCCGATTCACCCCTGCCGATCATGCTCTGGCAGATCTTCGCCCACCGTGGGATCCAGGTGGAGAGCTGGTTGCAGGCCGGCGAGATCCACTACGACCATCCGGCGGCCACGGATCTGCTCCTGGACTTCACCTTGACCGAGGAGGAAATCGCGGAGGCGGCGGCCGAGCTGGAAGAACGCGGGCGCTTCCGCCGGCGCCACGAGATCCTGGCCCGGGACCGGAACGGCCAAGTGTGTGCGCGCGTCACCATGGAATCCTACATCCGTCTGCCCCGCGGATCAGACGGAGGCCTGTCGGCCTTCTAGGGGCCGCCCCATGAACAGGCTACTCGCCAGCTGGGAACGGCTCTCTCCCCTGCCCGGCGGACGCTGGCTCTTCAGCCGTGTGCTCTCGCGCACGGCACCCTATTCCGGCTCGATTCGTCCCCAGGTCATGGAACTGTCCGCCGGCCACGCCCGGGTGGCCATGGCTGACCGGCGCGCCGTGCGCAACCACCTGCGTTCGATCCACGCCATCGCCCTCATCAACCTGGCCGAGGTGGCCAGCGGTATCGCCATGCTGGCGGGCCTGCCGGACGATGCCCGCGGGATCGTCACCGGCCTCTCCATCGAGTATGTGAAGAAGGCCCGCGGACGCCTGATCGGCGAGTGCGACTGCACACCGCCGACGACGAATGCCGAACGGAAAATCGAAGTCCCCGTGAGCCTGCGCGATGCCGCCGGAGATGTGGTCGCCCGCGCCACCGCCCGCTGGAAGATCGGCCCGGTGCCGCAGAAGGACATGTCATGAACGCACAGGATCCCATGAAGACTGAACTGGCCCGGGACGCGGGCATCGAGGTGCCCATCCTGTGCGGCGCCATGTATCCCTGCAGCAACCCTGAACTCATCGCCGCGGTCAGCGCTGCCGGTGCCATGGGCATCGTCCAGCCCCTCTCGCTGATGCATGTGCACGGCCACGACCTGCGCGAGGGCCTGCGCCTGATTCGCAGCCTGACGCCACGGCCCATCGGCTTCAACGCCATCGTCGAAAAGAGCGTCAAGGCCTACGAACAGCGCATGCGCTCCTGGGTGGCGATCGCCCTGGAGGAGGGCGTACGTTTTTTCGTCACGGCCCTCGGCAATCCGGACTGGGTGGTGGAGGCCGTGCACGGGGCGGGTGGACTCGTCTACCACGATGTGACGGAGAGGCGTTGGGCGGAGAAGGCCCTGGCCTCCGGCGTCGACGGCCTGATCTGCGTCAACGGCCGCGCCGGCGGACACGCGGGTACCAAGACACCGGAGGAGCTGTACACGGAGCTAGCCGACCTCGGCGTGCCCCTGGTGCGCGCCGGCGGCGTGGGCTGTCCGGCCGACTTCGCCCAGGCCCTGGCCACGGGTTACGCCGGCGTGCAGATGGGCACGCGCTTCATCGCCACGCCCGAATGCCAGGTCCATGACACTTACCGCGCGGCCATCGTGAATGCCAAGGAGGAGGACATCATCCTCACCGAGCGCCTCTCCGGGGTTCCCGTCTCCGTCATCAAGACGCCCCTCATCGAGCGCCTCGGCGCCGATGTGGGCCCCCTCTCCCGACGTCTCCTGCGCGGCCGCAAGACGCGCCACTGGATGCGCACCTTCTACGCCCTGCGCTCCCTGCGGCGCCTCAAGCGCTCCTCCCTCAAGGGCCTCTCCTACGGTGATGTCTTCCAGGCCGGGCGCAGCGTGGAGGGCATTGACGCCGTTCTACCCGCCGGAGAGGTAGTGCGCTCCTTCGCCGCCGCCGCCAGTCCAGCAGACTGACCCGCGTCCATACACGGCCCGCACCCCAGAGCGTGCCAACGGCCACCCAATTCGGCCGCCCCATTAGGCTGTCCCAATCGGCCACCCCACTCGGCCACCCCAGTCAGCCGCCGCAGTCGGCCGCTCCACTCGTCCGCCGCAGTCGGCCGCCCCAATCAGCCAATGCAGGCAGTCACCGCGGCCAGCCGTGGGCAGGCACTGTGACGGGGTCCGGCGATGGATGCGGACTCGGTCCTCAGCCCTACTCCAGGAGGCGCTTTCCGGCCTGGGTCTCCAGGGCTTCCCGGGCCGCCCGTTCGCCTTCGGCGATCAGTTCGCCGGCGCGGTGGAAGTCGAACAGGCCCACGCCATCCAGGCGCGGCTCGATCAAGAGGTCCGGCATGTGCAGCTCCAGGGTGGTCGCCGCCAGGTGATGCTGGAAGAGAACGGCGCTGGTGTAGAGGGCATCGAATAGGCCGGGCCCGCCCTGCGTGAAGGCGGACTCCACGCGGCGTCTGAAGCGATGCGCCCCGCGGGTGACGGTCTCCGCCGCCGCACCGCTGCTCGTGGCCAGGTCGCCGAGGAACTCGCGCACCTGGGGGCTCAGTCGGTCGCTGCTAACGAGACGGTTCAAGAGGCTCTCTGCGCCGGACTCCGCACCGGCCTCCTGGTCTTCGGGCCCCGCTTGGGGGGCCACCGGCTCCACATGAGGCTCTCCGAGGCCCACATGAATGAGGTTGACCGCCACGACCGGATGCGGGCCGAGGGCGCGCGCCGCCCGCACGGGCACGGGCGCCGCCAGGCCCCCGTCCACCAGCCAGACCTGGTCCCGGCGCACGGGCTTGAACATGCCCGGGATCGAACTGCTGGCGCGCATGGCCGCCACCAGCTCCCCATCCCGCAGCCAGACTTCCCTGCCCGATACGAGCTCCACCGCCACCGCCAAAAACTCGACCTCCAACTCGTCCAGGTGCACATGGCCAGCCAGGGAGCGCAGCAGGGCCTCCAGGCGCGCGCCGGCGAAGAGGCCGGAGGTAGGCAGCCCCGGATCGAGCAGCGCCAGGACTCCCTGGCGGTCGAGCCCCAGCATGACCTCCTCGTATTCGTCCAAGGACCCGGCGGCGTGCAAGCCACCGACCACCGAACCGATACTCGTACCCGCGGTGGCGCTGATCGAAAGCCCGGCCTCCTCCAGCACGCGGATGGCGCCGATGTGGGCCATGCCCCTGGCCGCCCCCCCACCCAGGGCCAGTTGGATTTCGTTGTTGCTGTTCGTTCCGCGGCCCATGTGCGGGGCCATCATACAACGGGGTGCAACGGAGCCGCCCCTAATCCGTCAGGCGATACAGGCGGTAGAAATCCGTCGCCTCCCCGTTTGACTGGCGGATTGTGGTCGGGCTGCGCCAGAGGAGTTCGAAGCCCGGGATGGAGGCAAGCTGCTCGCCGTCCCGGGAGAGCAGAGCGGCCGCCGCCGTGCCGGGCCGGGGCTGGCGGTCGCTCCAACGGTGCCCGCCCGCGTAACGCGCCAGGTACCAGAGTGTGAAACGATCCACCAGCAGGTGGTGACAGCCGTAGCGTTCCGTCAGCAGGCGCCGCAGCTCCTCCGGCGAGCCCTCGAAGAACACGCGCAGGAACTCCAGGGTGCGGGTCCTGCTGCCCAGGGTCTCCCACTTGGGCTGGTAGAGGATCGGGCGTCTCCCATGGGCCAACACCGCCGCCGAGTTGAGGAAGTCCGCGGCCAGGGGTGCATTCGCGGGTAGCTGCTCCTCCACGGCGAGGGTCATCTGGAGGAGCTCCTTCTGGCGGGCCTCGAAGGCGTACCACTGAGCGCCACCGCGCTGCTCCGAGTCGAAGGCCAAGAGGCCCAGGAAGAGTGCCCCCTGGAGCGCCGCCGCCAGCGGGACTGCCCGCCGCCAGGGTGGTCGGGCGCGGGCGGCGAGGGCCATGACCAACGGCACACCGAGCAGGGCGGGCAGAAACAGGAGGCGCTCTGCGGCCCAGGCGGCGGCCAGGGAGACGAGGGCGAAGCTGAGCAGGAGTCCGTGCCCATGGTCGGCGTCGGCGCCGCTCGGCGCGCCCCGCCAGTAGCGCAGTGCCCTGGGCAGCAGGGCTGGCAGGGCGATGGCCAGCAGGCCCAGGCCGCCGACCAGCGCCCCGGGGCCGGCCGTGGCGAAGGGGCCCTGCCACATCAGGCGCACGGTGGGCGAGAGGCGCTCGGGGTCCAGGGGCAGGCGGCCCAGGAAGCGCAGTTTCGCGAGCAGCAGCTCGCTGGTGTGCGCCATGTGTGCACCGGCTTCACCCAGGGAGCCGAGCAGCAGCAGGAAGGCCAGGACCGTGAGGGTCACCACCCGCACGCGGCGGCGATCGCCGCGCAGGGTCGTCACCAGTCCGCTGGACCAGAGGGCGATCAGGCAGGCGAGGGCGGGGGTGGTCCAGCCGGCGCGCTCGGCGATGACCGGGATCGAGCTCGCCCCGGCCAGGCAGGTGGCGGGCATCAGCCAGGTGAGCGGATGCTCCAGGGGGGAGCGTCCCCGGCGCAGGGTCCAGACCACCCAGAGGGCGCCCTCCAGGGCGAGAATCAGGCCCATGGCATGCCAGGTGGCCAGGGCAGCCAGGGTCGCCAGGCCCAGGGCACAGGCGGTGGCGGGCTTCGGGCGGCGCGCGGTCCGGGCCAGCAGCCAGAGGTGGATAGCGAAGAAGGGCAGGGCGAAGTCCTCGCGCATGTGGATCAGACCGGCCGTGCGCCAGGTGGCCGGCAGGGCTATCCAGGCCAGGGCGCCGAGGAAGGCCAGGCGCCGGGATCCGGATAGCTCGCGGGTCAGGCCCCAAACTCCCAGCACGGTGAGCGAGGTCCAGCAGGCCATGAACCACAGGGCGACCAGGTGCAGGGAAAGTGGCGTCGCCGGCCGCAGGCGGGCCAGGGCCAGGTGGAGCCAGGCCACGGGGAACTCCTGGCCCACGGTATAGGTGGCCGGGATGTCCACGGTTTCCGGGTACTCCAGGCGCGGGTCCGCCCGGTAGTCCGCCGGCAGGCCGCCCCCGGCGTCGACGATGCGCTCGGTCAGATAGTGAATCAGCGCCGGATCTGACTTCAGCAGGCCCGCGGCCGGGGTCTCCGTCAGGACTCCATCCCCCAGGGCCAGGCCCAACCGCAGGCCGGCGGCCAGCACAACGAGGAGCAGCAGGCCGAGGGCCGTGACCAGCAGACCCGGCCGGCGGTCCTCCTCGCGCGCAACCATGGGCCTGTCCTGGGTGGTCATTGCCGGAGGCGGAAGGGGTTTGGTGGGCCCTGCAGGACTCGAACCTGCGACCGATCGATTATGAGTCGACTGCTCTAACCGACTGAGCTAAGGGCCCGGGGGCGTGCCGCCGGGGGCCGAAGGGCACCGGCGGGATGCCAGGGGGCAGCCTAGCGATTCGGCCGCCCCTTTCCACGGGCCTGGGGGTGAGATCATGACCCGGAGCACCCCCGACTGACCCTTTCACGCCGGGCACAGGGCCCGGCCCCTCCCTGTGGGCCTCCCTCGCTCCCGAGGGGGCAGGGCTCCCTTCCCGGGAACCATCCGTCCCCCCGCTTCGTCATCTCCCTGATAAGTTTCATGGTCACGAAAATGTCCCATGGCTGCATTGCCGCACGCCTGGGATGCCCCGCGACCGACTTCTCCCCCTGGTTGCCCCCACCCGGATGGCACCCACCACCCCAGGAAACCACATGTCAATCGAGCTTCTGATCCCCCTGGCCCTCTCGGCCCTGCTCCAGGCCCCCGCCCCCCAGGCCCCCGGGCAGAACGGCGTCATCACCGTGCGCGGCCACACCTTCGCCACCTGGGCTGACTACGTCTCCTCACCCTACTTCCAGGGTTGGGGCCTGCGCTGCGGCACGGTCCCCCGGGAGACGCCCCGGAACATCCTGGACCAGCCCCTGGCTCCGCCCAACGACTGCGCCTATGGCTCCACCAGCCCCCAGTCGGAGTACGACCCGACATACATCCTCGACATCCCGGTTGTGGTGCATGTGCTCGAGCGCACCAACGGCACCGGTCACATTCCCGAGGCCCGCGTGCGCAGCCAGATCGACATCCTCAACGAGGACTTCCAGGCCATCGCCGGATCCAACGGCGCCAACGGCAACAACGGCATGCTCCAGTTCCACCTGGCCACCGTAGACCCCAACGGCAACGCCACCACCGGCATCACCTACGATGTCAACAACACCTGGTACAACGATGGGGGCAACTACTGGAACTCCCTGGCCTGGGACACGAATAACTACCTGAACATCTATACCAACGATGCCGGTGGCTACCTCGGCTATGTGCCTGACCTGCCCCAGGGCGGCATCGTCGGCAGCAACTCCGACCGCGTCGTGGTGCTGCACAGTTCCTTCGGCGACAACGGACCCATTGGCCCCCCCTACAACCAGGGGCGCACGACGACCCACGAGGTCGGCCACTATCTCGGACTGTGGCACACCTTCGATGGCGGCTGCGGCTCGGCCAGCAACTGCTACAACACCGGCGACCGCATCTGCGACACCAATGGCGAATCAGGCCCCGAATACGGGTGTTCTGCAGGCTCAAGCTGTGGCTCGTCGGACCCCATCCACAACTACATGGACTACTCCGAAGACCTGTGCATGTGGGAGTTCTCGCCGGAGCAGATCAACCGTATGCGCTGCACGCTGGAGCACTATCGGCCTGACCTGGCGGACATCGGCGGCGGCACCGGTCCGGCCAACGACAACTGCGCGGACTGCGAGCCGATCATCGGCCCCGGAAGCGTGGCCTTCGACAACACCGGCGCCAACACCGACGGCAGCGCCGACTGTAACGACGGCCCCTCCAACGACATCGAATCAGATGTCTGGTTCTGCTACCTGTCCTTCAGCAGCGGCACGGCCACGGTCAGTACCTGTGGCCAGACGGGCGTGGACACCAAGATCGCCGTCTACGACTACTGTGGCGGTAACCTGATTGCCTGTAACGACGACGGCTGCAGCCTGGCTTCGGAGGTCAGCTTCCCGGTCTCGTCCTTGACCAGCTACTCCATCCGCCTGGGCAACTACCCGGGCACGGCCCAGGGCGCTGGTACGCTGACCGTGAGCGAGGGCACCGGCTGCTCATCGTCGATCAGCAACTACTGCACCTCCGGCGCCAACAGCACCGGCGGCGCTGCCATCATCAACGCCTCCGGCACGGCCAGCGTCTCGGCCAACGACATCATGCTGTCCTCCTACCCGGTCCCCCCGAACCAGTTTGGCCTGTTCTTCTACGGCCCGAACCAGATCAACGCTCCCCTGGGTAATGGCCGCCTGTGCGTCGGCGGTGGCGTCTACCGCCTGGGCGTCGTCTCCAGCGACTCCTTCGGCATCGCCATGCAGGCCCTGGACATCACCAGTCCGCCCCAGGCCTCCGGCCAGATCTCCGCCGGCTCCACCTGGAACTTCCAGTACTGGTTCCGCGACCCGGGCACCGGTGCCGGCAGCGACCTGTCCGACGCCGTGGAAGTCTCCTTCTGCGGCTAGCAGCCGGCCAGCCCCCACCCATCCGGCGGCGCCTGACCCAGTCAGGCGCCGCCGGTTTTTTGTGGACGCTAGGGGTGGCTGATGTGGGCCAAATCGGCCAGCTCGTCGTCGTAGTAGGGGGTAACCGAGAGCCCCCACTTGCCGCGCATGCTGGCCAGAATACCGTTGGCCAGGATGGCGTTGGTTACCGCGGTCAGGTGCAGGTCGTCCGCGAAGACATGGTCATAGCCGCCGAAGAAGGGCACGGTTATCAGGCCGTGCCCATAGAGCACGCGGGGCATCTTGGACATGCGCCGCACTCCGGCATCTAAATCGTAGACGGCCACATTGGCCATGGACGCCAAGGACCAGATGGCATCGTTGGCGCGTTCCGTGTGGTGGCGCAGGTTGCGCTTGCCCCCCAGCGTGAACTCGTCAGCGTGGTCCGGTGTCAACACAATGCGCGGCACGGTCCAGATGATGAACTGGCGGTCATTGCTGTAGGCCAGTCCGAAGGCGATGGCCAGGTTGTTGATCAAGTCGTCGATGATCGCATCCGCCGCCGCATCCGTACCGGGGGCATGGGCCGCCAGGAGGCCACGGTTGTTCCGAATGTCGTTGCCACCGATCTGCATCCCAATGGTCGTCGCCGGCGCCTGGCCGCCCAGAGCCACCATCAAGTGGTAGAGATTCACCTGGGTGATCAGGTGGGAGGACTCGGAACCACCCACTGCATAGCTGTGGATGTCGTCACCGGCGAGCTTGGCCTTCTCGAAGGCGGCCTGGAACGGGTCGAGGCCATAGGTGTCCTGGGGAATGTCGCTGATCTGCCCCAGGAGATCATTGTGGGTCAGGCTGTCGCCGAAGGTGACAAACTCAGTCAGATCTACCTGGGCGCTGGCGGGGACGGCAAGGGAAAACAGTAGCAGGGACAGGTAGCGCATGGCGGGCTTCACTGGGTTGAGCGGACAGAGCGCTCCCCAGCCTAGAACGCGCCCCAGGTATGCGCAACCTGACCCGCTCTATCAGCCCAGGGTTGGGGCTTTTCTTCCGGCCGAGTCCGAAGGCGAGCCGAGCAGCCACACCCTAGGCCTTTGCGACTGGCTCACAATACGAGATGCGGGGAAGTTGCCCCGCCACCGAACTCCATGCCCCCCCACCCCCCTTCACACCCCCTGGGGCGCTCACCCCCTCCTGCACCACCGGGGGAGAGGTGTCTTTGGCGCAGACCCTTCCAGGGACGCCACAATGACGTAAGTGCCTGTGCCGACGCCTGTTATGGAGGCTTTGTGGCCGTCTCCGGACCCGCGAAAGAGGCCCCGGTGGCCTTCTGGGGGCGCGGGAGGGGCAGCGGCGGCGCGTGCGGGGTACCTTTAGGATGTCGCATATGGCGACCAACCAAGGAACACCTGGAAATAGTTGACGGTAGCCCTGGCCGCAACGCGCCTCGGTGGGTGAGCGTGGCCTCCCCCCACCGACCCATGCCCGGCAACGGACTAACCACAACCCGGACCTGTAGGCCCCACCACTCCAAGGAGAGCAAGCCATGAAACCTCACAAGCACTCCCTCCGCCCCCTGGCCAGCTGGGCCCTGGGCGCCCTCACCATCTGCCTGTTTCCGGCCGCACCCGCCCGGGCCCAGGTGAGCTTCTCCATCGACCGCGCCGGGCCGACCATTGGCGTGGCCAACTCCTTCACGGCCGCGCCGATCACGCCGGCGGACATCCTGGCCCCGGCCACGGGCACCGGGGCTCCGGCCTTGGGCCCCCTGCCCACGCCGGGAACGCTGATCCCCGAAGGCGCGCTCGGCCTCACGGGCGCCGCACCGCACGAGCTCGATGCCCTCTCCTACGGCCAGGATCGCTGCTTCGAAATCAATGAGCCCGACCCCCTGATGAACCCCTTCGGCCTGCACTTCTCAGTTGACGAGTTTGCCATCGGCGTTCCGGGAGCAGCTCCGGATGTGGCCAGCGAGTCCCCGGTAGCCGACTCCTTCGCGGATGTCTTCGCCAGTCCCGTGGTAGCCGCTCCCAGCCCGCCCATCCCGGGCCTCAACACCGGTGTCATCGATGGCGACGGCCTGATCAGTCCCAGCGGCTTCGCCTATCCGGGACTGGGCCTGATCGAGCTGGGAGGCGCCGGCCCCGGCGATGATCTCGACGCCCTGGACCTGGAGACGGTGATCTTCGGCCAGGAATTCCCCGCCGGTGGCGTCTACTTCTCCCTCGACGCCTCATTTAGCGATCCGCTCACCGGCCTGCCCCACTCCGCCACGGCCATCGGGCAAGGGGTCGTGGGCGGCGACATCCTCTTGGCTCCCGCCCCCGGCATTCTCACGGTCTGGGCTCCGGCACCCCTGCTCGGCCTGGACATCGTGGCCGGACCGGACAGCGATGACCTGGACGCCTTGATCCTGTGGGAGAACGGCGACGGCGACTACCAGCCCTCCCACGACCCGTTTCCCTGGCTGAGTGGCGGTGACATGGTGCTCTTCTCCGTGCGCCGCGGCTCGGCCGTGATCGGCATGCCAGACAGTTTTTTCGGCATCCCCATCTGCGAGGGCGACATCCTGATGCCGCCGGTGGTCGGAGCCGCCGGGAGCCCCTTCCCGGCCATTTTCATCGCCGCCGAGAGCCTCGGCCTGGCAACCACGCGCTCCGGCGGTCTGAACTTCAGCGATGATCTCGACGCCGCCGACTACCTGTTCCAAGCACCTGATCTGATCGCCAACGCCTTCTGCCTGTGCGACACCTCGGCCCCCGCTCCCTGCGCCAACTACGACGCCACGGCGGGTTGCGCAAACTCCACGGGCCTGGGCGGCCTGCTCACCGCCTCCGGCTCGAGCAGTGTCATCGGCACCTTGACCATGACCGCCAGCCAGCTGCCCGCCGGGCAACCGGGCCTGCTCTTCATCGGTCCGAGCACTACCTTGATTCCCTTCTACGACGGACTCCTGTGCGTGACCGGCTCCCTGCGCCGCCTCTCAATCGGCTTCTCCGGAGCCAGCGGCTCCATGAGTTTCCCCGGAGTGGTCTCCCTGACGGCGGCCACCGGCGTGACCATCATGCCCGGCGAGACATGGTACCTGCAGACCTGGTACCGCGATCCGGCGGGTCCCTGCACCACCGGCTCCAACCTCACCAACGGCGTGAGCGTTCTCTTCTGGTAGGGCTGCGCGCCAACCACCTGTCGGGCCACCTCCAGCGCCAGCCGGGGGTGGCCCTTCTGTCACTTGCTGCCGTACTTCACGCTGCAGCCATAGGGCCGCGTGTCCGCGCGCTCGATGGGTTGCCCGGCCGGTCAAGCACATCGGTGTTGATAGCCACGCAGACAAGCTCATCGCGACCAAACGCCACGCCATGTCCTTGAGGATCCCTCTTCATGGGCGCATACCACGAGTTTTCCGCCATATTTTCTCAAGATGGTTGGCGGTTGCGCGCATCGCAACGCGCCTCCTTTGGTGGAGCAATCCCCGGCATACACCAACACCTATGCCAAAGCGCGGTCAACCACACCACGGCTTCTGGCTCCACCATTTTAAAGGAAAACAAGTTATGAGTCTTCACAACCCCCTAAAGCGCCCTCTGGCCATCTCGGCCCTCACCCTCCCTGCTTTACTGCTCTTGTCCTCGTCAGCAACGGCGCAGGTCAACTTCTCCATCGACAGCACCGGCCCTACGGTTGGCGTGGCGGACTCCTTTATTGGAGCCCCGATCACTCCGGCTGGCATCCTCACCCCCGCCACTGGCAGCGGCTTACCCGCCTTGGGTCCTCTGCCGGTTCCCGGAACATTCATCCCAGAAGGGGCATTGGGCATCGTGCCCATGCCCTTCGGGCTGGCGAAACGCGAGCTGGACGCCCTGTCGTACGGTGTAGACCGCTGCTTCGACCCCTACAATGCAGATCCAATCATGAATCCCTTCGGGCTCCACTTCTCCGTGGATGACTTCGCCATTGGCGTGGCTGGATCCGCTGTCGACGTGGCTAGTGAGTCCCCCGTGGCCGACGCCTGCGCAGATGTCTTCGCCAGTCCGCTCATAGGACTCAACACCGGAGTAATCGACGGCAACGGCCTGCCGAGCGGCAGCGGCGCTGTCTATCCCGGCATTGGTCTCGTGGAGCCCGGTACCCCCGGAAGCCAGGACGATGTCGATGCCCTGGACCTGGAAACCGTCGCTAGCGACCACGGGGCCCCCGGATTGGCAGTCTTCTTCTCATTGGACACTTCCTATACCGACCCCCTCACGGGAATAGCCCACTCTGGTACCGCCATCAGCCAGGGCGTCGTGGGTGGGGACATCCTCATCTCCAACGCTACAGGCACCTTCGATGTCTATGCGTCGGCCACTACACTCGGCCTCGACCTGGTACCCCACGCTGGTCCCGACAGTGATGACCTGGACGCGCTGATCATCATGGAAAACGGCGATGGTGACTATCAGTACCCCCATGACATCTTCCCGTGGCTGTACGGCGGCGACATGGTCCTGTTCTCCGTGCGACGTGGTTCTGCCGTGATAGGCATGCCCGACAGCTTATCGGGTACACCAATCTGTGAAGGTGACATCCTGATGCCCCCCGTCTTCGGTGGAACTTACCCGGCTATCCTGATTCCCGCGGAGGCCTTGGGCCTGGCCACTCTCCGCAGTGGCACTGCGAACTACAGCGATGACCTGGACGCTGCGGACTACATCTGGATGGCCCCGGATCTCATCTCAGACGAGTACTGCCTGTGCGATACGACGGCCCCAGCTCCCTGCGCCAACTACGACGCAACGGCGGGCTGTGTCAACTCCACGGGTGTCGGTGCACGCCTTGTTGCCTCCGGCTCGAGCAGCCTCATTGGCACCTTGACGATGACCGCCAGCCAGCTGCCCACGGGCAAGCCGGGCATGCTCTTCACCGGACCCAACCCGGCCATGATTCCCTTCGGGGACGGCCTCCTCTGCGTGACCGGCACGCTTCAACGCCTGTCGATCGGGTCCTCCGGTGTCAGCGGCAGCATCACCTACAGTGGTGTCGTCGGCCTGGCCGCCGCCAAGGGCTTGGCCATCGCGCCTGGAGACACCTGGTTCTTCCAGACCTGGTACCGCGATCCGGCGGGTCCCTGCACCACCGGCTCCAACCTCACCAACGGCGTGAGCGTTCTCTTCTGGTAGGCCTGCGCGCCAACCACCTGTCGGGCCACCTCCAGCGCCAGCCGGGGGTGGCCCTTCTGTCACTTGCTGCCGTACTTCACGCTGCAGCCATAGGGCCGCGTGTCCGCGCGCTCGATGGGTTGCCCGGAGCCGATGGAGCCCAAGGCCTCTTCCAGATAGTTGGTGTAGGACTCACCCTTCACCCGCCCGCGCGGGGCGTTGTCCAGGGCACCGCGATAGACGAGGACGCCGCGCTGGTCCACGACGTACACATGGGGCGTGGTCTTGGCCCGATAGCGGCGCCCCACGGCACCGTCCTCGTCGAGCAGGATGCGGTGGTCGAGCGACCACTTCTCGGCGTAGGAACGGTTCTTCTCGGCGCCGCTGCCCTGCTTGCCAGGCGCGCTGGAGTTGATGGCAAGCCAGACGAGATCGGCGCTGCCGAAGCGCTTCGCCATGTCCTTGAGGGGCCCGTCCTCATGGGCGTAGACCACAAAGGGGCATTCCGGGTTGAACCACTCCAGGACCACGGTCTTGCCGCGCAGATCGGCCAG
>DASCNH010000113.1:0-16748 GCA_036011365.1 Planctomycetota bacterium | reverse complement strand
CAGGCTGCGTATTGTGCCGTCAGTCGAACCAGGTGAACTCGCCGCCGGTGGCTTCGGCGATCTTCTCCAGTTGATCGCGGAACCACTTGCTGTCCGAGTAGGCGATGGTGTGGATGACGACCTTGCGGAAGCGGTTGAGTTCCTTCAGGTGCATCGTGATGCGGTTCCAGTGCACATACAGGCCCACATCAGGTTCGCCGGAGGAGAGCAGGTAGACCGTGTCGATGTCCGCATCGGCCATGACCATCTCCAGTACCTGCCAGATGTCCTTGCGACCCTGGAGCGGGGCCTTGTTCAGAAACTCTAGGGCCTGTTTGGCCGTGCGCTTGCCGAGCTTGACGGGACCCTTCTCGCTGAAGGGGCGTACGGAGAGCTCGTAGGTGAAGAGGTTGAAGACCAGGCGTCCCGAGAGCTTCTCGAAAACCTGAGCCAGCTCATCATATGCGGCGCGTTCCTTGGAGATGCCGCCCCGGCTGGACAGGGATTCGCCCATGGCGGCGGACTTGTCGATCAGGAATGCCACGTGGTCGCTGACGAGTCGGATACCGTTGTAGCTGGCTACGGTGTCGCCGCCGGGCTCGCTCGGTAGCTGACGTCCCTCGGGAAAGACGAATGTCTCCCGGTTGTCACGCCACCAGGCACGCCAGGCGTCCGGGCGCCGGTGCTTCTGTCCGGTGAGCTCCTGCAGGGCCGTGATGGCGCGCTCGGCCACCACCGGCCTGCCGTCGGAGAGGGCTTCAATCAGCTGGTCCACGGCGGTCTTGGTGCGAATCAAACCCAGGCTGTCCACGGCCTGCATGCGCGGACGCCAGTCGTCGTGTTCGCGGGCCCGGTCGCAGAGGGCCTCGGCCTCTTCCGGGTAGAGTTCGCAGGCGGCGGCCAGGAGGGCGCAGCGCACGCCGGCATCCTTGTCCTTGGCCAGGGCCTTGAAGAGCGCCTCGCGGCCGCCCTCCGGGTCCTGGCGCGCCACGGATTCCAGGGCGTTGGCCCGCAACATCGGATCCTTGTCCTTGATCTTCTTCTTGACCGCCTTGAGGCCCGCCGCGGAGTGCACGTTGCCCAGGCTGCGGGCGGCGGCCCGCTTGAGATCCAGGTCCTTGGCCTGGAGGGCCTTGGCCAGGGATGCGCCGTATTCCGGTGCGCCCCAGATGCCCAGGGCCTCGGCGCACCATTGGCGCAGGCGCGGGGCGGCGCGCTTGTCGTCGAGTTCGAGGCGCACACGCTCGCGGGCGTAGGGCTCGGTAATGGCGATCAAGGATTCCCAGGCCACATCTCGGTAGTGGGGCGGCGAGAGGTAGCCGCTGCCGCGGCCGGCGGTCTCTTCCAGGACCGAGAGCAGTAGCACCACGGCATCCACATTGTTGACCTGGGCACAGATCTTTGCGCCGGCCCGAACAACCGGCTCCTTCTTGGCGAGGAGCTTGGCGCGGGCCTCGGCCAGGCGCGCATCCTCCTGGGAAACGCGGGCCGGGGCGGAGCTGGCGGCGTCGGCGGAATCAGGGGCGTGAGCGTCTCCGGGCTGGCGCCACACAACAGGGCTGGGCCGGGGCGGAGCTGACGGCGTCGGCGGAATCAGGGGCGTGGACGTCCCCAGGCTTGCGCCACATAACAGGATGAGGCTGATCATTTGGATTGGGGCGGCAGGGCGGCCCCCAGGGTCAGGAGTGCGTAGGAGGTGGCCAGGACCGGGTTGCCCTCCCACCAGCGCGGGGCGTTGTGGTTCACCCAGGAGCCATCCTCCGGGCTTTGCATGGCCACCAGGCGGCCGGCCAGCTCCCGGCGCCAGGCGTGGGGCTGGCCGGTCTTGTCGGTGATCGTTTCAACCCCGTAGAGATCCAGGGCGCGGGCCATGGTGTGGAAATAGTAGAAGAGACCCTGGTAGGCGGCGGCGGGATCCGGCGCCTCTTCGAAGCCCGGGTTCACATCGAGCGTGTAGTGTTCCCGCACCCACTCCCAGGCCGCCTGCATGCGCGGGTCATCCCTGGGGAGCCCGGCGAAGATGAAACCCTTGAGCAGGGCGTAGGTCATGGAGCCATAGCTGCGCGGGACCTTGCGGCCATCGCTCAGAGTGGTGAAGCCAGCAGGGGAATCGCCGGGGGCGTAGGCGCTGCCGCCATCGTTTCCGGGGACGATCACCTGGCCGTCGACGCTGCGTTCGGTGTCGTTCGATTCGGAGCGGTTCTGGCATCGCTCCAGGAACTTCACCGCGCGCTTGAAGGCCTCGTGATCCTGCTCCAGCCCGGAAGCGGCGAGGGCTTCGAGGGCCATCTGCAGGTTCGAGAGGTCCGGTTTCTCATCGCCTCCGTAGCCAATGCCCCCGTAGTACAGATCGCCCTCGCTGTAGCCCTCGCCCTCGTCCGCCTGGAGCCTCACCAGGAAGTCCCTGGCGGCGGGCAGGGCGGCCCGGTGACGATCTTCCCGGGAAGCGGCCAGGGCCATGACGGAGGCGGAGGTGATGTAGTTGGCCAGCTTGCCGTCATGGATCGAGCCATCCTCGTTTTGCAGGGAGACCAGCCAGTCGAGGCCCGCATCGATGGCGCCCTGGACGCCGGCGGGCCGCGGTGCCGGCAAGCTCTGCAGGGCTGCCAGCACCATGGCGCTGATGCCCGCGTCGGGTTTGTCGGGAGCTCCCCACTGTCCCTTTTTGCTGCCCTCGCCGGCCATGATCAGGAACAGGGCCCCGCGGGTCATGGAGCCCAGGGTTTCCATGCGATCCGCCTCGCCGAAGGCGGGCAGGGCCCGGGCCGCAGCGGTCGTCGTGGCCCGGGGGCGCACGACTTCGTAGATGCGCGAGAGTTCGATCATGGCCCGGGCCGTCTCGATCACCGGGCCCCGCGGACCGTTCCAGGAGCCGTCCTCTCCGCCGGCCGCCAGCAGCTTGGTGACCCGCGCCCGGGTCTGCTCCGTGTCCGCGTAGATCGGACCGAGCAGGACGCCGGGATCCCAATCCCCGAGGTATGCGTGGGCGCGTTCGAGGTGCTTCACCAGGGCCTCATCGCCGAAGTGCTCGAGGGCGATGACCGCGTGCATGGTCTGGGCGCGAATGGCGGCACCGGAGGTGCCCCAATCGCGGATCGAGCCGTCGCTGCTCTGGTGGCGCGTCAGGAAATCGATGGCCAGGGAGATGAAGGGCCCGTCCTGGTGTTGGTAGTGGCGCGGACACTCGGCCAGGGCGCGCAGCACCCAGGCGGTGGTCTCCACCTGGCCGCGGTTCTTGTCACCGTAGTAGCCGCTGTTGGGTTCCTGCTGGTCGCGCAGCCAGCGGGCGGCGGCATCCAGGCGGAGCTTGAGGGAGGAGGCCGTCCAGCCTGGCTGCTGAGCCTCTTCCTGGGATGTGGCGGCCGGGGTGGGGGGCTGCTCCTCCTGGAGTGACAGGGCCGGGGTTGCGAGCAGAAGCGTTGGGAGCAGGAAACGCGGAAGCATTGTTGGAGAGGTGCGGTCTAGGGACTGGTGCGCGGAATCGAGGGCCCGGGGCCCGGCGGCGGGCATGATAACCGGAACAACGGAGCGTGGCGCTATCCGTTCAAGGGCAGCCAGTCACGCGTGCGGGCTAGAGACGCCCGGAGGCCAGGGCCAGGCCCAGGCCCAGGAGGAGCCAGGAACCCGCGCGCCGCAGCCAGTCCGGGGCCAGGCGGCTCTCTGCGTCAGCTTGTCGCCGGGGCATCAGGCGCAAGAGCGGCACCAGAGCGAGGGCCACGGCCAGTTGGCCGGCCTCCACACCCAGGTTGAAACCGATCAGCGGCGGGAGCAGGGAGCGGCCCTCCCCTTGCGGGCCGGCACCCAGGGCGGAGAGGGTGTCCCCGAGGAAGCCGGCGAAGCCCAGGCCGTGCAGCAGACCGAAGGTGAAGGCCTCCGGCCACAGGGAGCGGCCCGTGCCCAGCCACAGGTTTTCCGCGGCCACCAGGGCGATGGAGAGGGCGATGGCGCACTCCACCAGGCCCGAGGGGAGCGAGATGTGCCCGAGGGCCGCCAGAGCCAGGGTCAAGGAGTGGGCGGCGCTGAAGGCGGTCACCAACCAGAGCACCGAGCGCAGGCTGCGCGCGGAGAGCAGCAGCGCCAGCAGGAATGCCAGGTGATCCCAGCCAGAGAGGATGTGCTCAATCCCCAGGCGCAGGAAGGCGCTGAAGCCCAGAGCGGAATGCCCCTTCGCACCCGCGCCGCCTGCCAGTGGCGCCTGGGCGCCGCTGGCCTTGGGGCTACTTGGGCCGCTTGCCCGTGGCGCAGGTGCGCCGTCTGCCCGGGGCGCACCGGCGCCGGGGCCGCCGGGGCCGGCGGGTGCAGCCCCTGCTTGCGGTGCTGGCTCGCCTGGCGGTGGTGCCGCGAAGCTCGCCCGCCGTGTATCCCAGCTGAACTGGGCGTCGCCGTGGCGGCGCCCGTCCCAGAGGATCTCGCTGAAGTCCCGGTGGCGAGGGCTGTCCCTGAGGAACAGATCGACTTCCACGGAGAGCTCAGTGATGTGATCAGGACGGGGGAACTCCACTTCGATCAGGATCAGCTCGCGGGCTGGGCCGAAGATCGAGGCTTCTTCGGCCACCTCCAACTCGAGCGTGCCCAGCTGTCCGGTGAGGATCCGCAGGTCGGCGCTCAAGCGGTAGTGCTGGGCGAGGTAGCCGGCCATGCTGGCGCGCTCCCGGGCGAGATCCGTGGGCGTTATCGAAGCGTCGCCATCCGGATCGAGGGTGGGCAGTACCTCCAGCCAGGAGACCCCCTGGGTTATCAGGGAGACCGTGATGCGTTCTGCTTCGACGCTGATGCGCGAAGCGCTCAGGGAGTCCGCGTGGGGAGCCCCGACGGGCAGGGGAACAACTCCCGGGGCGAGCGCCAGCAGGGCGATGGAAAACGGCGTTGGCATCCCGGGAGCATAACGCCCGGGTCGGTCGGTAGAATCCCCAGTACCCCACGAGCACCTGCGAACGGCAATGGCAGGCGGCGAACAGCAATGGCAGGCGGCGAACAAGGCACATTCCACCAGACGACGATCTTCACCAAGCGCCCCCGTCCCGGGAGCGTGAAGACGCGCCTTTGTCCGCCGCTGACGCCGGAGCAGGCGGCCCGCTTGGCCCAGGCCATGCTCGACGACACGCTCGCACGGCTCCTCACCCACGATGGGTTTCGGACAGCCCTGTGTGTGGCGCCGGTGCCCGGGGCGGGTGCGTCCGCGGGCGAGGCCCTGGCCGATGGCGAGCAGGAACTGCAGTGGTTTCGGGAACGCTATGGCGCGGAGTTGGAACTCACGCTCCAACGCGGCGGGGAACTGGGCGAACGCTTGGCCAATCACTTCGCCGACGCCTGTTCCGGTTCGCCCGGCTTGTCAGGTTCCCCTCGTTCCACGCAGGTCGTCCTGGGCAGTGACGCGCCGACGCTGCCCCTGGAGCGCGTTGCCGAAGCCCATCGCATCCTGGGGAACGACCTGAGTGATGTGGTGCTCGGCCCGGACCTCGGTGGCGGGTACTACCTGGTGGGTTTGCGCGATCCGGCGCCGGTTCTCTTCCGCGGCATTCCCATGTCCAAAGACGACATGTATGCGCGCACGCTGGCCGCCGCCCGCGGCGCGGGCTTGCGGGTGCATGAGCTAGCGGCCCATGGCGATGTGGACACCCCCGATGACCTGCGGCGGCTGGGGCGGGAAGTGGATGCTTCCTGTCCGCGCACCGCAGCCTGGCTGCGGGCGGAAGGCGTAACGCTGCCCTGAAGCCGTGGTCGGCGGGCTGCAGCGAGCTAGAGCTGTGCCAGGCGCACGGCGGTGCCGTAGCAGAGGAATTCCGCCGCACCCTGGGCGATCAGGCTGGTGGCGAAGCGCATGTTCACGATGGCGTCCGCGCCCTGGGCCGTGGCCTCGGCCACCATGCGGTCGAGGGCCTGTTCGCGGCTCTCCGCCAGGAGCTTGGTGTACTCCTCGATCTCGCCGCCAACGATGTTTTTGAAGAAGGCGCCGATGTCCTTGCCCACGTGACGGGCGCGCACGGTATTGCCGCGCACCAGGCCGACAAGTTCAGTGATCTCACGGCCGGGGACGGTGTCGGTGGTGGTTGTGATCATCGTTTGATGGCGGTGTAGGGATCGAGGGAGCGTGTGCGCAGGCGGCCGCGCAGGACGGCCAGGAACCACAGGCCGAAGCCGGCGGCGGAGGCCAAGAGGAGGGTCTTGGGAAAGGCTTCCAGTTCGTCATCGACGGCGACGGCGTAAAGGAGCCAGCCAAGCAGGCCGGTGGAGGAAACTAGCACAAGCAAGGCACCCAGGCCCAGGCTGGAGCGTTGGATGGGGTCCCGTTCCAGGCGCGCCCACTCGTGGTCCATGGGTTCCGGTGGCGCAGACTGGCGGGCGAGCAGGGAGAGGGAACGCAGGCGGGCCACCTCCTGGGCCAGAGCCGGTTCGTCAGCCAGGCGGGACTCGAAGGTGGCGCGATCATGGGGAGCGAGCTCAGCGTCCACGTAGGCCATGGCGTTGAGCTCGTCGTCGGTGGGCTGTTTCTCGTGTGTACTCATCAGTCTGCCTCGTGGGCATCTTCCGTTGTGAATTCATCCAGAACTGGTTCCAGGCGTTCGCGCAGGCGGCGGCGCGCATGGAATAGACGCGACATGACAGTGCCCTCGGGGATCGCCAGGGCCTCTGCTATCTGGCGGTAGGAAAGGTCCTCGAACTCCCGCAGGGTCAGGATCTCCCGGTCGCGGGCGGAGAGCAGGGCGAAGGCCGCGCGGAAGGCGTCCACGCGCTCACCGCGCTCGGCCTTTTCCTCCGGGCCCGGGGCAGGATCTTCCACCTGCCAGTCAATGGTTTCGCCGTCAGGCCCGTCGGCGGACAGGGAGGTGACGCGCACGCGACGGGTCTTGCGCAGGTGGCTGATGCAGGTGTTGCGCAGGATGCGGTGGAACCAGGGCAGGAAGGGTTCGCCGTCGCGGAAGGTGGCGCGGGCCCTGAAGACCTTCATGAAGGTCTCCTGGGTCATGTCCAGGGCGTCTTCCCGGGAACCGACGAGGGAGCGGGCCACGCGGTAGGCGCGGCCGCGCAGGAGGGCCGTCAGGGACTCGAAGGCCCCGGTCTCGCCGCTTTTAACGGCGCCCATTAACAAGGTTGCTTGGCTAGTCATGTCTTGGCCCCTGTACCGCGCCGGCCGAGGTTCATTCAGGGAACTTGTGTTTTTTTCAGCCATGGTGTTGGGCTCCCCCCGGGGCCTTCCCCCGGCCAGCCCCCGGGCCTGGCCCGGCGGCCAGGGCCAGGGCGTGGCCGGCGGCCCGCCGGGCTGCGCCGGGGCCCCCGATGTTGGCGGCGGCGCGTGCCAGGCCGACGGCGCAGGCCGCCCGCGAGGCAGTGTCGAAGAGGGCCCGGGAGAGGGCTGCGGCCACGGCGGCCCGCGGTCCCTCGCCGTGGAAGCAGAACTCCGGCAGGACGGCCTCGCCCGCCAGCAGGTTGACGGACGAGAACCAAGGCGTGGAGAGGGCATGCCGGTAGAGCCACTCCTCCCTGGCCGTGCCCAGGCGGTAGATGACCACCGTGGGGAGGCGCTGGTGGAGCAGGTCCAAGAGGATCGTGCCGGAGACAGAGAAGGCCGCCCGGGCCCGGGCCAGGTTTCCGTGCAGGTCGCCGCAGACGACGCAGAGGTCGAGGGCGGCGGTGTTGTTCCAGTCCGCCACGATTGAATCCAGGAGCGGGCGGTGTTCCTGGGAGCCGCTGAGGATCCGGACCGCCGGCAGCTTGTGGCCCGCGGCCGCCAGGCCGTTGAGCGTCTCCAGCATCCAGGGCAGGTTGCGCGCCATGACCCCCGCGCGGCTGCCCGGGAGCAAGACCAGCGGTGCATCCGCGCCCGCCGGGCGTCCGGCACCATGACCCGCTGGATGGCTCCCGGCGCCCGCCCTGGTGTCCGACCGTCTATCCTCCGGAGCGTTCACCGCGTAGTCCTCCGTGTAGTCCTCCGGGGCGTCCCTCTCGGAATCCATGGAATCCGAGAGGGCGTCCATCAGGGGATGGCCCACGTGGGCCACGGAGACGCC
This sequence comes from Planctomycetota bacterium, assembly GCA_036011365.1. Classification (GTDB taxonomy): domain Bacteria; phylum Planctomycetota; class UBA1135; order UBA1135. The sequence goes on along the minus strand of DASCNH010000113.1, from coordinate 8,760 downwards.
CCGGGCGGCGAACCAGGGCGGCTCGAAGGGCAGGATTGAGGTGGCCAGGTCAACGGCTCGGGCGTAGGCGTCCAGACGCCAGGGAGCCCAGGCCCAGAACTGTGGCGTGACATGGTGCAGGACCGGAACGCCCGCGCGCCGGGCCGAGCGGGCCATGGGGATGTGCAGGGCCGGGGAATCCACGGGCAGGAAGAGGTCCGGGTGCCAGGTGCTGAAGCAGTCGTCGGTGCGCGCCAGAAGATCCGTGTAGAAGGAGAGGGAGGCGGCCACGCCGGAGAGGCCCATGGTGGCGCGCTGTACGGGATCTCCCAGGAGCTCGACGCCGGCGGCGGCGAGGGGCGCGCCACCCAGGCCGCGCACCTCCGGCAGTGGAGCGCCGACGGCGGCCAGGTGTTCGCGCAGGGCGGCCAGGAGGCGCACCGCGTGGCCCTGGCCGGAGGCCTCGGCGCAGGAGAGGAAGAGGCGCATGGGGCGTGCGTGAAAGGGCGCGTCCGGGGCCAGGGCGGGTACGGGATCCGGTTCCCGGGCCGTGCCCAGCAGGCCCTCGAACTCCGCCAGGCGCCGGCGCCGGCTCAGGAGGAACGCAAGGGAGCGCGGGGGCAGCAGGGCATAGCCTCCGAGGGCTCGCAAGACCTCGCCGCCGGCTCGTGCCCGGGCCAGGGGGCTGGGCCTGGCGCTTTGGCCTGGAGTCGGCGGCTGATGGCTGCTGCTGTCCATTGGACGGGACGGGGACGGGACGGGGAGGGGACGGGTAGGGGACGGGTGATGCGCTGGATCCCCGCCCGAACCCCGACCGAGTTAGGGGGTGAGGTCCGCTCGAGCTCCGTGGGAGCGTCGCGGGGCGGCGATCGCGGTCCGCCCAGGATAGGTATCCACGTGCCCGGTTGCGCCCCCGGGGCCGGATCCGTGGAATGGTGCCATGTTGCGCTTGGTCGGATTCTTCCTGCTCACGCTGGTGGCCCTGCAGTTCCTGCGGCAGATCCCGCTCCTCGGTGCGCTCTTCGAGATCCCCTTTCTGGGCTTCTGGGGGGCGGCAATTCTGGTCAGTCTGGCCTTCTCGGCGGGAGCCCGGGCGGCCGTGGACGGGCGCCGGCGGAAGGCCTTGGAGCGCAGCTTCGGAGCCGTGGACACGCCCCACAACCGGGGCAAGCTGGGCAGTCTGCTCTTGAATCAGGGGCGCGCTCGCCGGGCCCTTGAACACCTGACGGCGGCTGTTGCCGGTGAGGGGGAGGTCACCGAGTGGTCCTATCGATTGGGGCAGGCCGAGCTGCGTCTGGGGCAGACGGCCGGGGCCCTCTTGGCCCTGGAGCGGGCGGCGCAGATGGACGAGGAGCACGGCTATGGCGGCGTGCTGCTGGCCCTGGCGGAGGCCCGGCGTCGCAGTGGGGATGCGGCCGGGGCGCTCACGGCCCTGGAGCGCTTTGAGCGCAACCATGGACCGAAGCCCGAGAGCGCCTTTCGACGCGGGCGCGCCCTGGCAGCCCTGGGGCGCGGGGCCGAGGCGCGTGCGGCCTACGGGGCCGTCTTCGAGTTGGCGGCGGCGGCCACCAAGTACCAGCGGCGGGAGGCGCGGGTCTGGCAGCTGAAAGCGGCCCTGGCGCGCCTGGGGTTTTGAGCGGCGGCGCCGCGCCCGGAGCCGCGTTGCTCAAGGAAGATGCCCTCGGGCGCGTGGAGCGTTTGGTGGGGGAACGGGGAGCGCTCGTGAGGCGCGTGGCCTGTGGCGGGCGCCTGCCGGGCTCGCGTTTCGTGGCCCGCCTGTTGCTGGGGCGGGAGCGGCGCGCCCTCCTGGCCCTGGCGTCGGGGGGCGGGGCGGAGTTGCGCGTGCCGCGCCTGGTGGAGGATGCGGAGGCGCGCCAGGCAGCCGGGCCCGCGACCGCCAACGGTGGAGCCGGCCGTGTTCCCCGTCCGGGCGATGTGCTCCTGCGGTCATGGATCGAGGGCCTGCCCCTGCACCGGGCCACGGAGCTGCCCGAGGACTTCTTCGACCTCCTGGACGAGTTGGTGCTGGCCGTGCACCGGCGCGGCGTGTGCCACAATGATCTGCACAAGGAACAGAACATCCTGGTGGGCCGGGACGGCCGACCCTGGCTGGTGGACTTCCAGCTGGCCAGCGTTCACCGGCGGCTTCCGGCCGGCCGCGCGCGGGAGGACCTGCGCCATGTGCAGAAGCACCGGCGACGCTATACCCGGGACGGACGCGGGCCACAGGGCGGGCCCCCGGTGGCCACGGGGGTCGGGCACGGTCTTGAACGGGGCCCCGTGGCGCGCCTCTGGCGACGAGCCGTGAAACCGGTCTACCGGCGCGTGGCCACGGGCCTGGGCCGGCGTGACTGGGAGCAGCGGCGGCCGAGCTCCGGGCCCTGGCCGCGCTGGAGTGCGCCGGTGGGCCCGGGCTAGGCGGAGGCCGGAGCCCGCAGGGCGAGGAAGGCGGCGAAGATACGCTCGCCGTAATCCGAGAGGATTGACTCCGGGTGGAACTGAATACCGACCTGGGGGCGCGTGCGGTGGCGCAGGGCCATGATCTCTCCGGCCTCATCTCGTGCGCTGATTTCGAGTTCCTGCGGGAGGCTGGACTCCTCCACGGCCAGGGAGTTGTAGCGCATGGCGTCAAACGGGTTCGGCAGCTCCGTGAAGATGCCCCGCCCGTCGTGTAGCACCGGGCGCGTCTGGCCGTGGACTAGTTCGTGGGAGGTTTTGAGTTCGCCGCCCCAGGCCACAGCCAGGGCCTGGTGGCCGAGGCACAGGCCGAGGATGGGCAGGCTCTCATCCAACTCGCGCAGGGCTGCCAGGCTGCAGCCGGCCCCCGCCGGAGTGCCCGGGCCGGGGCCGATCACCAGGCGTTCCGGGGCCAGGGCGCGAATGGTTGCGAGGTCCGTGTCGCGGGCGGAGAGGACACGCACCCGGGCTCCCAGGTCACCCAGGGCCTGGGCGATGTTGAAGGTGAAGGAATCGCGGTTGTCGAGCAGCAAGATCACGGGCCCAGCATAGCGTCAGGAGGCTTAAGTCTGTTTCCCGCGGTTTTTGTGCCCCGTGGCGGGTATCCGGGCGGAAGGGGTCTGGAAGCCAGTGCCTCCGGCGCACCCTGGGGGGCGTTGGAATCGCCCTGCAGGCTTCCTATGGTGGCCCTGATGAAGATCGTAATCGTCGGTGCGGGCGAGGTGGGTTACCACCTGGCGGATGTGCTCTCCCGGGAGGAGCACCAGGTCTCCGTGGTCGACGGGGACCCGGCCAAGTCCCGGCGCATCATGGAGTCCCTGGATGTGCAGGTGGTGCTTGGGGACGGGACGCAGGCAGGTGTGCTGACGCGGGCCGGAGCCTCCAAGGCCGATCTGGTGGTGGCTGTGACGGACTCCGACCATGTGAACATGCTGGCCTGCACCCTGGCCAAGCATCTGGGGGCGGCGCGCATCATCCTGCGCCTCAATAATATGCAGCCCCTGACGGACTACCACTACTTCTACAAGCAGACCCTGGGCTTCGATGTGGTGCTCTCGACTTCAGAGATGGCAGCGGAGGAGGTCATCAGTTCCGTGCGCGAGCAGCACGCTCTCGAGGTGGAGACTTTCGCCGATGGCAAGGTGCAGCTCCGACGGCTGCGCCTGAAGGAGGAGTGCGAACTGACCAGCGAGGAGATCCAGCAACTGCGCCTGCCCCAGAATGTCTTCGTGGTGGCGGTGGCGCGCAAGGAACGCTTCTTCATCCCCAGCGGTGAGGACCGCCTGGAACAGGGGGACCATGTCTATGTGGCCGGCAAGGCGGCGGGCCTGGATGCCTTCGAGCGGCTCTCCGGTGCGCCCAGTCTGGGCAAGCGCAGCGTGGTCGTCATGGGCGGCGGAGCCATCGGCCGCGAGATCTCCCGCAAGCTGGCGCCTGTCCCCGGCATCTCCCTACGCATCATTGAGATGGACGCCGGGCGCGCCCGGGCCCTGGCCGCCGAGTACGGTGGTGAGACCATGGTGCTGGAGGGGGACGCCACGGACCTGCAGTTGCTCATGGAAGAACGCATCGGTGAGGCGGATGTTTTTGTCGCCACCAGTGACGACGACGAGTGCAACCTGATCGCCTGTCAGTTGGTGCGTTCCCTGGGCGTGGAACGCACGGTGGCGCTTGTCAACAAGGCTTCCTACCAGCAGATCTACGACATGCTTGGCATCGACCGGGGCATCTCGCCCCGGGTCCTGTGCGCCAATCGCATCCTGCGCTTTGTGCGCGCCGGGTCCAGTGCCGCCATCGCGGTCATCGGAGAGGGGCGGGCCGAGGTGCTCGAGATGCGCGCGCGCTTCCTGGATGGCAAGACCGAACGCCGCGTGCGGGACCTGGGCCTGCCCCGGGGGGCTGTCATCGCCGCCCTGGTGCGCGGCGAGGATGTTCTGATTCCATCGGGCTCCACGGATATCCTGCCGGATGACCGCGTCCTGGTAGTCACCCTGCCGGAGCACCTGGAAACGGTGGAGCGCCTCTTTGGAGCCCTCTGAGAGTAGATGAACTTCCGCGCCGTCGCTTCCATGCTCGGCCTGGTGCTGCTGCTCCTGGCCTTCTTCCTGCTGGTTCCCGCGGCGGTGGGGTACTACTTCGGCGAATCCGAGGCCACTTCCGCCTGCCTCATCTCCGCCCTGGTATCGGCAGCCATCGGCGGCGCCCTCAGCCTGCCGAACCGCCACCGCACGGTCTCGGCGGAGGGACGCCCGGACTACTTCCGCCGGGAGGGTCTGGCGGTTGTGGGCCTGGCCTGGATCGTCTGCGGCGCCGTGGGAGCTCTGCCCTACCTGCTCGCCGGGACCTTCTCCGGATTCGTGGACGCCTTCTTTGAGACCACCTCGGGTTTTACCACCACGGGTTCCACGGTCCTCTCGCCGGAGGGCATAGACGGGCTGCCCCGGGCCATCTGCTTCTGGCGCTCGTTCACCCACTGGCTCGGCGGCTTCGGGATCGTGATGGTCTTCGTGGTGCTCTTCCCTACGGGAGGGCGCAGCCTGTTCCGCTCCGAGATCCCGGGCATCGCCCGCGAGGCCGGCCAGCAGCGCGTGCGCGACAGCGCCATGGGGCTGATGCGCATCTACCTGGGCCTGAGCATTTTGGAGCTCATTCTGCTCTGGACCACGGGTATGGGCTGGTTCGACGCCACCGTGCACACCTTCGGCACCATCGCCACCGGCGGTTTCTCCAGTCACTCGGCCAGCGTGGCCTACTTCCTGTCCTGGAAGGTGGAGCTCATCATCGTGGTCTTCATGTTCATGGCGGGTATCAACTTCGCCATCTACGATGTGTTTCTGCGCGCCGGACCGCGCCCCGCCTGGCGTCGCTTGGTGGGGTCCTCCGAGGCCCGCCTGTATGTCGGTATCATCGTCGGAGCCATCCTGTTTCTGACTGTCCTGCTGTGGTTCTGGGGGGGCAGCAACGGGGATGCGACCAGCAGTCTGCCGGACTACCGCGACCTGGGGCGCGCCCTCAGGGACAGCGTCTTCCAGGTGGTCTGCCTCAACACCAGTACGGGATATGGCACCGCCGACTTCGACCAGTGGCCCCAGGTGGGGCGCCTGACACTCATGTTCCTGGCGGTCATCGGGGCCTGTGCCGGATCGACCGGTGGGGGCCTGAAGGTCATCCGGCTGGTGATCGTCGCCAAGGCCGCCATCACCGGCGTGCGCCGCTTCATTCGCCCCCGGGCCATCCACGCCGTGCGCGTGGACGGGCAGGCCGTGGACGAGGCCTCGGTGGCTTCCATCACCGGCTACTTTGGCCTCTGGATTCTGATCTTCGCCGGCGGCACGTTTGTGCTGACGGCCTTTGATCTGGATCTGATCAGCGCCTCGACGGCCGTGCTGGCCACGCTCAACAACATTGGGCCGGGGCTGGCCAAGGTGGGGCCCACGCTGAACTTCGCCGAGCTGCCGGAGTTGGCCAAGCTCTTGCTCAGCCTCTTCATGATCTTCGGCCGCCTGGAGTTCTACGCGGTGGTGGCGCTCTTCGTGCCGAGCTTCTGGCGCGCCTGAGCGGGGCGGCCTAGAGAATGTCTTCGCGGTAGACCCAGGGACGGCGTCGGCCGGCGTCCTTGCGGTGGGTCACCATGCGCCAGAGGTGGGCCGGGCCCACGACGGTCAGGTACTCGCGGCTGCCGTCATCGGCGGCCAGGCGCAGGCGGCCGGAGACCAGGCCCACTAGCCGCCGTCCACCGGGGCCATCCCGGTAGACACCGGCGCCGACCTGATTGGCGCGGCCGATGAGTTGGGACGGGATGCTGAGCAGGGGGCCCCAGACGCGCGGGTCGGCGAAGGCGGTGACCTGGGCTTCCCAGGGACCGTATTCGTTGCGTCCGGCGATGATCAGCGTCTCATCGGCGGCGGGGGGGGTGAAGTCCAGGGCCACCAGGGGCAGGGAGATCTCCGCTTCAGCGGTGAAAATGCCGCCGCCCACGGGCTCTATGATGGAGCTCTCAATACTGGGTCCGTCCCCGAACCAAACCGTCATCTGGACCGGGCCGGAGCGGGCCGTGCGGCCCAGGAAAACGACTCCGTAATCGGTGGAGACGCCCAGCTCGGTGCCGCCCGAGGTGAGCAGGGTGACCGTGGGATCGACGGCCGTGCGCGTGCCAACGCAGCTGGCCAGGAACAAGGTGATCAGGAGGGGGATGTGCTTCATGGGCTGCTTGTTTCTTCGGCTGCCTGATCGAATTCCTCGAACCATTCCCGGAACTGATCATTGTCGGGGGCCATTTCCGTGGCCAGGCCCGCCTGCTTCTTCGCCTCAGAGTCCTGGGGGGCTTTCCCGCCGGTACTGGAGACGGAAACCGACATGCCGCCCGGGCGTCCGCCGCCGGTGGACAGGCGGCCTGCCAGGACCTGGGAGTACTCGTAGCGGAAGGAGGCGTTCAGGGGGTCGAGGGCGATGGCCTTGGCGTAGTCATCCTTGGCGGCGCTCCTTTGCCCGGTGAAGGCCAGCGCGCGGGCTCGTGCGGCCCAGGCTCTGGGATCCGAGAAGCCCGCATCGATGGCCGCCGTCAGGTCTTCCAGGGCTTCAGAGAAATCCCATTGGCGTACCGCCCGATAGCCGCGCTTGAAGCGCGCCGTGGGGGCCTCGATGGCGATCTCCTTGACAAATGTCTTCCACTCGCTTTCCAGCCTGTCGAGATCCTTGACCTTGATCTTCTTCAGCAAGAGGTCGCGGATGTCCGCCGGTGAGACCTTCTTGCCGGTACCGGTGACGCCGCCACCGGCGACGATTTCGAAGTCGATGCCCTTCTCGAGTGTGTAGAGCGCCTTGAAGAACTTGCCGAAGCCCTTGGCGTACTTGCCCCGCTCGAAGTTGTTCAGGAAATAGACGAATGACCAGGCGTGGGCGTATTCGAAACCGCTGAAGGCATCACGATCTATGAAGAAGAGCTCCTTCAGCTTGGTGTCATTGTTGTTCTTGATCGCCTGTTGGACAGTGAGCACGCGGTCGGTCTGGAGTTGGCCGGGCTCGATGGTGATCTTGCCGCGTTTGTCCTGGCCGACAATGGCGGAGCCAAAGTAGTCGGCCACCGCTTCGTTGAGCCAGATCTGGGGCTCGTACTGCTGGTCGATCAGGAAGGTCAGCAGGTGTGTGCACTCATGCAAGCCCACCCACTTGGCCAGGTCCGGATCCTGGTAGTCGTGATAGAAGTTGAGCGTGTTGTCGTGGGCCCAGAAATACCCCAGGGTGCTAGAGCCGATATCCGCGGCGGAGAGTTCGTGGAACTCCTCACTGCTCTTGTAGATGTTGACCGTCATCTTGAGCCTGCGGTACTTGGGCGTGGGCTTGATGCCGATGCGCTTGTCCATCAGGCCGTAGTAGGCCTCGAGCATGTCGCTGTAGAACTCCAGCAGTTCCGGGGAGGTATTGCTGCGCACGATGAAGTGCTTGGTCTCCTGCTCCCAGGCGTTGCTGAAGTCCGCGTGAGCAGCCAATTCCTCGAGGCGCTCCTTCATCTCCTCGTGTTCCTTGCGCAACTCGTTCTCGTAGCGCACCTTGCTCATCCACTGGCTGCGGTACTTGACATAGCCCTTCTCGAGTTTTTCACGCTCGGTCTCGTTCTGGGGCACGTAGTCGGACATATCGCCCTCGATCTCCACCTGGCTGATGCCCTGGTCGTGACCGACTTCGATGCTGCCGCTGGCGAAGGTCAAGACGTAGCCGGCCTCGCTCTTGCGGGCCTTCAGGGGTGTCAGGACCCGCCCATCCGAGGTCAGGACGCGGTCCGCCAGAACCGGTTCCGCGCCGAGTCCGAGGATGAGGGCCAGGCCGAAGATGAACTTGCTTGTCATGCTCAGGATTCCGTGTACTTCAGCCACAATTCCTCCATGCGTTCCCAGTCTACGCCCGCGAAGGCCTGCTCCACCGCAGCCTCCTTGTCGCCGGTGGCGCCCAGGACCTCCATGTATTTGTCGAGGATGCCGTCCCAGGACTTGTCCCAGCCGCGCGCGCTCTTCCTGCCCGTGCGCAGGAAGTAGATGAAGGACCAGCCCTGGGCGTAGTTCTGCCAGCCGGCGTAGTTGTACTCGTTCTGGCCGTAGTACTGCTGTTGGGTCCAGGTGACCAACTCCTTCAGGGGCACGAAGTGCTTCTCGCGCAGGGCTCCCTTGATGTCCGGTACGCGCTTTTGATAGCGCGTCAGTTTGAACTTGTTGTGCTTCCACTCGTAGCCGCCGTAGAAGTCGCCGGTGCCTTCGTTGTACCAGCTGTGCGGGCTGATGTTCCCGTAGAAGTAGAAGATGTACTGGTGAAAGGCCTCGTGGTTGAGCG
>DASCNH010000112.1:0-19025 GCA_036011365.1 Planctomycetota bacterium | reverse complement strand
GGGCACGCCGCCGGTGGCCGCGTCGATCACACGGAATGACTGGGAAGTCACCTTGGCCATGTCCACCGCGCTCGAAAAGACCACCGCGACCTCCTGGTTGCGGGAGATGGCGGTCACCTGGCAGGTCACGTCCAGGATGTCTCCGTCGGCGTCGATGCCGCGGTTACAGCCCAGGGAGCAGGTGTCGATATACATTGCACCGCCCCCGTCGACCTTGGAGAGGCTGTCGGAACAGGCGACAAGGGCAGTGAGTGCTGCCAGGGAGGGCAGCCAGGCGTTCGATCCCGTGAGTTTCATGGGCGTCCTTCGGGGCGCTTTGGGCGCCGGAGGGAGGGTTGTGTAGCGGGGCGGCACAGCCGTCAAGGCGGCGCCATTGCCATACTGAGGAGAGGGTGGAGGAGAGAGGTGTACTGTGTCGCTTGGGACGGATGGACAAGCCCCGGGGCCCGCCAGGTCTCCGGAGAGAGTTGGCGCTGACCGAGGCTTCCCCGCATCATAGAAGGGAGGCCGCTCTAGTTGCTAGATTATTTGATGGTTGGCCCCTTGGAGGACACTCCTCCCAGTTTCCCAAACATCGCCGTCGCGGGACAGGTCCGTGGGCCAAGTCCCGCTCCCTCCCTCGCCAAAGCACTGGTCACGTGTGGGGTCAGGTGGGTACTACAGCCCCTATCAAGCCCCATTCCACAGCCCACGGCCCCCCTACCCCCTCTAGCAGGCAAGTATGTCGCTTTTCACCCCACTGCGCCCCCGGAGGCGAGCCACTCCGCACGAAACTTGTGCGCTATCACACACCAGATCCCCGGCCATGTCACCTGTGTCCGGGTCCCTGGTGGCAAGGGCCCCCGTGGCAAGGGCCCCGGTGGCAAGGGCCATAGTGGCAGGGGCCATGGTGGTCGGTACCCTGCTGGGCGCCTGTGGCCGGGGAGAGTCCATCCCGGCCGGCCCCCCTGGGGGCAGGGGCGCCGCAGAGGCCCCGGAAACACCTGCGGGCGAGGGCTCCGGGGAGCAGGCCACCAGCGTCTCAGCCTCCGCTGACTCGTCGCCGGAGGCCGCCGCCATCACCCAACTTGTGCGGGCCCTGACACCACCGGACCTGACCTGGACCAGCGACCGCCTCGACGCCCGTTTCCACGCGGGCCGGGAACTGCTCGGACGCCTCAAGCAGGGTGACCCGGAGCTCGGCCGGGAGGCCCTCAGGAGGCTGCTGGCGGACAATCCCGAGGAGATCACCGTGCGCAACGGCCTTTTGGAGGTGGGTGCCCACTCCGCCCCCGTGGACGCACGGCCCCTCTTGGATCAACTCGTCTTGGAGTACGGGCACCGCATGAGCGATCGCACGGAGGCCGTGCGCCTCTTGGCTGAAACCTCTCCGGCCCGGGCCGAAGAAATACTCGGCCCACTCCTGCGCCAGGAACGCCTGCGCCAGACCATGCCCGACCAGGAGTTCCTGCTGGCGGGCTGGCTCACCGCCTGTGAGCGAACCGGCACGGACCCCGTGGAGGTGCTGGCCACGGTGGCAGGCAATATCTTCATGCAGGACGCCGCCCGGCACCGGGCCGTGCAGGAACTGGGCGAGCACCCGGGCACGCTCTCGCGTGCCACCCTTGAGGTCGTGCTGGTGGAGTCCACGGGCAACGGCTACCTGCGGCGCAAGGCCGCCCAGGCCCTGGCCTCATCCCTGCCGGCGGAAACCGCCTGCTCCATATTCAAGGAAGTGGCCGAGAAAGAGGCCGATCGGAACATGCTCATCTTCTTGCTGAACATACTCGAGGAGGTCTGCGGATGATCACCGACTCGCACACGCACCTGTTCTGGCGCGACTTCCGGGATGACCTGGATGCAGTGTTGGAACGCGCCCGGGAGGCCGATGTGACGCGCATGATCGTCGTCGGGACGACCTTGGAGACCTCACGACAGACGCTTGAGCTGTGCCGCGGTCGGAGCGAGCTGTTCCCCGCCGCCGGCATCCATCCCCACGATGCGGAGGGCGTGGGCTCGGACACCATGGACGAGTTGGGCGAACTCTGCGCCCGGGAAGAGTGCGTCGCCGTCGGCGAAACCGGCCTCGATTTCTTCAAGGAGTACTCGCCGCGCGCGGATCAGGAACGACTCTTCCATGCCCACTTGGAGTTGGCCCGGGAACTCGACAAGCCGGTCATCATTCACTGCCGGGAAGCCCACGCGGCCACGGCGGCCATCCTCGCCCAACACCCCGGCGTGCGCGGGGTCATGCACTGCTACACCATGGGGCCCGGAGAACTGGCTCCCTACACCGACGCGGGCTTCTTCATCTCATTCTCCGGCGCACTCACCTACAAGACCAACGAAGCCAACCGCGAGGCTGCCCGGGAGGTACCCGCGGAGCTGCTCATGGCGGAGACAGACTGCCCCTTCCTGGCGCCAGAGGGGCGGCGCGGCAGGCGCAACGAGCCCGCCTTCGTGGTCGCCATCGTGGATGAACTGGCCCGCGTGCGCGGCGCCAGCCCCGGGGAAATGGCAAGCCTCACCAGCACCAACGCGGCGCGCCTCTTCGGCCTGGAATAGGCGCGGGGACCGGCCGCAAAAAAATGGGCACCGCCGGCCGCGCCGACGGTGCCCGCCAAGTTGCGCTTCACGGTTGTGTTAGTTGCCGACGACCGTCCAGATGTTGGCGTCGTTGGCGGTCTTGCCCATGGCGGCAATGCCCATGGGTGACTCCATGTCGGCGGCGGACTCGTCTGACAAGGCCGCGTCAAAGGCCGGCCCCGCGCCAGTGCCCTCGTAGGCCTGATCGCGGTTGTCGTACTGCAGGATGTCACCCTCTTGGTTGACGAAGAAAGTGCGCTTGCCGGTCTTCTCCGCATCCACGGGCCAGGCGTAGGCGCACCACAGGATCTCGCAGTTGTCCGCGCCCCAGTTGGCGGGCGTGGCGTCCGCCACCTTGGCGCCCCCGGCCGGGTCTTCACCCAGGCCCGGCGTCAGGCCGGCCACCGTGGGGCCGGGCAGGTAGATCTTGTAGAAGTAGCCGGAACGCTCCACGGCGCCGTCAGCTCCCGCGGCCTGAACCAGGCCGAAGGCCGTGGCCAGGAAAGGCGGATCGAGCAGGTCGTCCGGGGCTGCGCCCAGGGTTGCGCCGGCGACGCCGTCGTAGACGCGCAGGGGCATCTCGCCGGACAGCTCACCGAAGTAGGCGAACTCGCCGCCGCCGTCGGCGTCGGAGTCGATGGCGCAGGAGGCCTGAATCTGTTGTTGCGAGGCGGAAATCGAACGCAGGGTGGCCACCGCAGCGTTTTCGTTGGCGGAGATGCGGGCGCTCATCAGCTTGGGCATCGCCACCGAGGCGATGATGGCGATGATGGCCACGACGATCATCAGCTCGATCAGGGTGAAACCTGCGTTCTTACGGTTGTGAATCATGGTGCTCCTCAGGAGGTCGTCAGTAAGTGGGGCGGCGGGCGGCGCTTGCGCCGCTCAACCAACTCGTCCCCATGGGGCTCGCCCCCGGGACTCGACCCCGTTTGCCAGGGCCCCTATTCAGCTTGCCGATCGCGCCCGTCGCGCAATCGCTACAGAGCCCCCTATCGACGGCTGAAAACGCTGATCTTGAAGGGAAATCTGGCAGTTCACGGGTTCCCCGTCAGTTGCCGCCCAGGTTGCCGATCATGTCCAGGATTGGCATGAAGATGGCCAGCACGACGCCGCCCACGATGAAGCCCATGAAGGTGATCAGAATGGGCTCGATGAGGCTCGTCAGGGACTTGACCTGGGCCTTGACCTCTGAATCGTAGAAGGTCGCGATGCGATCCATGAGTGTTTCCAGGGCACCGGTGCGCTCGCCGATGGCAATCATGCGCACGACCATGGGTGGGAAGACGCGACCGCGGGCCAGGGGTTCGGACAGGGGGCTGCCCACGCGCACGTTTTCGCGGGACTCCAGCACGGCACGGGAGATGACCAGGTTGCCGGCGGTGGCGGAGACAATCTCCAGGGTGGGCAGGATCGGAACGCCGGAGCGGATCAGCGTGGAGAAGGTGCGGCTGAAGCGGGCCAGAGCTACCTTGCGCGCCAGGGTGCCGAAGACCGGCACGCTGAGGCGTAGGTGATCCAGGGCATAGGCGCCGCGGCGCGTGGCGCGTAGACCGAAGAAGGCAGCGACGGCCAGGCCCGCACCGGCCAGGGTCAGCAGCACATTGCCACGCAGCCAGTCGGAGATGGCGAGCACGGTCAGGGTGACCGCCGGCAGTTCCGCGTCAAGGGAGGCGAAGACCTCCTTGAAGGTGGGCACCACCCCCACCATCAGGAAGCCGGTGATGGCCAACACCAACGCCAGGGAGACGACCGGGTAGGTCATGGCGGCGCGGATCTCGCGCTTGAGTTCCTCTGAGCTCTCCAGGTAGTCCGCCAGGCGCGCCAGAATCAGATCCATCTGACCGGAAACTTCGCCGGCCTGAACCATGCTGAGGTAGAGGGGGGGGAAGACGCGCGGGCAGGTGGCCATGGCAGTAGAGAGGTCCGTGCCCCCGCGCACCTCCTCCACCAACCGTTCGCAGGTGGCGCGCATGGCCGGACTCTCGGCCTGTTCGGCGAGTACCTCCAGGCATTCGAGCAGCGCCAGCCCCGCAGCCACCATGGTGGAGAGTTGGCGTGTGAAGAGCACAACCTCGTGGCGCTTGCCGCCTGGCTTGGCGCGGCGCTTCAAGAGCGCTCCGAGTTTCAGGGAGAAGAGCTGGCGCGGTGCGGCGCCGGTCTCCATGGAGAGCACCAGCAGGTCACGCTCGCGCAGCTCGCGCGTGGCCTCTTCGCGGGATTCCGCCTGCATGGTGCCTGCGACCAGCTTGCCACCCTTTTCACGGGCCGAGTATTGAAATGTGTTCATGGTCAGGGAGGCGAGGGGCCAGCGCCCTCGCCCTGGGTCACGCGCAGCACCTCCTCCAGGGAGGTCACCCCGCGCAGGGCGTTCAGGAGGCCCACGCGGCGCAGGGAGAGGGCGCCCTGGGAGGCGGCCTCGCGACGGATCTCAGCCACGGATCGACCTTCCACCACCATGCGCTTGAGCCTGGCATCAAGGGGCAGGGTCTCTAGGATGGGAAAACGCCCGCGGTAGCCCTCAGAGCAGCGGGGACAGCCCTTTTCGCTGGCCCTGAAAAGACGTGCCCCGGCCAGCTCCTGCTCCAGGAAGCCGGCCGCCAGCAGGCGCTCCGGCGGCGGATCGTCAATCGGTATTCGGCAGCTTTGGCAGATGCGCCGAGCCAGGCGCTGGGCGCCCACGCAGAGCAGGGAACTGGAGACCAGGAAGGGGTCCACGCCCATGTCGACCAGGCGCGTAACCGTGCTGGCGGCGTCGTTGGTGTGCAGGGTCGAGAGCACCAGGTGGCCGGTCAGGGCGGCCTTGACGGCGATGTCCGCCGTCTCCCGGTCGCGGATCTCCCCGACCAACACAATGTCCGGATCCTGGCGCAGGATCGAACGCAGGGCGTCGGCGAAGGTCAGGCCGCGGCGCGGGTTGACGGGCACCTGGTTGACGCCGTCCATGCAGTACTCCACCGGGTCCTCCACGGTGACCACATTGGCTTCGACCGTGGCCACCTCGCGCACGCAACCGTAGAGGGTAGTGGACTTGCCGGAGCCCGTGGGCCCGGTGACGAGCAGCATGCCGTGGGGGGCATGGATCGCCCGGCGGATATCCGCCAGGCAACAATCCTCGTAGCCCATGGCGTCCAACTCCATGGACATGGCCCCGGCGTCGAGGATACGCAAGACGGCTTTCTCGCCGTTCACCACGGGCAGCATGGAGACACGGAAATCGATATTGCGGCCCTCGTGGCGGATCTGGAACTTGCCGTCCTGGGGTTTGAAGTGTTCGGCGATGTCGAGCTGGGACAGGATCTTGAGGCGGCTGATGAGGGCCGCCTGGTAGGCCTTGGGCGGTGTCATCAGAACGCGCATGCGCCCGTCCACTCGGATGCGCACGCGCAGTTGACTCTCGCCGGGCTCCACGTGGATGTCGCTGGCCTGCTCCCGCAGGGCTTGGAGCAGGATCAGGTTGACGAGCTTGACCGCCGGGGCGTCGTCTCCGTCCACCTGGCTGTCCGCCAGCTCCTGCGAGTCCTCGCGCACGTTCAAGTCGAGGCTCAGGCTGTCCGCCTCCATCTCGTCCAGGAGCTCATCCACCTGTTGGCGAGCGCCCTGGAAGAGGCTCTCCGAAAGACTGCGGATCAGGGCCGGGTGGGAAAGCACCTTGCGTATCTCACAATTAGTGCGATGTCGCAGGTCGTCCATCAGGAGCACATCGAAGGGATCACTGACGGCAATGGTCAGAATGCGCCCACTGCGGGCCAGGGGCAGGATGCCGTGCTCCTCGCAGACCTCCTGGGGCAGGCTGGCCAGGGCCTCCTCATCCGGAGAGACCCGGTGAAGGTCCACCGGCGGCACGCCGGAGGATTTGCCCAGCAGCTCCAGCAGGTCCCCCTCCGCCACGCTCCCCCGGGCCAGCAGGGACTCCAGCGGCCCCCCGGCCGCATCCACGGCAGAAGACCACTGCTGCTCTGAGACGAGCCCGCTGTCGATCAGCAGGCGGCGGATCTTGGAGAGGACGCGCACCATGACCGGGCTTCAGGCGGCCCTCATGAGCCGGTGGAGTTCGGTGGGGTCGGGCAGGGCACCCTCCGCATCGCTGATGCGCACGCGCCCCGAGCGCACCAGGCCGGCCAGGGAATGGGCCATTGTGCACATGCCCAGGCGCGCTCCCGTTTGCAGGTGCGACAGCAGCTGGTGCGTGCGGTTCTCGCGGATCAGGGCTCGGATGGCCGGCGTGGCCAACAGGACCTCCGCGGCCAAGGCCCGGCCACGCCCGGCGGCCAGGGGCAGGAGCTGCTGGCAGATGACACCCTCCAGGCTGAACGAGAGCTGTGTGCGCACCTGAGCCTGGCTCTCCGCCGGGAAGACATCCACGATGCGGTTGATGGTCTGGGGCGCGTCGGAGGTGTGCAGGGTGGCCAGGGTCAGATGACCCGTCTCTGCCAGGGTCAGGGCCGCCTCGATGGTCTGCCGGTCACGCAGCTCCCCCACCAGTACAACATCCGGATCCTGGCGCAGAACGCTCTTCAGCGCCCGGCCAAAGCCGTGGGTGTCCGCCCCCACTTCGCGCTGGGTTACCACACATCCGCGGTGGTGGTGGGTGAACTCCACCGGATCCTCGATGGTCACTATGTGGCCTTGGCGATGCTCGTTCACATGATCGAGCAGGGCCGCCAGGCTGGTGGATTTTCCCGAGCCGGTGGCCCCGGTGAAGAGCACCAGGCCGGACCGCAGGGAGGCCAGCCGCTCGCAGACGGCCACTGGCAGGCCCAACTGCTCGAAGCTCGGAATGTGATCGGGAATGGCCCGGAAGACGGCTGCCACAGCTCCCTGGCGATGGAAGGCGTTGACGCGAAAGCGCCCGCAGCCGGCCAGGCCCAGGGCGCAATCGAGTTCCCGTTCACGGTCGAGAACGGCGATCTGCTCAGAGGTCAGGATGCCGGTGATGAGCCGACGCGAACTGTCAGGGGTCAGCGGCGGCAGGTCCACGGCCGCCACCACGCCGTCCACGCGCACCCGGGGCGGGCTGCCCGGCGACAGGTGCAAATCCGAGCCCCCCTGGCGTACCAGGAGCGCGAGTAGTTCTTCCATCTCGGCCAGTGTGCTTCTCCCAGGGCCTCTTCGGGCTCCGGGAGACGCGTTCTTGAGGGCAACTGGAAGACTCGGCCCCGCCCGCCCTACCTACGCTCAGCCAGGGCATCGGAGCCTCACCCACGGCCACTGCCAGGTGGCCTGGGCAGGGCTAGCCTTCTTCCTTGCCCCGGCCGTATTCCGCCAACACCTTCGGTTGCTCCATGGTGGGCACCGTGGCGTAGCGGGAGAACTGCATGGAGTAGCCGCCCTCACCTGCGGTCTGGGACTTGAGGTCCCGGTGGTAGGTCTGCACGGTTGCCAGGGGTGCCTCGGCCTTGATGATCGTGATCGTGCCACCCGCTTCGCTCGACTGGTCCAGGACCTGGCCGCGGCGCTGGCTCGTGAGGTCGCTGAAGACCGTACCGGCGTCGCCGGAGGGAATGTGGATCTCGAGTTCCATGATCGGCTCCAGCAGCACGGGCTTGGCGGCCATGAAGCCCTCCTTGAAGGCGCGGCTCCCGGCCATCTTGAAGCTGGCCTCGTCCGAGTCCACTGCGTGGAACTTGCCATCGTAGAGTTCCACCTCCACATCCACGACATGGCCGCGGGTGAGCACACCCTCCGCAGCGATCTCAATGATGCCCTTCTCCACGGCGGGAATCAGGTTGCGCGGGATGGAGCCACCGACCACGGCATCCTTGAAGACAACGCCCTCGCCGGAAGCCAGGGGACGCAGGCGCAGGTAGCACTCGCCAAACTGGCCGCGGCCGCCGGACTGCTTCTTGTGGCGGTGGTGCCCCTCGGAGGCCTTGGAGATCGTCTCCCTGTAGGAGATGCGCGGGATGTGCGTTTCGACCTCCACACCGTAGCGGCGCTTCATGCGATCCAGCATGACTTGCAGGTGCAGATCGCTCATGCCGTGCACCACCAGTTCGTGGGTCTCCTTGGCGTGCTCGATCTGGAAGGTGGGGTCTTCCGCGGCGAGCTTCTTGAGCGCCTCGCCGAGTTTCTGCTCGTCGGCCCGCGTCTTGGGTGTCACGGCCTGGGCCACCATGGGCGTGGGCGTGTGGGGTTTCTTGACCGTTGTGGCATTGCCGCCGGACAGGTTGAACTCGTCCCAGGTGGTGAGTCCCTCGACCTTGGTGAAGGCCACCACATCTCCCGGACCAGCAGACTCGATGGCTTCGCGCTTCTTGCCCACCAGGCGGAAAAGACCACCTAGCTTTTCACCCTTGGCGACGCCCGGGGCGCAAACCTGATCGGAAGCCTTCAGGGTGCCGGAGTGGATGCGCACGAGACAGATCTTGCCCACATGGGGATCCGACTTGACATTGAAGACCGTGCCCTGGAGTTCGGCTGCCGGATCTGCGTCGAGGGCCTCGCCATCCGCATCGGTAATCGGCAGGTCACTGGGGGACGGGGCGAAGCGTTTGAGGAAGGTCAACGTCTCCTCCACGCCCAGGCCTGAGTCGGGGTTGCAGACCAACACAGGGACCAGGGTGCCATCGGCGATGGCCGCGGGCATCAGGGACTCCATCTGATCGTCGCTCACCTCCTGGGTGTCGAGGTACTCCATCAGGATGTCTTCGTCCTCGCAGGCATCCATGACGCGATCCTTGAGGCGTTGGCACCAGTCCGACTCCGGGTTGGTCAAGGTGCGGCTCACAGAGGAGAACTCAGGCCCGCTTTGGTCCGGCAGGAGGACGGGCACGCAGACCTCACCAATGGACTCGCGCAGATCGGACACCAGTGCGTCGAAGTCAGCGTTCTCACCGTCCAAGTGTGTGATGACGATGGCCCGGCCCCGGCCCAGGAGTTCCGCCCGCGTCATCTTGGTGCGCAGGTTGTAGGTTGCCCCGCTAGCACAACTGACCACGCCCACCACCAGGTCGGCGCCGAACAGTGAGGACTGCACCTCGCCCTGGAACTCCGGGTAGCCCGGCGTATCGATGAAGGTCCAGTCGCGTTTCCCCCAGTTGGCCCAGACCACGGAGAGCTGCAGGGTGTGCTGCTTCTCCTGCTCCTCCGGCTCCGTGTCGCAGACGCTCGTCTTCTCAGAGACCGAACCCTTGCGGGGCGAGGCGCCGGTGGCAAAGGCCAGGGCGTCGACTAGCGTGGTCTTGCCCGAAGAGGGGTGACCGACGAAGGAGATGTTGTGGGTGCTGTTGGACGAACTCATGACCGGGATGGGCACCCCCGAAGAGCGGGGTGGCAAGGGGTGTGATGGCTCCCGGTCCGGGGGAGTTCCTCCCGCCCGGCCGGCAAGAAAGGGCCCCAAAGTCTACCGGCCCCTCGCCTATTCCTCAACGGTGCGGGGGCCGCCGTATGCGCGAGCGGCACCCGACCGGGTGCTGGGCTGGGCTGTGTCCGGGCGGACCCCGCCACAGCCCAGCCTCGCTGGTTGCACCGCCAATCCTGAACCTGGATTGGCTGGGGAAAGCGCCTACTCGTGGATGACGATTTCGACCCGGCGGTTCATGGCCTTGGCCTCGGTGCTGTCGTTCCCGGCCACCGGGTGGTACTCCCCGTGCCCGACAACCACGCACTGCTCGTCGGCCAGGCCGCTCTCTTCCACCAAGTGCCGCAGGACCGCCATGGCGCGGGCCAGGGAAAGGTCCCGGTTGGAGTCGAACTTGGACTTGGAGATGGGATCCGTGTCCGTGTGGCCTTCGATAAAATAGGTACCCTGGGGGTGCTCGGCCAGCAGCGTGGCGGCCACGGTTTTCAGGACCGTCTGGCCCTCGTCCGTGAGCGCGGCCTGGCCCGAACCAAAGGTCACGGAGGAGGGAATGGTCAACACCAGGTTGCCGCCCACCATGCCATAGCCCACGCCAGCATCATCCAGACCGGGGTAGAGCACGGGCTCCGGTACCGGCATCTCGATAACGCGCAGGCTGGCATCGGCCAGGGCTACTTCCAGGGTGTCACGCTCGCCGGCCAGGTTTTGGATTCTGGTCTTGAGAGCCACGCGCTCCTCGCGCAGGGAACGGATCTCCGCCTCGCGGTCGCCGATGGTCTGGCGGAAGGTGGAGTTTGAAACACACCCGGCCACCAGGGGCAGGGTCATCAGGATTCCGGCCAGGCTCGCCGGGGTGCTTTGGTTGTGGGTCATTGTTGTTTTTTTCTCTCGAGAGATCGTGGTGAGGGTGCGCGGCGCGGCCGCAACGACGGGTGCCCGGACGCAGTGGCGCGCTCGGTGACCCGGGCCCTAGGGCGAAGTGGGGCCTCAAGCGCCGAGGGACAGCAGCCAGGCACTCACATCATTCCAGCGCAGCAGCACGATTCCAATGCCCAGGGCGAGATACGGGCCAAAAGGCACAAAGCGGCCGGCGCTGCGCGCCGTGCGCAGGCTCCGACCGGGGCCGTGGGGTTGACCGCGCCGGGCCCGGCGCCTCCGGAGCAGGCAGTAGTAACGCAGGATGTTCCCGATGCCGATGCAGGAGGCCGCCAGGGAGGCCAGCATGAGCGCCACGAGGACGCCCCCGGGCCCCAGCCACAGGCCGGCGGCGCCCACCAGCTTGACATCACCGAAGCCCATGGCCTCCTGGCCAAAGGCGGCGCTGCCCAGCCTTCCCAGGAGGTAGAGACCACCGCCACCCACCAGCAGGCCCGCGCAGCCGGCGGTCAGGGCCGCCACGGGGCCCACGGCCTCCCCCAGCGGCGTCATGTTGATGGCGATCCAGGAGTCCGCGTGCAGGGCCGGCACGGCCAGGCAGACGATGGGGCCGAGGGCCATGCCTCCCAGGGAAACCTGGTCGGGGATTTCAAAGAACTCGAGGTCCACGAAGGTGGCCACCAGCAGGCCGGCCACGGCCAACAGGCGGACGGCCAAGAGGGAGAAATCGCCGTGCTGTGTGGAGAGGGATGAAAAAACGAACAGGCCAGCGGTCAGGGCCTCCACCAGGGGATAGCGCAGGGGAATGCGCCAACCGCAGCCGCGGCAACGGCCGAGTTGTACCAGCCAGGAGATCAGTGGCACGTTTTCGCGCCAGGAAAGGCTGCGCCCGCAGGCCGGGCAGGCGGAGCGGCGTGGCTTGCTGATCGTCAACCCCGGGCGCGGCAGACGATGGATGGCGGCGTTCAGGAAGGATCCGATGACCAGGCCGAAAAGGCCGCAGACTACGGTGACAACTTCAGGGGAGGAGGTGAAGTCCTGCTGCAGCTGGGCCAGGGCCGGGAGGATCATGTCAGCGGTCATCGTACTCGACCCCCGGATCCCGGGATTCGGCCTCCTCACGGTTTGCGGTGGCCCAACGCAAATGCACGTAGTCAACTTCCGGCGGATCCCAGGCTCGGCCCGGTGCGGGTTCCACGGTCAGATCCACGCGCAGGTGCAGGCCGCCCGCTCCGGTCAGGGCCCGGGGATGCTCCGCCCAGTGCTCGGGCCAGGGGGCTCCAGCGCTGCGCTGGCCATAGCGCACGCTCCAGGCCCCCTGACCCGCGTGACCGCCCGCCTCCCCCGACAACCAGCGTTCGACGCGGCCCCAGGGGGGCACCAAGGCAGAACTGACGGAGAAAACCAGGGGCGCCACCAGGGGATTGCGCTCGGGAGCATCCATGCGTAGCGGCGCCACACTGGCAGTGGGATCCAGGCGCAGACCGCCGCCATCCTTCAGAAGCCACAGCTGGCGGCGCTGGGCGCTGGCGCTGCCGGAGACACGGATGGCTCCACCGGCCACCAGCAATAGGGGCGTATCCACCTCCAATGAGCCGCTGATGAAGAGGTCCCCTCCGGCGATCAACACGGTCCAGGAACTCGCGCTTTCCACAGCCCGTCGCAACCAGGCGGTGAGGGTCTCGTCGGGGCCGAAGTCCATGGGACGCGCAGTCTTGCCCGAGCCCCTCCGCCGCACCAGGCTTCCGGCAATGGAGATACTGCCCTGGGAACGCAGGATGCGCAGCCCCTCGGCGGAGCCCAGGTCACAGTGCGTGCCGGCGGGGACGCTGAGGCCGGTGCCGTGCAGGTCCGTCCGCTCTTCGGTGCCGGCCAGCTCCAGTAATCCGTTGCGCCCGGTGCCCGCCGCCGCCGGGTAGCGAATACGAATTCGGCCATCTCCGTCCCAGCGCGCCGTACCCGCGGCCCCGGGCAGGGCCACCGGCGAACGCAGCCTGGTCTCCAGCAGTGGCAGCCACAGCTCCCCGCGGCCGCGGTCCTCCCGGGCTTCCACAAGTGTGACGCGCTGGCCACGCCGGGAGGACGGTGAGGTCGGCAGCCAGACCGGATTGCCCCCGTAATCTCGCAGGCCCTCGCCTTCGGGCGGAGGCAGCCAGTAGTCACCGGGGCTCAGGCGCTCGGGGGCATAGAGGTCCAACACGGCGGCCGGACGGTGTAGGGAGCCAGCCCCGGATAGGCTCCGCGGGGCGTTTGTCACGAAGGTGCCGCGCAGGACAATCCGGCGGCCGGAAGCGGCCTCCACCAGGACCACCTCACCGGCGCGCAGGGTGGAGGGATCCAGGGGTTCGGCACAGGTCAACGTCACCGGCTCGTCGGGTGTCAGGATGTGGGACACGAGGCGCAGGGGACTGGCCTCCTCAGGCGTGTCGTCAGCGAACACAAAGCCCCGGCGCGGTTCCTCCACTGCCACCGTGTGGAAGGGAATGGTGTGGGCCACCGAGAGCGGCCCACCTCCCACGGCGCGCAGGCCTCCCAACTCAGGAAAGCCCCCCAGGCGTACGGTGTAGCCCGTATCCGGCCGGTAGCCTCCATCGGAGAGGTTTGGAGAGAGCACGGCAGCGGGCACGAAGCGCACC
The DNA here is from genome assembly GCA_036011365.1 of Planctomycetota bacterium. Classification (GTDB taxonomy): domain Bacteria; phylum Planctomycetota; class UBA1135; order UBA1135. The sequence continues at coordinate 5,645 of DASCNH010000112.1, read as the reverse complement.
TCCTTGCCGCGCACCAGAAGTCGGCCCCGGGCGGCCGTTCCTCCGGAGTCCTCCACGCGCACGCTGGCCCCGGTCACCGATGCCGGTTCAACCGGGCGGTTGAAGTAGAAGATCAGCTGCTCATTGAGGTAGACCCCGTTGCGGTTCACGGGCCGGATGAACTCCAGTTCCAGGGTGTCGGCCCCGGGACGCCGGTGGTCGCAGGCCGCCAGGGCCAGGGCCAGGGCCAGGCAGGCAGCGCTCGGGCGGCGGAGTGCTCGCAGGGGCATGGGCATCACCGCACCATTGAACCACCCCCGCCTCCCAAATAAAAAGGCCGGCCTCCCACTTGGGGAGGCCGGCCCTGCTTCTCGTTGGCCCGCGGGCTTCGAATCAGAAGCGGAAGGGCATGCGTAGGAACTCCAGGCTGGGCTTGGGGGTGCTCACATCCACATTTGAGTTCACATCAGTCATGATGTTGAAGTGCACCCGGAAGCGGAAGAAGTCCCATTCACTCTGGTTGAGTTGGCGGATGTCCGTGGCCCAGGCCCCGTTCTGTCCGGTGAAGGTGGTGCTCTCGTCGGGCAGGCCCTGGCTGGTGATCCCCGCCGCATCGTAGCTGACCGTGATGCTGCTGGTGCTGGGATAGGTGTCAGCAATGCCGTTGGTGGACACGCTCATGAAGTTCGGCAGGACGGAGACCACCTGCGAACCGTTGTCCAGGAGCAGGCTGCCGCCGGCCAGGCCAGCGCTGTCGAGGGTCAGCGTCAGGCTATCGGTGAGCGGGTCGTAGCTGGCGTCCTCCACCTCGATGAACTGGTAGGAGGTGCCGTCGGCGGCATCGGCCACCATGACAGTGAAGTGCTTGAGCAGGTCCGGGTTGCGCTCGAAGACATCGTTGTTCAGGTAGGTCTCCATGGCACTGGTATCGCCGGTGGCGTCCACCAGTTCAGAGGCGTCCAGAATGATCTCCAGACCATGGCTTCCGAGCATGCCCACTCCATCGGTCCCCACCACCGTATTGTTGGAGCCGCCGGGCGTGCCGTCGATGGTCAGGTCATCACCAACTCCATCGGCGATGGTCGAGGAGATGTCCGTGATCGCGTAGGCGGCACCCTCGAGCGTGGAGGTCAGCTCCAAGGTTCCCGCTGGAGCCGTGCCTGTGATGGCCACATTGACACCCTCGCCCAGGGGGCCGGTATCGAGCACCGCAAGGAGGGCCGTCTCGATGTCCTCCAAGCTGGATGAACCAGCCACGAGCGAGATCGAGTAGAGCGTCCCAAAGGAGTTGAAGGAGAGGGCTCCGGTGCCGGAGCTCAAAAGGTTAGTCGTCCTGTTCGCGACCGCGTCAAAGGCCCAGGAGTCCACCGTACCCTGACCGAGCGTGGCACTGGAGTCCATGACCGCCGCCGGGCCCAGGAGGGGTGACAGGCGCTGGATGCTCTCGCCGGAACGCAGCACCTCGCCGCTGGCCGGATCCGTGCCGGAGTTGAAGAACATGACCTGATCCGACGGCTGGCCGATGACGGGGTTGACCCGCGCTCCACCCAGGGCGATCCACTTGGACTGGGAGGCTGACTCGCGGCCGAAGAAGGGGATCATGCGACCGGAGAAGGTCGAGTCCGCAGTCAAGGGATTGTTCTTGCTCTGGAGCACCGTCACCGGGGGCGGCGCGAACCAATAGGTGATGTCGTACTGTCCGCTGGACAACTGGTCAGAGGGTATGCCCGGGGGCGGCCCGAGCAAGAAGTCCGAGGCCTGGTTGACATGGACTTGAATCACTCCGGGACCGCCATCGCCACCGGCGCCGTCCACATGTCCGTTGACCGTATTGGCGGTGAAGCAGGTCTCGCTCACCGGCGGGTTGCCATTGAGGAACTCCGGCGTGATAGCATCGCACTTCCAGGGCATCTGTGCGCCACCTTGGCGGGCACCGCCCTTGTTTCCCCTACCAGCGCCGCCCTCGGCCCCCAGGGCCGTGATGGAGCGCGGGTCGTGGCCGGAGGAGTCATCCTTGTAGACGTTCTGGAAACCCATCAAGCTTGCGGGATCCGCCTCCACGCGCACGGCGGTGGAACTCTGCAGCACAATGTGGCCGCCGGAACCGGCGCCGGAGGCGCTGCCCACGCGGTCAAAACCGTTGGTGTTTTCGCCACCCCCGCCCGTGCCGCCCTCGGCATTGATCGAACCGGTTTCCGAGATGCGAATCTCGCCCAGGGCCAGGACCAGGAGGCCACCGCCGCCTCCGCCACCACCGGAGCCCTTCTCGTCGCCGCTGTTACTCCAGGGGTCGAGGGGGAAGCTATTGGATGAAACCGAGTCGCCGCCACCGCCGCCACCGGCACCAGCCCAGACCTTGGAGAGTTCTCCGAGGACGAGATCTCCGCTGCCGTCCATCACCATCAGTCCGAGGAAATCATTGCTGTCGTCGCCATCGATAAAGGGACCGATCCCAGGAGCGCCACCGGCCGGCGGCGGGTTGCCGGAGAGGGCACCGAGGGCATTGTCACCACCGTGGAAGCCGGGCTCCGCATCGAAGCCGATGAGCTCCTGCACACGCGCGCTGGAGCCACCACTGCCGCCGTCGTAGTAGATGTCAGGTCCGAAGCCCCCCCCACCGCCACCGGCCCCGCGTCGGTTTGCGCTGGAACCGGTTCCGTAGCCGGTCTCGCCGCCGGCCCCGCCGCCGCCGGGCTGTTGGAAGGGTCCGTAACCGGTCTCCCCCACGGGGGTGGACTGGCTGGTCAGGTAGCTGGCCTGGCCGCCGAAGCCACCACCGGCGTTACCCGCCGCGCCGGGCTCGGGCTGGTTGCTGGTATTGAGCGTCTGCACGCCGGGGCTGTTACTGCCCTTGACGATCAACTCGCCATCAATCACCACGGATCCCGTGGCGTTGATCATCAGCGTGTTCGGCCCCACCACGACCAGGCGGGCAGTGGCTGGAATGTACAGGTTTCGAACATCGACCACGCCGTTGATGCAGGTCTGGGTTCCCGTCGCCAGGCCCCCGGGACCTCCGGTAATAACCGTCGAGGTCGTGTCAAAGATGAAGTTGTTGAAGGTGCCAGCCTGGCCCAAGGGCAGGTGCCAGTCGAAATCTCCTCCGGGGCCGCCGGTGCCATCAAAATCGAAGGCCGCCGTCAGGCTGCCGTCCTCCCAGCTGGCCATGGGATTGGCCGTGCTGCCGGTGATGTCCTCCATGGAATCATCGCCGCCGCCACCTACGAGGAAGGACTCCATGAACTCATCAACATCGTCCGCCGGCTGGCCCAGATCATCCGTGGAGATGGCCATGGTCATGGAGGCGAAGGTATTCAGTGTGATCAAGTTGCGGTCGCTGACCAGATCTTCGAACTCAGGGGTGATGAAGGCCCGCACCGTGCGCCCCTGGGGCAGCAGCCCGATGGGTGAGAGGCGCAGGGTGGCACCGGACTCGGTGCAGTTGATCACCAGCTCCACCTGAGTGGGTACGGGCAGCCAGCTGGAGTTGGGCCCGGCATACTCCAGGCCCACGCAGCTGGAACTGATGTTGGCCGATCCGGGGTTCACCGGCTGGTTGATCTCCAGGATCAAGGCCAGATGGTTTTCCTGAATGCTGTAATGGTTGATGGGCGCCTCGAATCCCGGGGGCAGGCTGGATTCGCCGGTGGCCTGGTCGCGCTCGAAATACACGCGGTTGTCCGGATCATCGCCCAGCTCCAGATAGGAGGCTTCTTCCAGGGGCGAGCCCTCGGCCCGGATGATCACAGCCGGCGGGCCGGCCACGGGATCGAGGAACAGGTCGATGGCGTCCTGGGAAACCGGCGTGCTGAACTGCACTGCCTGGCTCTGCTCCAGGGCCTCCCCGGCCAGGGATTGGATGCTCGCTCCGGGATTGCTGCCGGCACCCACGACCAGCAGGCGATAGCGCACTCCGCCGGGGCTGAAGCCCGCATCGGAAAAGTCCGACTGGGTGGGACAGGTGGGCTGGAAGCGCAGGGTGCGCGTATCCACCTGCAGGAACGATCCCAGGGCGGGCGTTCCGGATTCCGTCATGATGTTGACGGTGTTGAGGCTGACCGTGGCGAAGTCGTAGGCCTCGGAAAAGGTGATGTCGATGGGCCGGTTGATCTTCCAGACCTCGCCCTCGGCCACGCTGATGTCCAGGATGACGAAGGTGTTGTCACCGGAGCCGGATCCGGACCCCGTAGGATCTAATTCCATGCTACAGGCACTGACCCCCAAGGCCAGGAGGAGGGAGGAGAAGAGGACGGAGCTGGTGCGCATTCGCTGGGGCATGGGTCGAGTTTGTTTGGGAGGTCCGCTTTGATCTACTCGTAGTAGGCGACGGCCAGCGCCGAGAGCTCCGGCGTCAGGTACGTTTCGGTATTCGAGATGAAGGTGATACGCGTCTGGTACCAGGCTGCGCCATCAATGTCCGAAATGCTCGGCTTCCAGGTGTCGTCATCCATGAAAACCACACCGGTCGGAATGTTCCCGTAGGCATCCAGGTAGGTGGCGTTTTCTTTGGGAATGGCGGTGGTGATGTTGGTCGCGCCACGGAAGGCCAACACGACCTCGGTGCCCAAGGGCTGATCCTGGGCCAGGGGCTCTAGCACGGGCTCCAGGTAGGTCGGGCTGGTCAGGCCGGCCGCCTCGAACCAGATCGTGTGCACCTGGCTGACACGCACCACAAGGTCCATCTGGCCCACATAGAAGGTGTTGTCCAGGCCCGGCGTCGCCTGGCCGGGGGGGTTGGAGGTCGGGTTGTAGCCACCGTTGGCCTGGGTCTCCAGATCCGGGTCCACATACTGGGGCGTGGTGCTGGTGTCCATGCCGCCGGTGGAGAAGGCCCGGAAGTTGGGCTTCATGGACGAGTTGACCGCCAGCGAAATATCAAAGGAGTTCATGCCCACGGCCAAATCGTCCGGGTAGCAGTTGTACTCCATCAGAAGCGGCAGGCCGATGGTGGGCACCTGGCCCGGCCCGTAGGGCAGTCCGGGGGCACCGGGCAGGCCCATGACCTGCAGGTAGATGCCCATCTCGGCCCCGGCGGAGTCAACTCCGCCCACACCGGTGGTGGTCGTGTCGCGCCAGGTGTAGTAGCGGTAGTCTGAAATCGCCACGGTGCGGTTGAGCGGGAAGGGCATCATCATGGTGCCCGTGGGCGTCATGAACATGTTCGCCGGGTTGACCGTGTAGCCCAGGTGCTTGGGGTGCACGGTGACCTGGGGATCGTTGTCCGGATCCAACAGGTTGACCGTGTAGGTCTTCTTGAGACCGGACTCCGGGTACATGGGGAAGAGTGTCGACGGGTCGATCACCTCATCCGGCAGGCGTCCACTATGGGACAGGTTGATCTTGAACTCGCTGTAGTAGTCCGCCACGACCTGGCCACCGATGGGTGCCCAGTTGAGCCCTTCCACATCCACATTGAAATAGGTCTCGTCCAGAAGGCCAAAGTTGACATCCACATAACGCCAGACGGTCATCAGCTTGCTGCCCAGGGGCGAGAGGGGCGTCTGCAGGCCGCTCGGGAACTGCGTCATCATGCCGGGCACGGGCTGGGTACGGTCCGCCGTACCGGCGAAGCGTGTCACCGGCCGCGGTTTGATGACCTCGCGCGTCAGGTCGTAGAGGAACTGGCCGCGCAACTCGGTCTTGGGATCCTCGCCTGCGTCCGGGTC
>DASCNH010000111.1:0-9719 GCA_036011365.1 Planctomycetota bacterium | reverse complement strand
GGATGATGTTCCCGTGCTTCTCCTTCCATTCCCAGACCCGCTCGAGGAAAGCCTCGCGCCCCATCTCCTCGCGCTTGAGCCCCTGCTCGGCATAGAGTTTCTTCTCGACCACGGCCTGGGTGGCAATGCCGGCGTGATCTGTGCCGGGGATCCAAACGGTGTCGAAACCGGCCATGCGCCGGTGACGCACCACGATGTCCTGGATCGTGCCGTTCAGGGCGTGTCCCATGTGCAGCACGCCGGTCACATTCGGAGGCGGGATGGCCACCGTAAAAGAGCGGCCGGACCCGCTGTCCGGGGCAGGCGGGGAGAAGGCGCCGGATTCCTCCCAGCGCTTGTAGATTTTCTGTTCCTGCTCGGCGGGGTCGAATCGTGTGGGGAGTTCCATGCGGTTGCTCTGGCAGGTAGCTGCGGTAGGTGTAGCTAGCGAGCCATACTCTACAGAGTGCACGGCCCCAGTTGGCCGCCTAACACGTGCCGAGGGCCTGCTCCGGCGACGGCAGGGGCTTGGGCAGGAGGGCCAGGGCCCGGGCGCTGCACAGGGAGACATCCCGCGGGCGATCGGCGCAGCCGGGAATGCTGCTACGCACAGCCGGGCGCAGCCGATCAGCGGCCTGGCCCCCGGCGGCCAGCACCGCCTGGCCCAGTTCGAGACGACTCAGGCGCCGGGGACCGGCCACATGCATGAGGCCCCCGGCATCGGTTTCCGCCAGGTCCACAAGCGCCCCGGCGGCGGCCGCCACATCCAAGGGCGTGCGCCATTCGTCCGCGAACAGGTGCGGCCGTTCGCCGCGCTGAAGAGCCGCCAGCAGGCCGTCCGAGGCCCCCAGGCCACGCCCCATGGAATCCCCGTAGAGCAGGGGCAGGCGCACCACCAAAGCTGCGGGGTACGACTCCAGCACGGCCGACTCGCCGCGCGCCTTGCTACGCCCGTAGATGCTCGCCGCATCCGGCACCGCCGTCTCAGGGTAGCCCCCACCCGGCGCCCGGCCCGCGAAGACCAGGTCCGTGGAAACATGCACCAAACGGGAACCGAGGGCCGCGCAGGCCCCGGCCACCTCCCCGGGCAGTTCGCTGTTCAGGCGCTCCGCCGAGGCCGGATCCCCTTCGCAGGCAGCGGGGCGCGCCAGGGCTGCCACCAGGAAGACGCACCGGGGGCGCAGGCGCCGGACGATTTCCGCACCGGCGCCGGCCGGGGCCAGGTCCTGGGCCACAAGGGCGCAGGCGGGCGGAACCGTCAGGATTTCCAGTAGCGCCTCAGGTCTGCGACAAACGCCGCTCAGCGCTCCCCGCCGGCGCGCCTCCGCTGCCCCCAGCCGCCGCACCAGCTGTGCCCCCAGGAACCCGCTGGCCCCCAACACGAGCACGCCCGCGGTCCCGGTCCTTTCCAGTTTGACGCCCTTCATCGGCCTCAGGATAGGGATTGGGAAGCGCGGGCACCCGGCCGCCATCCGGTTTCGTATGCTCCCGGCGTGTCCCCTGCCAGCCCCCATGAGACCCTGGACGCCCCGCGTCCGGCCGCGAGCCCCGACCCCGCTCCCGGCGTCCGTTTTCGACGCATCCTGGTCATCGCCAACCCCATCGCCGGCCGCGGCCGCGCCCGCAGCGCCGCCCGCGAGCTGGTGGAGGGCCTGCGCACCCGCGGCCTGGAGGTGGATTTGCACCTGACCGGCGAAAGCGGCGATGCCCGTCGCCGTGTGCGCTGCATGGACGAGGGCACGGACCTGGTGGTCTCTGTGGGCGGCGACGGCACCCTTGGTGAGGTACTCGACGGCCTGGTGGACCGCAGCGTGCCCGTGGCCGTCCTACCCCTGGGCACGGGCAACTGCCTGGCCCTGGACCTCTCATTGCCCCGGGATGTGGACTCCCTGCTCGATGTCATTTTTCGTGGCCGCACACGGGCCCTGGACGCTGCCGCCGCGAACGGCCACCTGTCCTTTCTAGTGGCGGGCGTTGGCCTCGACGCCCGCGTGGCCCGGGAGCTGGGCAGCTTGCGTTCGGGGCCGATCACGCGCTGGACCTGGGCCCGGGCTGCCCTGCGCGCCCTGCGCGGCTACAGCCCCACGGAACTCGCGGTTGAGCTCGACGGGGAGCTCCTCCCGGATCCCTACGCCCAGGTCCTGGTCAGCAATACTCTGCACTACGGCGGGGTCTTCCGCCTCTCGGGCAACTACCGCGTGGACGACGGCCAGTTCGAGGTCTACCTGTTTCCCCGGTCCCATCTCCTAGCCATGGTCGGCTACGCCCTGCGGGGCTGCGTGGGATTGCTGCCCGGGGGCTCCTGCAAGATGATCCGCGCCTCACGCATCAATATCACGGCCGACGAGGCCGTCCCCTGCCAGGTGGACGGCGATTACCGCACTGAAACTCCCCTTGAAATGGAGGTCACGGGACGGGCCTTCACTCTCCTGGTACCCTGAGCCTATGGCCATGAGCAAAAGCACTATCACCCTCGGCGAACACACCCTAGGCAACGGACGCCTCTTCCTGATCGCCGGCCCCTGCGTCATGGAAACGCAGAACCAGACGTTGGAGTTGGCCGAGAACCTGGCCGCCATCGCCGGGGCCCGGTCTGTGCCGCTGATCTTCAAGGCCAGCTTCGACAAGGCCAACCGCACCAGCGCCGACGCCGGCCGCGGTCCGGGTCTGGAAGCGGGCCTGGCCTGGCTGGCCGAGGTGCGACAACAGACGGGCCTTCCGGTACTCACGGATGTGCACCTGCCGGAACAATGCGCGCCGGTGGCAGCCGTGGTGGACGTGCTCCAAATCCCGGCCTTCCTGTGCCGCCAGACGGACCTGATCCAGGCCGCCGCGGCCACCGGCAAGCCGGTGAATGTCAAGAAGGGTCAGTTCCTGGCGCCCTGGGACATGGAGCGCGTGGTGGAGAAGTGCGCGGCCGCCGGCGCCCACGACATCCTGCTCACCGAGCGCGGCACGAGCTTCGGCTACGGCCGCCTGGTGGTGGACATGGCCGGTTTGGCGGATCTGGCCGCCACGGGCCGACCCGTAGTTTTCGACGCCACGCATGCGGTCCAGCGCCCCGGCTCCCTGGGCAAGTCCACCGGCGGCGACCGCACCCTGGTACCGCTCCTGGCACGGGCGGCCGTGGCCACGGGCCAGGTTGACGGCCTCTTCTTCGAGGTTCACCCGGACCCGGACAGCTCCCCCTCCGATGGCCCGAACATGGTGCGCCTGGATGAGTTCGGGGAGGTCCTCGATGGCGTACTGGCCGTGCACGCCTCCGCGCAGGCCTGCGGCCTGACGGCTAGCTCAGCGCGGGGCTAGCACCCTCCCGTCGAGGCCATCCGGCACCTCCAAGCCGAGGCTCTTGAGCAGAGTCGGCACCGCATCCATGGAATCCGCCGGGCCGTCGATCACCCCCGGCGCAAAGGGCCGCCCGTAGAAGATGAGCGGTATGCGCCGGTCATAGGCGTGAGAAGTGCCGTGGGTCGTTCCACTTTTCATCAGGTGTAGATAGCCGGAGCGCGGCAACCAGAGGACATCCGCCGAGCGTTCGGGAATGAAGGAAGCCAGCACAAAGGCCAGGTGCGACCTGTCAGCTGGAGCTGGTGCGCCCATGGTGCGCAGCTCATCCAGGGTCCAGGCGGCAGTGGCAAAGGAGGCCTCCAGCAGGGCGTCCCGGGCGACGGCGCGCACCAGCTCCGCTGAAACCCCGGCGGCCTTCGCAGCCGCCATCTGCTCGTCGTTCAGGTACAGACCATAGCCGCTGGTCTTGAGCTTGAAGTCCCCGCCGAACTCATTGACCAGGGCCGCCTTGACGCTGCCCGCCATCGCCTTGTGTGCGTCGCTCCCCGTTCGTCCGGCCGCGCCCCCACCGGGGATGTGCTCCGGCAGGCGCAGCACGCCGTGGTCCGAACTCAAGACCGCCACCCAACGCCCGGCTCCCACGCGCTCATCCAGACCGGTGAAGAGGCGCCCGAGCTCCCGGTCCAGGCGCAGCATCACGTCGGTGACCTCGGCGCTATAGGGGCCACAGGCGTGCCCCACCGTGTCGCAGGCGCTGAAGGAAAGGGCCAGGAGATCAGGAACATCGTCGCTGCCCAGATCCTCGCCCGCCACAGCCGCCAGGCCCATGTCCACGACGAAGCGGTCGGCCGCCGGGCTCTGGTAGATCCAGCGGCTGAGCCGTTCCCAGTCCGCCTCTCCCGGTTCGTCCCCGAGCTCCGGGGCCGTATGGGGAAACACGCGGCTCCCGGAGGGCAGCTTGGCCTCGCCCGCGCGCTCGTCGGCGCCGGTCTGCGTGTCCGACCCGGCGCATGACTCCAGGGGCTCCCAGGTACTCCCGGCCACGGCGCTCCAGTCGCCGCGGTTCCACTCTCCCACCCAATCCGGCAAGCGTGTGCCCCAGGCCGATGAACTGACGAAGCCGCGCCCGTGCTTGTCCCACCACAGGGCCCAGCCCGGCGCGCGCCCCGCCAGGGTGACGGCCGCCCGATCCTTGGGCGAAATGGCCACCGTGCGCGAGCCGGGATGGGCCCGCGCCAGATACTCGCCCAGGGAGGGCCTGCGCAGGCGCTTGGCCGAGATCCGGTGGCGCTTGCGTTTCAGCTCCTCGGCGCTCGCGGGCCCCGTGTCGTAGAGCGCCGTGGCGCTGTGATCGGAAACGCAGTAGGCCCAGCGGCCCTCCTCACGATCCAGATAGCTGTTCGAAACTACGCCGTGGGTGCGCGGCAGGCAGCCGGTTGCCAGGGTCGCATGTCCCGGACCGGTCTCCGTGTCGAAATAGGAGAGGGCCGCCTCCGGGTAGCTGCGCCCCTCTTCCATGAGGCGCGCCAGACCGCCCTCAAAGCAGGGTGCCAGACGCGTCAGCTGCTCCGGGATCATCTGGTCCACGGCGATTACGACGACCAGGCGCGGCTGGGTCGTGTCCAGGGGAGCGGCCCTGTCGCTGCTGACACAACCCAGCCCCAGGCCGGCCAACAACAGTTGAAAGAAGCCTGCCGCCCTCAAACGCTGGCCCCACCGCTACCCTTGGCCTCCGGCTTGGCGCCCCAGACGCGCGTGGCCAAGAACAGACCCAGGAGGGTGATTGGAACCATGGCCCAGGGCCAGGCGCTCCAGTTGTCAGGCTCGGTAACGGGGCCGGTTAACTTGCCGGCCCCATCAAACTCCTCCTGGGGCAGCAGGATGGCGTAGGTCATGGACATGATGGCCGTGCCCAGATAGACGAAGCCGTCGATGACGCCCACCGCAACGCCCACGTTCTTGCGTCCTCCAAAATCCATGCTCGCGGTTCCCGAGAGCATGCCGTGTACGCCGATGACGGCCATCGACATGAAGAGCACGACCCAGCCAACCCAGGGCTGTTGATAACCAATCGTCAGGTAGGCCGCGCAGATGAAGAGGATGCCGTAGAGCACGGCGGCCACGGGGCCACGGCGGCTCTTGAAGACATGGTCTGAGATGGTGCCAGCGAAAACCCCACCCAGGATCCCGGCACAGCACAGCAGCATGCCCCAGTTCTCGTAGACGAAGTCCCCCTTGAGGCCCAGGGCTCCGTCGGTCTGCTTGGCGAAGGTGCGATACCACTGCATGATCGCCTGCCGCAGAAAACCAGAGCAGAACTCGATGCCGGCGATGGTCATGATGACCGGATTGCTGAGCATCATCTTGAATACCGCCACGGCTGACTTGCGCGGACCATCGTCTCCCGAGGAGGCGTCCGCCGTGTCGAAGTCAAGGAGACCCGCATCTCCCGGCGTGTTGCGCACCTGAAAGAAATCGATCACCCAGAAGATCGCCAGCAGCAATGCGGGCATGAAGAAAACCCAGGTCAGCCCCAAGCTCTGCGTGTCGAGAATCATGCCGCCCACATCGAAGGCAAAGTAGATTCCCAGGGAAATCAGAATGCCAAAGATGGCGCCGAAGACACCCCGTTCGCGCACGTGGAACCAGGGCGCGTTGACCTTGACAATGGCCACGGCTCCGAAGCTCTGGAAGTACATGTTCAGCGAGTAGAGCCCGGCGAAGACAGCCAGGAAGTTGTTGGCCACCAAGCCGTGCCCGGGCCCGGCGTTGACCAGTGTCCAGGCACACAATCCCATCAGGAGGTTCGCTACGGCGGCCCCGCCCGCGCCCATGAGGATTGAAAACTTGCCACCGAAGCGATCAGTCAGGGGGCCGTTCAGCAGAAAAGAGAAGCCGTATACGTAGGTGCCGATGCCGAAGATCCAACCGAAGTCATCGTTGCCCATCAGGGAACTGCCGTCGCCGGCGGCCATCTCCTCAAAGGCGAACTTGCTGATCTTCAGGTTGTAGCGCCCCATGTAGAGGAAGGCGTAGGTCAGGCCGAGCGGCAGCCAGTTCATAAGGCGCCGGCGGCGGAAGGCGGGCGAGTGACTGACCTCCGTGCGCGGCAGGCGCGCGATGACGAAGGCCACGACGGTCAGCAGCACGACGATCGGCAGGATCTCGCGCAGCCAGGTGGGGAGTGAGGTGTACCAGTCCATGTGGTGGTGCTCGGGCGGGGGTAGGGGAGCTGGAGCCCAGCGCGGGATCCGGCGCAGCCCGCAGTAGAAACGCGCCGGTAGCTCCGGTCAACCGCCAGCGGTTATCTCGCCACAGGGCCTCTCCGGGCCCAGCGGAGTGCGGGGTGGGCTTGCTGGCCCCACTCCGCTATCCTGCCCCCAATGGGCCACAGCAGACTTCACGAGACATTTGGTGCAATCGCCGCTATTCGGGACGCGGGCCAGCTACCGCTGGTCGTCTTTGACCTGGACTCCACGCTCTTTTCCACAGCCCCGCGCAACCTGCGCATCCTGGAGGAGTTCGTCGCGCGCCATGGGGACGACGAACCGCGCCTGCGAGAGGTGCTCGCCTCCGTCTGCCTGGACGATATGGGCTGGAACATCCATGACACGCTCATGGAGCGGGGCCTGAAGGATCCCTCCCTGCTGAAAGCCCTACGGGCTTTCTGGTTTGCGCGCTTTTTCACCGACGAATACGTCCTTACGGACACGCCCACTCCCGGGGCGGTGGAGTTCGTAAACCACTGCCACGACGCCGGTGCGTTGATCTACTACCTCTCCGGGCGCCATGTGGGCGGAATGGAACAGGGCACGGTGCGCTCCCTGACCGAGCACGGCTTCCCCTTCTGGCGCGGGCGCTGTGTCGTCCACCTGAAGCCCACCTTCGAGATGGCCGATCGGGCCTTCAAGGACGATGCCCTGGCGGATATCCGCTCCTATCGCTCGCCGGTGGCAGCCACTTTTGAAAACGAGCCGGGAAACGCCAACCTGTTCCTGGAGGCCTTCCCGGACGCCCTGCACTACTTCCTGGAGACGGTTCACTCCCCGGAGGCCGAGGTGCCCCACGCCGACCTGATCCGGGGCGAGGATTTCTGCCTGCCGGCGCGCACCTGAGCGACGCTCCCCCCCTCCCCCCCCTCCAGGTCTTGCAGCGGTTGGTGGGGTAATTGGCCAGCTTGAGGCGACTTAAGAGGGTGCTTTTTGGTACGTCACCAGGCCGGGATGACAGCTGTATCTCGTTGTACGACAGCATCTTGGATCGCATGGAAAACGTTTCCAGGGGCTCCTCACCGGCTCCCGTTTGCCTATTTGCGATTTCGAAGTAGTCTCTCCTCGCCTCCAGATGGCACGACAAGGGCAAACCAACCGAGAGGTTGGGACGCAAAGCCACGGATCCCTCGGGATAGCCGGGTTACCGAAAGCCACTCGCGTCGTCACAGGGGCCGGCGGACTCCGGTCTTGCCGAGGTCGAGACGCGAAAAGCGACGGGCTGTCCCGTCCGGCGGATCGAGCGGCCCGTGGGCCGCCGTCCCCACGCGCCCCCCCCCGGCGGCCGGGTCCCCACCTGACCCAGAACGCCAAGTGCAACAGATTCAACACAGCCACGCCACCGCCCCCCTGGGGCACCAGCGTCGGGGCCGCGATAGCCGCGGCGTGGCGAGCTGTGTCACCGTAAGGGGTTCGCAGGCGACGGGAGAGGGTGAGATCGGAGGGCTGGATGACAGGAAGAGTGGAGCCCGGAGAGAACTCGCGAGTGGAGAAGAGCTAGCGGCTTGTACCCCGAGAGGGCGGAAGGGGACGAGGGGGTTGAGTGGGGAGAAACTGGAGAGAGACCGGAGGGGGAAGACAGCCCGTGCACCGCTACGGGCGACCGGCACCGGATTGGATTGGGGAATCCACCGGCGCCAATCTGGAGGAGAAGGGCAGTGGCTCCGGTGGGGACCGGGGCACACCGCCACTGAAGGCAGGGGAGGGCAAAATCCGAATGTCGGGGGACAATCTCGGATAGTGCCCACGCCGGTAGATACGGAATCGCAAGGGGGATTGTCTCAACACTGTTGAGGCTCCGCATTCCAGGGCCGTCCCGAAACCGGGACAGCCACTCCGGCTGGCGGGAGTCTGGGCACTTGCCCGGCTCCCGCTTTTCTTATCTCCTACTCTTCGTCCTCGTGGACACGGAAGCGATCTTGCAAGCGCTCTAGCAGGCGCGCGTGGATTTTGCACACGCGTGATTCTGAGAGGCCGGTCAACTGGCCGATCTCCCGCATGGGCAGCTCTTCCCAGTACTTCAGATAGACGATGTTCTTCTCCTGCTTCGTTAGCTTCTGGGTGACTAGCGTCAAGAGATCGTCGCGCGTCAGCTTCTCATCCGGAGCATCACTGGTCTTGTCGGGAACCACATCGAGGGTCGGCACACGGTCCTCACCACCGTTCTCCGCTGGCATGGACCCCACCGGCGTACCCGGCAGAATAGTGCCGAAGAGCTGCTGATAGGCTTCGCGCGTCAAGCCCATCTCGTCCCCTACCTCCTCATCCGTTGGCTCGCGATTCCATTCGGAGCGCAGGCGCGCCACGGTTCGCTTCTGAAGTTCGATGCGGTGGCGCCAGGGGCGCGGCAGCCAGTCCTGGCTTCGCAGCTCATCCAGCAGGGCGCCCTTGACGCGCAGCTCACAGTAGGACTCAAAGCGTACGCCGCGCTCGGGATCGAACCCCCGAATGGCATTGATCAGTCCGATGCTCCCGGCGATTTCCAGGTCGCCACGGTCGACGCTGCGCGGCAGGCGCCCGGCAAAGCGCCGCACGAGGTCCTTCACGAAACCCGTGTAGTGCAAGGCCAACTCATTGCGCGTGTCGTCACAGGGAGTCTCAAACCAGGCTTCCCAGGCCCCATCCTTGTCACCACTAGGCTCAATGGCGATGACAACCGACTCCGCCTTGGCGACGGAGCCCCGCGCCGCAGTCGACCTGCGGGTTCCGGCCGGGCTCTTTGGCCTGTCAGCGGCGGTGTCCAAGTGGAATGGAAGTCGTGAGTCTGGATTGCCCGCTGAAAAGGCGACGCACTGAATGCGTGCTTGGAAACACCCTGCGGGGAGTTCCTGAATACGATTTCCGCGCCTACATTCCAAAGCCGAGGCTCAAGACGGCTAGATCGCATTTGCAAGTCACGGATTCGACATATCACAGACTCGCGTATTCGCAGGGCATTCGCGCAATGCCCCCGTGTTCTTGCCAAGCGCCGCGTTACTCTCCGGGCGAGAGCACGCAAATAATAAATAGAGAAAAAAGCCCGTGAACGGCAGTCGCGTCCCACGGTGCAGGCTTCTAATGCAACAACTCGTCGTGTGCCGCGGAGTCAGATGTGTAACCAAGCCGCGCCAGGACCTCCCGTTCCGCGTCCCGCATGGCGGCGCGTTCCCGCGCATCGTGGTCATCCAGGCCACAGAGGTGCAG
>DASCNH010000110.1:0-25716 GCA_036011365.1 Planctomycetota bacterium | reverse complement strand
GGTCGAAGTTGTGGGCGTGGCTACCCCAGCCCCAGGTCCAGGTCTTCTGGGGAGCTGCGCTGCGATCGGCGTGGCGCCAGTTGAAGTAGAGCTGCAGCAGCTGATTTTTAATGGCGCCGGCGCTCATGTCCTGGTTGGTGCCGTGGTGTACGCCGACCTCTCCGATGACCGGGCCGGCGGTCACCTGGACGAAGGGGGCTGAGAGGTCTTCGGCCATGTAGTTGGCCGTGGACGGTCGGAAGGGATGCCAGATGTGGTGGCCGAAGGTGCCGTAGTAGTCTTCCTCCGGGCCTGGTTCGCGCACGGTGATGCCGAACTCCATCATCAGCGTGTGGTAGTCAGCTTCGGTCTTCGGCAGGTGGGCGCCCTTGCAGTTGTTGATCTCAGATAGGGCCGCGGGCGGGCTGCCGGTGTAGGCCGCTAGGATGCCGTTGTTGACCCAGTCCACATTGTCCTGCCAGCTGCGGCGGCAATCGCTGAGGGGCGGGTTTGCGCCCACGACATCAGGCCAATCAAAGGGGCCTGCGCGGTACTCGGAGTGGGTGTGTGAACCGATCTGGCCGCCACTGTCGTAGAGGCGGCGCAGGACAACTGCGCCGGGGGCCGCGGCGCCGGCACCCTGCAGGAACTCCATATACCATCCGGTGCTGAGGAACGAGATGGGGATGTTCAGGGGCTCAGTCTGGTCAAGCACCCAGGCCATGTTGTCAGTGCGCTCCTCGTACAAGCCGATCTTGGCAGGCATGGGGAGGTTGTTGGGGGCGGGATCCACGTGCATGTCAAATGTCAGGCGGATGGGCTCCTGCTGGGCAGGGGCGGCGCTGGTAAACAACAGGGTGGACAGGGAGCAGGTGATTGAGATGGCGAGAGTCTTCATGGCAGGTGGCATAGCGATAATGGTGAGGAAGGCCGCTCCGGGGGAGTAACCGCAAACCGCCCGGGAGGCGCTTGGTTCTGCCGGGTTGAGGGCGCCGTCCCCGTGGCGGCGGTGACCGCTGTGACGGGTATGGGGAGCAGTTGAGTTCCCCCGGCCGTCACTGTTCTTGGTAGACAGCCTCGTAGAGCGCCTGCACCTCGGCCCGCGAGCCGGAGTAGACCGGGTAGTCGCCGACGAACTCCAGGTCCAGTTGGGGGTTGTTGTTGCTGTTGGAGAGCAGGTGGTTCCAGGTGTTGACGAAGATCACCGGGCGTCCGTCGAGCCACAGGAACTCCTCGGCCGCCAGGGTTGCGCCGTGATGATCGGCGGGCAGCACATCCCAGGTCTGTGCGCCGGAGTAGGTGTTGGGGAAGGTTATGGAGGCCGGTTGTGGTTTGGGCGAGCCTGTGGCTCCGGTGAAGTCGGTGTAGCGGTAGCTGAAACTCTCCACATCCGCCAGGCGGTGCCATTGACCCCAGCGCTGCCAGTCGTAGAGCAGGTCGAGCAGGGGAGCCTGGATGTCCTCGTCGGCCCAGACCGCCGTTAGAGCCACCTCGTCGCCCTTGCTGGCATCCACAAACAGAGCCAAGAGTTGATTGCCCTGGCGCCCGTCAACGGTGGGCACGGCGAAGACCGGCAGGCTGACCCGCTGTTCCGCCGCAGCCAGGGGCCGCCCCATTCGCTTGAAGTTCGGAGTGGCACAGGCTGTCAGCAGCGGCAGCAGCATGCTGAGGGTCATGGTTTGGCCTGAAAAACGCACACTTCGATCATGGCCCAGGGGCGGCGATCTGGCAAGTGTGCATGCTGCGGGGGCGGGCGTTGCCAGGGCAGGGCCGCGTGAAGTACCTTGGTGCGCGCCACACCTCACACACCTCCCGCGCCACCCCTGTACCAGCCCCATGCCTTTCTCCTTTTCCCGCCTTGCGCTGCTGCCCCTGCTGAGCCTCACTTTTGTCCTTCCCTCGCCGGCTCAGGATCTGCCGAACGCCGCTACGGGTACACAGGAGGTGGACGCTCAACTCGAAGCCCTGCGGGTCCGCCTGGCGGATCACGAGGCCAGCCTCCAGGCACTACTCGAAGCCTCGCTCGAGCAGCTCGAAGCTCAGGCCGCGGACGACGCTGCGCTTGTCATCGCCGGGCTGCGATCCGAAGTCGCGGAGCTGCGGGCGGAGCTGGCGCGAATCGGAGAGGATGTGGACCTGCAGGGGGACTCCCTGAGAGTAGTCGTGGAGGCCACCCTGGAACAGCTTGAAGCGGCGGAAGCGCTGTCCCCGAGGTCCTCCTTTCTGGATGGATTGAGCGGAGATGCGGAGTTCGTAGCGAGCTTTCCGCAGACCCCCGGGCTGAATCACTCGGACTCGCGCTTGGCCCTGTGTGGGGCCTTTGAGTTGGGGCGCGGGGTCGGCCTGGAAGTGGGAACAGCGTTGGAGCACGGCCAGGTCGCTGGGGACGGAAGCGGCGGCACGCTGACCGTCGAACGCCTGCGGTTGGACGTGCCCCTGAGCGAAGCCCTGGATCTGCGCGTGGGGCGCACCAGCGTTCCGCTCGGCGTGCACAGCGAGCGCAACGATCCGACGCGCTACCAGGGCGTTCTGGCCACGGCTACGGAGACGATTATTCTGCCGGCGATCTGGACCACGGATGGCCTGGGAATCCACGGGCGGGCAACGCCCCGCTTGTCCTACGAATTGTTTGTGGGCAGTGCCCTGGACGGCGCTGGCTTCAGCGCTTCCGAGGGGATTCGCGGCGGGCGCATGGCCGGCCTGGCGGGCCTTTCCAATCCGGCCCTCATGGGGCGCCTCGACTACCGTTCCGAGGACGGCGGCACACGGGCGGGTCTGGGCGTCTATGAGGGCTTCGGCCGCAACGGGGCCGGGGGGCTGAATACGGCGAGCGAGGTGCGTGTGCGCATGTATGCCCTGGACTATGAGCGCCGGGCGGAAGCCGTTGACCTGCGCCTGGTGGCCGCCTTCGGCGACCTGAATGACATTCAGGACACGGGCACGGACGTGGGCTACTGGCTGGGAGGAGCCTTCGTCGAAATGGCCTGGCATGTCCGGCGCGGCCTGGCCGAGGGCGGCGGGGTTGATGTTGATCTGTTTGTGCGCAAGGAGCGGACGGATACGCAGCTCCACGCCAGTCCGCTGCTCACCGAGGCCCAGGCGGATGCCCAGGACCGCAGAACGACTACCCTGGGCGCGAGCATTCGACCGGCGCAGGACGTCGTTCTCAAGCTCGATTACACGGTTGGAGACAGCGCGGCCGGTGGATTTCCTGATGTGCTGGCCCTGGGCTTCGGGTGGAGCTTCTAGGGGTGCCGCAGCCTTCTCACGAGTTTCTCGCTGGGGAGTATCGCTGACCCCGTGGAGCCCGTTCTCGCAGTCTTCGGCGGCCTGGTGCTTATCGGCGGCCTGGTCGCCCTGGGGCTCTACATGGCGAAGAAGGCCCGCGAGCGGCGGGAGGCCTTTGCCGCCTGGGCGGCGCAGCACGGCTTCACCTATCGCCCTGGGCGCGATCGTGAACTGGCCAAGCGATACGCCTTTTTGGACAAGTTGCGCCAGGGATCGAATCGCTATGCGGAGCATGTCCTGCAAGGCGTGTGGCAGGGGCGCGAGGCTGCGGCCTTCACCTATCACTATGAAACCCACTCGACGGACTCCAAGGGGCGTCGGCAGACGCACCACCATCACTTCGGGGTGGTGCTGATCGAACTTGAATGTGAGTTCCCCGAGCTGCGTATACATCCGGAGAACTTCTTCTCGCGCATTGGACAGGCTCTTGGTTTTGACGACATTGATTTCGAGTCAGTGGAGTTCTCCCGGGCCTTCACCGTGCGCAGCCCCGACAAGCGCTTTGCCTGGGATTTCTGCCACACGGGCGCCATGGAGTACCTGCTAGGGCACCCCAAGAGCGCCATGGAGCTCGAGGGCTGCACGCTGGCGGTCTTCGATGGCAATCGTCTGGATCCCCATGAGGTAGAGGGCTATCTGGAGCACGCCACACACCTGCGGGAGCTGATGCCCCCGTTCATCTTCAAGGAATAGACAATGCCCGTTCTTCTCGTCGGTATCCTCGTCCCGCTCCTCTTCGCCCTGGTGTGGGGCATCATCGCCTACAACCGCCTGGTGGCCACGCGCAACCATTGCACGGAGGCCTGGGCAGATGTGGATACTGAGCTGAAGCGCCGTTACGAGCTGATCCCCAACCTGGTGGAAACCGTCAAGGGCTACGCCAGCCATGAACGGGAGCTCTTCGAGCAGGTCAGCGAGCTGCGCTCGCGGGCGCGAGCCAACGACGGGCGGCCGGAATCCCAGGCGCAGGACGAAAATGCCCTGGTCAGCGGGCTCGGGCGCCTCTTGGCGGTGGCCGAGTCGTACCCGGACCTGAAGGCCAGTGAGAACTTCCTGGAGTTGCAGCGTGAGCTAGCCACCACGGAAAACCGCATCCAGGCCGCCCGACGCTTCTACAACGGTAACGTGCGCGAGAACAACAACCTGGTTGAACAGGTGCCCAGCAACCTGATCGCCAGCATGACCGGCTTCGCTCGGCGCGATTACTTCCAGGTGGAATCCGCCGCCGAGCGGGCGGCGGCCAAGGTGGAGCTGGGCTAGCCCGCTGCCATCCCAGAGGCCCGCAGCGCCGGGACGCGGCCGGCACGCTCCGGGAGCGAGGGCAGGCGCTGGTTCAGGAGCTCAGGCCCCGCTGGCGGAGCAATGCCGCGGTCGATGGCTCTCGACCGCGGAAGGTCTTGAAGACTTCCATGGGGTGTGTGCCGCCGCCGAGGGCCAGGACCGTGTCGCGGAAGCGGGTGCCGGTTTCGGCCAGGGCCGGGCCGTCGAGACCGGCTTCTTCGAAGGCGCCGAAGGCGTCTGCCGAGAGTACCTCGGCCCACAGGTAGCTGTAGTAGCCGGCGGAGTAGCCACCGGCGAAGATGTGGGAGAAGGCGCTCAGGAAGCGATCTTCCGGCAGGGGCGGCGCGACCGTGGCGAGCGCCACGATGCGCGCCTTGACATCTGCAACCGTTTCAGAGCTGGTGGGGTCGAAGCGGTGGTGGAGCTCCATGTCCATCATTCCGAAATACAACTGGCGCAAGAGGGCGCTGCCGGAGTGGTAGTTGCGGGCGGCGACGATCTTGTCAAAGAGCTCATCGGGCAGGGGCTCTCCGGTCTCCACGTGCTCGGAGAGGCCCAGGAGCGTCTCCTTGTGATAGCAGAAGTTCTCCATGAACTGGCTGGCCAGCTCGACAGCGTCCCACTCGATGTTGTTGAGGCCGGAATGCTGGGCATCCTCGCCGCTGGCTAGCATGTGTTGCAGGGCATGACCGAACTCGTGGAAGAGGGTCTCCACCTCGCGGAAGATCATCAGGGACGGTTGGTCCCCCACGGGCGGGGTTTGGTTGCAAATGATGTAGGCCGCGGGCAGGCGCAGGCTGCCGTCCGGTCGGCGTTCGCGCTCAATGGCGTCGTTCATCCAGGCGCCGCCGCGCTTGTTTTCCGGGCGGCTGTAGGGGTCCAGGTAGAAGGACGCTATTTCCTCGCCGGAGCCGTTCCGGAGGCGGAAGAAGCGCACGTCATCATTCCAGACGGGGACGTCCCCGGCGGCGCTCTCCACGCTGACGTCGAACATGCGCTGGGTCAGGTCGAAGAGGCCGCTGAGCACCTTGGGAAAGGGGAAGTAGGGGCGCAGATCTTCGTCGTTGAAGGCGTAGCGCGCTTCGCGCAGGCGCTCGCTCCAGAAACCGAGATCCCAATGCTCGAGTTCGAGGTCCGGCTGGCCGGTGCTCTCGCGGGCGAAGGCTATGATCTCCGCACGGTCCTCGCGGGCGCGCTCGAAGGCGGCGGTGCGCACCTCCTGGGAGAGGGCGTCGACGGCGTCCACGCTGCCGGCCATCTTCTGGGAAAGGGAGACTTCCGCAAAGGTGTCATAGCCCAGCAGTTGGGCGGATTCGCGGCGCAGGGAGAGGGTGCTGTCTATGCGGGGGCCGTTATCCCACTCGCCGGAGGAGGCGCGCGTGATGAAGGCGCGGTAGACCTTCTCGCGCAGGTCTCCCCGGGTGGAGTGCTGCAGGAAGGGCCCCATGCAGGGGTAGTCGAGGGTCACGCGCCAGGGGCCGGCTTCGGCGGAGGCTTGGGCGTGCCCGTGGTCAGCGGCGGACTGGGCGCAGGCGCTCAGCAGGCTGGTGGGCAGGCCGTCGACTTCGGCCTGCTCGGTCAGGATCAGCTCGAAGGCCTTGGTGCTGTCCAGGACCGCATTGGCGAAGGCGGTGGAGAGTTCCGCCAGGCTGACCTCGATGGCGTTGAAGCGCTCACGCTGCTGGCCCTCGAGCTCGATGCCAGAGAGGCGCATGTTGTGCAGGGCCTTTTCCACGACCCGCTGGCGTTCCGGAATGAGCTCCTGCCAGGTCGCGCCCTGGCGCAGGGCCTTGGTGGCCTGGTAGAGGGGCTCGGATTGGCCCATGCGCATCACGAAGGCCACCACCTTGGGTTGCATTTCCTCCTGGGCCGCGCGCATCTCTGGACTGTTGGCCACTCCCAGGAGGTGCGACACGACGCCCCAGGCAAACATGACCGGGCTGGCGACCTCGTGCTCGGCGGCCAGGGTGCCCTCCCAAGTGGGGGCCGGGTCGGACTCGAGGGCATTCAGGGCCTCCTCGGCGCGTCGGAGGAGCTCCGTCATGCCCGGAACGATGTGCTCGCTGGTGATGAGGTCGAAGCGCGGGTACTGGCCCGTGAGAAGGAGGGGATTGTCCATGGTGATGCGTGGTGGGGAAACGATACTGGGCGCAAGAGGATACCCTCGGGCGTCCGGGAGGAGGGAGACTGCTGTCCCCAAAGTGCTTGACCGTGGTCAAGGCGGCGGCGGCGCAGGCGCCGACAATGGGGCGAAGGGACGGGCGCTACCGATAGGTGTTCCGCCCTGTCCGCCGACCAATGACCCCAGGCGCTGCCTGACCAGGACCATACTCATGGAGACACTGACCTTCACCGAACATACGCCCGTGGGCGAAATCGCCGCCAGCGCCCCCCTGACCGTGGGCCTGTTGCTGGAACATGGCCTGGATTTCTGCTGCGGTGGAAACCTGCCCCTGGCGCAGGCCTGTGCCGCCGCCGGGAGCGATGTGGGGGAGGTGCTGGCAGCCCTCCAAGGAGCCGTCCTGGCGGCCCCCGGTGCGGGCTCCGACAGCTGGGTCGGCCGGCCCGCGGCGGAGTTGATGGCGCACATCGTGCCGCGCTATCACGAGCCCCTGCGGGCGGAGCTGCCCCGCCTGCTGGAAATGGCCGAGCGCGTGGGGCGCGTCCACGGCGAGCGGCCCGGCGTCGCGGATGTCCTCGAGCAGGTGCGCACCTTTGCCGAGGTACTGCCGGCTCACATGGACCTCGAAGAACGGGAGTTGTTTACCTCGGGCCTCGACCCGCAGGCGGCTGCGGCCTGCATGGGCGAGCTGGAGGCGGAACACGAGGACGCCGGCGCCGGCCTGAGACGCCTGCGGGAGGCGACCAACGACTTCACCCTGCCGGAGGAATGGGCATGCAATACGGTGCGTGGCCTGTGGGCGGGCCTGGAGGCTCTGGAGCGCGAGCTGATGGAGCATGTCCACCTGGAGAACAACGTGCTCCACCCGGCCCTGGCGCGGGCCGGGTGCTGACCCCCTGACTGGTTGGGGAGCGGCGGCCGAGCCGCCGGCTGCTAGTCAAAAACTACGTAGCCGGCGTTGGACAGGTTGTAGCCCGGTGCCCCGGCGCTGGGGTCGCGGTACCAGCACTGGAAGGCCCAGGTGGAGCCCGGCGTGATGGTGCCCGAGGCGGAGGGCGGGTTGGCCAGGTCGACCGCTGAGACGAAGGCGCCGCTGCCGCCGGAGGCCACCGGCGGCTGGATGCGGTAGATGCTGGTGCCGCCGCCACCCAGGCACAGGCGACCGTGGCCGAAGGGCACATCGCGCAGGCCGTCGCTGTAGATGAACATACCCATCTGGCCGTTGGGGACGGGGCTGGCCACCAGCGTCACATCGTTGTTGGAGACCGCGCAGCTGCCCTCGAACTCGATGTTCGCGACACTGCCGGTGCTGTTGGAGTTCGAGGTGCAGTAGACCACCAGGTCGCAGGCCGGCGCGTAGGTGGCCGTGACGCTCTCGTCGGCGGTGAGCGTGAAGTTGCAGTCGCCGGTACCCGAGCAGGGACCGGACCAGCCGACGAAACTGTAGCCGGGAACACTGGCGGCGCTCAGGGTGACCTGGGTGCCGTCCACCCACTCGGCGCTACAGGTGTCCGGGCAGGTGATTCCGCCGGGGATGCTGGTGACGCTGGCGGCCGCGTCGCTGGTGCCCGCGATGGAAACGGTGACACTGTGGGACGGCAGGAAGATGGCCTGGGTTTGCAGGTAGGCGGCGATGTCCTCGGCCTCCTTTTCGCTGATGCTGAGCCAGCTCATGGCGGGCACGGTGGCTATGGCCTTTTGGATCAGGGAGCCCGAGGCCCGTTGCACGCGGGGGAAGATCCAGTTGTCCGAGTTGGGCAGGCCCGCACCGGTACCCTGGTGGCAGCCGGCGCAGTTGCTGTTGTACTTGCTCTGGCCCGCGGAAACGCTGGTGCTGGCGATCAGCGGCACCGTGGGCGGGGCGGCGGCGCCGCCCAGGAAATCGTGATCGTCAATGTTGCCGGTGGTCAGCAGGCGCACGAACTCCACCGTCCAGCGGCCGGTGGCCGGGTCGAAGCCGGCGTGGGCGATGACATCGCCGCGGCTGGCGGCCGGGGCGCGGCTGATGTAGCGCGGGATCTGGTCGCCGCTGAGCGCCGAACCGGAGTAGGGCACGGCATCCACGTCATACAGTCGATCGCCGGTGTAGCTGAGGCCGCTGGAGTGCATGCTCGTCGGGTTGGCCCCGCTGGCATCATTGCCGTAGTAGGCGGACAGGCCGTTGTCGGAAGTGCGGCCGCTGGCGCTGCCCAGGGCGTGTACCAGGAACTTGTCATCGGCATGTCCCGAGGGCTCCGTGCGCGCGGACTTCCAGTGCCAGATGTCGGCTTCGTCCCCGGCCATGTTGGTGTGCATGGCGACCACGCCGTCTCCCGTGTAGTTCTGCCAGGCGACGTCCTCTAGCAGGTTCGGGTGACAGTACATGGCACAGCCGGGGCCGCCGTCGGCAAAGTTACCTTCGCTGTCGGTCATGGGGAACATGAAGAAGACTCGATCTTCGCTCTCGGCGCCGGACAGGGTGTGACCCGTGGCGTTGACCGCGGCGGAGTTGGGCGCTCCGGCGGTGGCCCCCGTGTGGACTTTTTGGTTCCAGCCGCTCTCGCCCCCACCCTGGTCGCCATGGATCCACTTCTTGATGCGCGTGCTGGCGTCGTGGCCGGCGTCTTCCCACTGGACCACGAAGAACACGTAGTTGCTGTTCCAGGCGGAGCCGATCGTGAGGTCGGTACCCACGGCGTCGATGAACTCGCTGAGGGGATAGTTGTTTTGGACCAGGCCGTGGATGGTCGTCAGGTAGGCCGGGTCCCAATCCGAAGCGTCGCCGTCCACGGTGATGCTGCCGGCGCCGGTCTGACGAGAGACCACGCGCCCCAGGTTGGCGTCCGGCGTAGTGTTGGAGCCGGAGGGCTCGAAGTCCAGAAAGAGCCGCTTGGCTCCCACATGGTTGTGGGAGTTCTCCGTGATGGCCAATGAGAAGTAAGTGTCGCCGGGGGTCGTCTGGGCGGAGGCCGAGGCGCCCAGGAGGGCGGCCGTCAGGCAGCTGAGGGTGATGTGATGCATGGCTTGGTAGGGAGATATGGTGAACGAAAAGTCTACTACGCGGGCCGGAATCGTGGCGGTCGAATGCTCGCCAATGCACTGGGGCGGGCTTTGTGGCTCAAAGCCGTGTATACAGGGGGCGTGAAGTGGATCCTGGCGGCGAGCGTGTGGACCGGTGTTCTGGCCGTTGGGGCCGTCGCCGGCGGTGCGGGGGATTGTCCCCCGGCCGGCGATCCTGTGGTCGCCGGCGAGGCCCTGACACACGGTCCCTACCTCGGTCATGTGGACCATGAGTCTGCTCGCCTGTGGATGCGGATGTCAGTTGCGGGTGCCTATGTGTTGAGTTGGGGAACCGGCAGCGAGGCCCTGGCCGTGATCCCTGAGAACGACCTGTGCGCCACCTTCACCCTGGTTGATCTCGCCCCGCAGAGCGAGGTCGTCTACACCCTGCGCCGAGCCGCTGATGAGGACGTGCTCTTGACTGGCAGCTTGTGCACGGGGCCGCGGCCGGAATCCGGCGAGCGCGTGCGCCTGGTCTTCGGGTCCTGTGCCAACGACCTGAAGCGACCACAGCAGGAAATCTGGGCGCGTATCATGGAGGAAGCGCCGGACGCCCTGGTGCTGCTCGGGGACACGCCCTACATCGATTCCACGGAGCTGTCGATCCAGCGCCGCCGCTACCGTGAGTTCTTCTCCCAGGCCCAGATGGCGCCGGTCCTGAAGGCCGTGCCCACCTATGCCACCTGGGATGACCACGACTTTGGACGCAACGACACCGATGGCCTGCTGGCGGGCAAGGAGAACTCCCGGCAGGCCTTCCTCGAATATCACGCCAACCCCAGCGCCGGGGAAGAAGGCGCCGGCATCTTCACGAGCTTTCGGCGAGGCCCCGTTGAGGTCTTCCTGCTGGACACGCGCTGGTTCGCGGGGACCGAGCCCTCTTTCGCAGATCCGGACGCGCCCACGCTGCTCGGCGCGCGCCAGTGGGCCTGGCTGCGACGCGGCCTTCAAGCCTCGGATGCGCCCTTCAAGCTCCTGGCCTGCGGCATGATCTGGAATGGGGCCACGCGACCGGGGAAGACCGACCATTGGGGGAGCTACGTCCATGAACGGGAGGCGCTCTTCCGTTGGTTGGGCGAGCAGGGCATCAGCGGCGTCGTGCTGGTGGGCGGCGACATCCACCGTACGCGGGTGGTGCGCCACGCCGCCGCGCAGCTCGACGGAGCAGGCCTGGTGGAGTGGATCACATCACCCCTGGCCTACAGCGTGATCAAGGCCGCCAACGCGCCGCACCCTGGCTTGCTCTATGACGGCGGCCTGACGGACACCTGCCTGGTCTTCGACATTGAAGTGGCGGCGCAGGCTGCGCGCTTGCTCGGTCGCATCATCGACCCGGCGGGCAAGGTGCACTTCAGTCTGGAGCAGCGCGCGCCGTTGACCGGGGCATCAGGGCACTAGGAAGCTGGCCACGCGCGTCGCGCCCAGGGGGGCCGTGACCACGCCGCGCACGAGGATCGGGGTACCCGGTGCGATGACCGGGCGCAGGGCGAAGTGCTGTTCCACGCTGCCCGAGGCGGCCACAAAGGTGCTGAAGAAGAGGCCCGGGCCGCGCGTGCCCATGAACGGCCCGGCGGGGGGGTGGGCCACGGCGTTGATCATCAACTGCGCGCCGGGGTAGGAGTTGAAGCCGGTCAGGAAGCCTCCATCGTCGCCCCCGGTCGGGCCCGCCCCGCCCGGTCGCACCCAGATGGCCGGATCAAGCGAGGAGCCTTCGCTCTCCAGGGGATCCCCGCTGCTCCCCGAACCGAACAGGTGGTAGAGCTCGTCTTCGGCCTGCTGCAGTTCCGCGCGCAGGAAGCCGCCCACCAGGCGCCGGTGCATACGGTGCTGCTCCGCGTGGGGCAGGGGGTTCACGATGCTCGAGGGGAAGTCGAGGGAGCCGTTGTGGCCACCTCCGATGATCAGTCCATAGAGGTTACGCCGGGCGGATGCGAGGTTCTCGTAGTAGCGCCGGGCGTGATTGGCCGTGGGGTTCACGATGTCGTGGGTGCTGGCGATGGTCAGCACATGCCCCGGGAAGGTGGCCACCTGGTTGTTGTCGTACCAGCGCGGTTCCATGAGGGCCAGCGTCGCGAACAGGTCCTCGCTCTCCTGGATGCGGAGCAGGGCCTCGCCGCCGTTGGAGTGGCCGACGCCGGTCCAGGGCCCGGCGGCCAGCATATCGTGCAGGTAGTGGGCCGGATCGGCGGCCTGGGTTTCCGCCCAGTGCACCAGCGCCTGGCCGTCCTGGGCGAAGCGCACGATGTTCATGAGCAAGCCGTCCTGGTTGCCCACGGCGACAACCACAAACCCATGGCTGGCCAGATGGCGGTTCAGCAGGCCGTAGAACCAGGGCGGCGCGAAGTAGCCGTGCATGAAGAGCACGGGCGGATAGGGCCCGTTCGCCGTGTCCGGTTGCGTGTCGTCGCCCTCGGCCAGCGCCGGATACCAGAGCCGGACCTGGATCGTGTTGTCGCCGGGCCCCGGGTTGCTGAAAGTCGTGGAGCGGATGCCCACGAGGTGCGGCCCGGTGTCCTCGGGCAGCTGAGCAGCGGCCGGCAGGGCCGTGGTCAGGAGTGAGAGGAGTGCGGGGAGCAGGCGCATGGTCCTAGGCTACCAGGAAGTGCCCGCAGCCGCACAAGAAATGGCCGGGGCCTCAGCTGTGCAGCCAGGCGGCGGCTTCCCTGGCGTGATAGGTGAGGATCAGATCGGCCCCGGCTCGCCGCAGGCTGGTCAGGGCTTCCAGCACCGTGGCCCGCCGGTCGATGGCTCCGGCGGCCGCGGCGAACTCCAGCATGGCGTACTCGCCGGAGACGCAGTAGGCGGCCAGGGGCAGGTCGGTCTGCTGGCGCAGGCGGGCCAGGATGTCCAGGTAGGCCAGGCCGGGCTTGACCATCAGCATGTCGGCGCCTTCCTCCACATCCAAGAGGGCGTCACGCAGGGCCTCACGCCCGTTGGCCGGGTCCAGCTGGTAGCTGCGGCGGTCACCGAAGGCGGGCGCGGAGTCGGCGGCGTCGCGGAAGGGGCCGTAGAAGGCCGAGGCGAACTTGGCCGCGTAGGAGAGGATCGGCAGCTGGCTGAAGCCGGCTCCGTCCAGGGCGGCGCGGATGGCCGCCACGCGGCCGTCCATCATGTCGCTGGGAGCGATGACCTCGACTCCAGCCCGGGCCTGGGAGACGGCGGTCTTGGCCAGCAGCTCCAGCGTGGCATCGTTGTCCACCCGGCCCAGGGTGTCGTCCCCATGAATGTGGCCGCAGTGACCGTGGGAGGTGTACTCACACAGGCACACATCGCCCATCAGGACCAGGGGCAGCTCCCGGGCGCGGATGGCGCGGGCGGCCTGTTGCACGATGCCGTCCTCTGCCCAGGCACCGGAGCCCTGGGGGTCCTTGTGTTCCGGCAGGCCGAAGAGAAGCAGACCGCCGACGCCGGCTTCGGCGCAGGCCTCCGCTTCCGCCACCAGGGAGTCGAGGCCGTGGCGGGACTGGCCGGGCATGCTGGCTATGGGAGTGGAGCCGTTCAGTCCTTCCTGGACGAAGAGTGGGGCGACCAGTTGCTCTGGGGCCAGGGTGGTTTCGCGCAGCATGGCCCTGAGGGGTGAGCTGCCGCGCAGGCGGCGGGGACGGTGGGTGGGGAACATGCTGTGCTCCTGGGCCGGAGAGGTAGTCTCTTGGGGACTGTGTGGGAGGGTTCTGGGGAGTGACGTGTTCAGGGGGCGAAACAGTAGCCGACGCCGCGCACGGTCAGGAAGTGGCGCGGAGCCGTGTGGTCGGGTTCGAAGAGCTTGCGCAGGCGCAGGATGAAGTTGTCAACGGTGCGCTCGCTGGGCCAGGCATCCATGCCCCAGACAACGTCGAGAATGTCGGCGCGCTTGAGTGTTTCACCTTCGGAGGCCAAAAAGAGCTGTAGCAGGCGCACCTCCTTGTCGGAGAGGGTGACCGGTCCTTCGCGGCTGGCGGCGCGGCGGGCGCGCAGGTCGACCTCGAAAGCGCCTATGTGTACCAGTTGGTCCGTGGGGATCTCGCGCTCGGCCTGGGAGCGGCGAATCATGGCGCGTACGCGGGCCACCAGCTCAGGCACATCAAAGGGTTTGGTGAGGTAGTCATCAGCCCCGTGGTCGAGGGCGGCGACCTTGGTGCCTACGGCGTTGCGCGCGGTGAGCATCAGGACCGGTGTGCCGAGCTCGGCGGCGCGCAGCTTCTCCAGCAAGTCAAGGCCGCTCATGCCCGGCAGGGCGATGTCGAGCAGCACCAGATCAAAGTGCCCGGCCTGGCCCTCAAGCACCTGCCAGGCGGTCTCGGCATCCCGCTGCCAGAGGACCTCATGGCCTTCGGACTCCAGGTTCATGCGCACCATGGTGCCGACCAGCACCTCATCTTCCACCAGCAGGATGCGTGTCATGGGGTGCTCGCCGGGGCGGTGCCTTGCAAGGTCAGCGTGAAGCAACTGCCCTGGCCGGGGCCATCGCTGTGGGCTGTGAGGGCGCCGCCCATTTGAATGGCCAGGGAAGCTGAGATGGCCAGACCCAAACCCGTGCCGTGTTGGACCTGGGCCCGGGCGCGCAGGCCGCGGCGAAAAGGCTCGAAGAGGCGCGGAGCCTGTTCCGGGGCGAAGCCAATGCCCCGATCCTCCACATTAACGGCGCAGCCGCCGGGGGCGGCGTGTACGGAGATGCTCGTGTGGGCGGGGCTGCCGCCGTACTTCGCCGCGTTGTCGCACAGGTTGTCTAGGATCACGGCGAGGGCGCGGGGATCCGCCAGCACCGTGGGTTCCAGGGCGGCGGGCTCAAAGGCGAGTACGATGTCATCGGTACTGCCCACCAGGTAGCTGCAGCGGTGTTCAAGAAAGTCAGCGAGCAGGGGACGCAGGGAGATGGCCTGCATCCCGAGTTCAAAGGTGCGCGTGCGCAGCTGGCCGGAGAGCAGCACATTCTCCACCATGTGCTCCAGGCGTTCCGTCTCCTTGAGCCCCATGGCGAAGAGCGTGCCG
The DNA here is from genome assembly GCA_036011365.1 of Planctomycetota bacterium. Classification (GTDB taxonomy): domain Bacteria; phylum Planctomycetota; class UBA1135; order UBA1135. The sequence goes on along the minus strand of DASCNH010000110.1, from coordinate 11,039 downwards.
GCCTGCTCCGGCGGCACGCCACCCCGGGAAAAGGTCTGCAGCATGGACTTGAGCCCCGCCAGGGGTGTCTTCATCTCGTGGCTCATGGTGGCCACAAAATCCTCCATGCGAGCCCGATGCTGGCGCTCGCGCATCAGGAGATGGATCAGCATCAGGCCGAAGATGACAATCAGGAAGATCAAAAGGCTCGACTCACCGATGACCATCAGGCGGCGGCGGGCGAAGCGCTCTCCGAGGGCAGTCAGGGCGCTGGGGGCCAGGGTCAGGCTCAGGCCCGGGTGGGCGTCGCCCAATTCAAGGGCAAAGGTCCCCGGGGGCAGGTCCGTGGAGGGCAGCACCACGAAGTTGCCCGTGACCGCCGGCTGCCCGCTGAGTCCGGCGACACCGGATGCGTCGGGCACCTGGGCCGGAACGCCGGGGGAGCGCGCCAGGTCCCAGGCCACCAGGCGCGCCTCGTGCTCCAAGGCCGCGCGGGCCGCGGCGTGTTCGTTCTCGACGCTGCGCAGGAAAAAGACCATCCACCAGGCCCCGAGCAGGGTCAGCGTCACCAGGGACGCTCCGTAGAGCGACTTGTAGATGCGGGCGCCCTGCATGTCGATCAGGTCAGGAGTGGGTCAAGGGTGGTGGCGTGGCGGGCGATGGAACGGGCCAGGGCGTGCACTTCCTCGGGGCTGTGGGCCGTGGAGAGGAAGGTGACCTCGTAGGCGGAGGGAGCCAGGTACTGTCCGCCGGCGAGCAGCGCCCGGTGCAGGGGAGCGTAGCGTTCCGCGGACGCCGGGTCGATGGCCCCGGCGGCCCGGGGCAGGGACCCCCGGGAGAGGTGCAGCCAGATCAGGGAGCCTTCCCTGCGCCAGGCCAGGGCCGCTTCTCCGCCACCGAACTCCGCCAGGGAATCGCCCAGGGACCTGTCAAAGACGCGGCCCAGGGTCTCCAGCTTTGCGTAGGCGTCTTCCTCCGCCAGACAGTCCAAGGTGGCGCAGCCGGCGGCCAGGCCCACCGGGTTGCCGGAGAGGGTGCCCGCCTGGTAGACGCCGCCCTCGGGAGCCAGCTGCTCCATCAGATCCCGGGGGCCGACCAGGGCGCCCACGGGCATGCCGCCGCCGATGATCTTGCCCAGGGTCACTAGGTCCGCGCCGATACCGAGGGAGTCGCCGTAGCCCCCGTAGGCCAGGCGGAAGCCGGTGATGACCTCGTCGAAGATCAGCAGGGCTCCGTGTTTCGTGCACAGGGCGCGCAGGCGCGCCAGCCACTCCTGGCGCTGGGGCAGGAGGCCGTTGTTGGCGGGCAGGGGCTCGATGATGGCGGCCGCCAGGCGCGCACCGTGTTCGCGGAAGACGTTCTCCAGGGCCTCGTCATCATCCAGGGGAATGACCAGCGTGTCCGCCGCCACGGCGGGGCTGACGCCCAGGCTCGAACTCGTGCCGAGGGTCGCCAGGCCGGAGCCTGCCTTGACCAGGAGCGAGTCGCTGTGGCCGTGGTAGCCACCGTCGAACTTCAACACCAGGGGCCGGGAGGTGGCGCCGCGGGCCAGGCGCAGGGCAGTCATGACGGCTTCGGTGCCAGAGCTGACAAAGCGTACCTGGTCGAAGGCGGGGCGCGGAGCAGCACCGGCGAAGGCGTCGATGATGCGGCTGGCCAGCTCCAGCTCGCCGGCGCAGCAGGCGCCGAAGGAGAGGCCATCGGCGGCCGTTTCCTGGACGGCCTGTACCACCCGGGGGTGGGCGTGTCCCAGGATCAGCGGGCCCCAGGACAGGCAGAAGTCCACGAACTCGTTGCCATCGGCGTCCCAGAAGCGGGAGCCGGAGGCGCGCTCGAAGTAGATGGGCGTGCCGCCGACGGAACGGAAGGCGCGCACGGGGCTGGAGACGCCGCCGGGCATCAGGGCGCGGGCGCGGGCGAAGAGAGCGGCGGAGTTGGGACGTGTTTCCATGGTGCGTGGGTTGGGTAGGTGTGTGGGGCGCGGTTGTGTCCAGGGTCAGAAGCGCGGAGGCAGTTCCGTTTGCGTGGGGGGGGCGCTGCGGTGCAGGGCGGCCAGGCGCGGAGCCCAGGTGTTGGGGATGGGGCGGGCCCGGTGGATGTGCGTGGCGCCCAGTTCCTCGAGGGCGGCGGCGGTCGTGGGTCCCAGGACCAGGAAGGTCCTGTCGCGCATCCAGGGCTGTGCCTGCAACAGGCGCCGGGCGGCGGAGGGGGCTGTGACGAAGATCACGCTGGCGGGAAAAGGAGCCTCCGGGGGCAGATTCGTGGGCAGGTTGCGATAGACGACGAGCTCCTCCACACGATGGCCGGCGGCCCGCAGGTCAGTGTCCAGGCGGCCGCCACGCAGGGTGCCGCGCACTATCAGGATGCGCGCCGCGGCGTTCAGTTCACCTCGCAGCTCGTGCGCGAGGGCGGCGCCGGTGGAGGGCCGGGCCACGCGCTGGGCGGGGAAGCCCAGGTCAGCCAGGGCCGCGGCGGTGCCTGGTCCCACAACGGCCCGCAGGGGGGCTGGAGCATTGTCCGGATAGAAGAGCTCCCGGTGGCCTGCCAGGCGGGCCAGGCCCTGGACTCCCCGCCGGCTGGTGAAGACCAGCACCTGCGGCGCCTCGGGAAGCACCGGAGGCGCGATCCAGCCGGTCTGGAGGCAGGGCAGGCAGCGCACGGGGACGCCCTCGGCGGTCAGCTCCGCCGCCAGCTCGGCGTTGTCCGCCGGGGTGCGTGTCAGGACCACGCAGGGGCCGGCTGCCAGAGGGGCCATGGGTTGTCCTTTCCGATGTCAGGCGTGCTGTCTGCGCCGTTGGTGCAGCCGGCGTGGATCCAGGCGCGAGCCGCGGCCAGGGCCGTGGCCAGGGTTTCTCCGCTGAAGGTGCAGAGCTCCATGGGGTGGGCCCGGGGGCCGGCGCCTTCCCGGTGCAGGGGGGCGGCGCACACGTGTATCTCCACGCCCCCGGCGGAGGTTCCGCCCCCGGCGGAGGTTCCGCCCCCGGCGGAGGTTCCGTCCCCGGCGGTGGTTCCGTCCCCGGTGGTGGTGCAGGCGTAGGCCCCGAAGGGGGCATGGCAGCCACCGCCGTAGGCCAACAGGAGATCCCGTTCGGCGGCGGTCAGCTCTTGCGTGGCCGCGTGGTTCAGGGGCCCGAGGAGTTCCAGGAGATGCGTTGCGTCCGAGCGCGTCTCCACGACGATCGTGGCCTGGCCCGGGGCGCCGGGCCAGGTGCGTGGGTCCAGTTCGAAAACCTCCAGCGGTGTGGTGTCCAGCTGCAGGCGCTCCACGCCGGCCCGGGAGAGCAGGATGGCGTCGAAGTCGCCGCGGCGCGCCTTGTCCACGCGCGTGGGCACATTGCCGCGGATGTCAGCCGGTACCAGGTCCGGAGCATAGCGCCCGAGCAGCGCCTGGCGGCGGGCGGAGGAGGCGCCCACGCGTCCGCCGGCCTTGACGGGCAGGGGGCGTCCGGCGTCCACGGCATCCGGGCGCACCAACAGGATGTCACTGGGGTGGTCGCGCTCCAGGTGGGCGCCGAAGACCAGCCCCGGAGCCAGCTCCACGGGCAGGTCCTTGAGCGAGTGTACGGCCAGGTCGACGCTGCCCTCCAGCAGCTGCTCCTCGATGTCCCGGGTGAAGAAGCCGGCTCCGGTTTGTTCCGAGAGGGGCACGCGGCCATCGCGGTCCCCGGCCGTGCGCACGATGCTGAGGTCGCTGGTCACCGCCAGGGCATCCCGCACCCGGCGCGCTTGCTCCCGGGCCAGGGCGCTGCCGCGGCTGGCGACGATGGGCGCGCGCGGGACAGCGCTCGGCGTGCGGTCGGGGGGAACTGTCATGACAGTGGCCTTTCATCGAGGAAGGCGCGCGTGTTTGTGTCGGAGTATTCCTGAGTCGTCGGGCAAGGCGGGGCCGTTGCGGCGCCGGCGGCCGGCGGACCTGAGCCCGCGCCGAGAGAAGAGGACTTGATGCCGCGGAAGACCTCGTCGGCGCAGTCGCGCAGGATGCGCTGGAGGTCGTCCTCCAGGCGTGTTCGTTCGCGCTCCGTGAGGTGCCCGAAGTTGCGGTTGACCAGCAAGGGAATGTCGCGGTAGACGGCCTGGCGGTGTTGGCGGCGCACGGTGTCGAGCAGCTCACCCACGCCGGCCCCGGCGCACAGGATGCGGTACTCGGCCACGGCGCGATCGATGAGCGTGCCCAGGGCCAGGTCCTCCCGGCACGGCCAAGTGTCGGAACTCTTCTCCGCCGCGTGTTGGGCGCAGAGTTCATCCAGGCCCTCGAGCTCCAAGGCCGGATGCGTCAGGGTGCGGTCGGCCTGGTGGGGAATGCCCAGGTCGAGCACGGCCAGGGGGCCAGCGACGCGCTGCGCAAGGAGTTGGCGCGGGTCGAAGAGTGGGGCGCGGGCTCCGGTGCAGAGGACCGCCGCAGCAGCCCGGGCCAGGACCTCTGGCAGGGCCGCCCAGGGTTGCACCTCGGAACCCGCCGGAGAACGGTTGATGGCCACCGGCTTGAGGCCCGGTTCACGCTCCACCATGCCGAGCAGTTGGCGCCCGATGGAGCCGATGCCGACGATGGCCACCAGGGCCGGTTGGGAGGTGCTGGGCCGCAATCGCCGGCGCAGCCATTTCAGGGCCAGGCTGTGGACGCCGCGCCCGGTAGTGCCGTAGTCCGTCCGGGCGCGGGCGGCGCGCAGCAAGCGACCGGTGACCGGACCCAGGTGGTTGAGGGCCCGGGAGCTGGTCCCCGCCGCGCGGGCCTCTTCCAGTGAATCATGCAGCTGCCCGGCGATTTGCTGCTCCCCGAGCACCAGGGACTCGCGGCCCAGGGAGACGCGCAGCAGGTGCCGCAGGGCCTGCGTGCCCGTGTGCACATAGGGCTCGAACCAGCGCGCCTCGCCGCCGCCGGCGCGGTGCTTCATCTGGGCCGCCAGGAGGCCGGCCGCCCAACGCGGATCACTGCCGGCGGCCACCCATTCGTTGCGGTTGCAGGTCTGCAAGGCCAGGAGCCCGTCCACCCCATCGGCACCGCCGACGCCGCCGGCGGAACGCAGCTCCCGGTGGAAGCCGCGCAGCTCCTCGCGGTCGAGCACTAGCCTTGAGCGCCAGCGGGACGAGGCGCGGCGGAAGTCGCAGCCGACGACGGTCAGGGGGATGGTGGCCGAGGCATGGCGTTGGGATGTCACGGGGCCACCTCCAGTACTGGCGTCGAAGGGGGGGCGGGGACTGCTCCGGGTCCCAGGTCGGGACCGGAAGTCGTCTCCAGCAGGTGGTCGGCGGCGGCGGCTCCCGACTGCACCGCATCCTTGAGGCCCACACCGGTCAGGTAGTTGCCCGCCAGGGCCAGGCGCCCTGGCCCCCGGTTGCCCAGGGCCAGGCGTTGCTCTATCTGCCTGCGCCGGGCCAGATGCCCGACGACCAACTGGGGAATGGCCTGACGGTGGCGCAGGACGCGCAGGAATGTGGGCTGTTCTTGTACGCCGTAGAGTTGGCGCAGGTCGCGAACCATGAGCTCGCCCAGGGCCCGGTCGTCGAGGTCCAGGAGCTCGGGCCGGCGGCGTCCGCCGAAGAAGGCGCACAGCAGATCCCCGGCGGGGGCCGCTGCCCGATGTTTGCGTTTCCCCTCGGCAGGGCCCTGGTCCCCGGAGTGCTGGTGGCCCGCTGCGCGGTCCGGCAGGCGATCGGGGAAGAGGCGTGATGGGAAGAGGATGCCCAGGCTCTCTGTGCCCTGGTCCGCGGCGGCCAGGAAGCCGAAGGCGTTGGGCAGGCGCTCGAGGTGCCGCCGGAAGCCGGCGTGGACCACGGCCACGGGGGCCAGGGGGATGGCTGCGAGGTGGCCCGCCAGGATCCGATCGCAGGGGGTCAAGAGGCGCGCCGCGGCCGCCGGGGGTGTGGCCAGGACCACATGGGCGGCGGAGATCAGCTCCGTTTCAGTGCGCAGCTGGAAGCCGACGGAGCTGCGCTCCAGGGCCAGGACCGGGCTGGAACCCCGGTAGCTCGTGCCCAGGCCCCGGGCCAGAGCCCGGGTGAGTGTGCCCAGGCCCCCCTCGAAGGAGTACAGGCCCTTTGACGGCTTGCGCGCGGGGGCCGCCGTGTGGCGGCGGGCGCGCGCCCGGCGCAGACCGCCGCGCAGCATGCTGCCGGCCTGGCGTTCAAACTCCCAGAAGAGAGGGAAGGCCGCCGGGGCGGAGAGCTCGGCGGGGTCGCCGGCGTAGACACCGTTGATAAAGGCCCCGGCCAGGATGTCAGCGCCCTCGCGCCCGAAGCGCCTGCGGAAGAAGTCCCTGGCCGTGTCGTCCTGCGTGCCCCCGGGGCGCCGCAGGGGCTCGCTGGCCAGGCGCAGCTTGGCGGCGGGGGAGAGCAGGCCGCTGGTCAGAAACGAACGCAGGCCGTCCGGGGCCCGGTGGGCGCGGCCGGCGCGCACTATGTAGCGGGCGTCGGCCTGCGGGAGCGTGGGGCGCAGGAGTGCTTCAAGGCCGAGTTCCTCCACCAGTTCCATGATCAGCGTGGCGGAACCCATAAAAGAATGGGGGCCGTGTTCGATGCGATAGCCGTCAGCGTCCAGGGTGCGCACATTCCCGCCGGGCGTGGCACCCGCTTCGAGCAGCAGCACGGGCCGGCCGGCGCGCTTGAGACGCCAGGCGCAGGTCAGCCCGGCGGGGCCGCCACCGATGACAACGGTGGGGGCGCCGGGCTCAGGCCTGTCGTGTGCTGAAGTCCGGGCTGTGGCCATGGTGGGTGCGGGGGGCAGGGCTGGGCGGCGAGGGCAGCCAGCCGGCGGCGGCGGCAGAGCGCCGAATGGAGCGGGCGGCGCAGGTGATGAAGGCCGGGTGCTTGCCCGGAGCCGGTGCGCGCAGGAAGCTCGTGATGCCCAGGGAGGCCGCCAGGGCGGCGACTTCGATGTCCAGCTCGTAGAGGGTCTCGAAGTTTTCGCAGGCGAAGGCGAGGGGGGCGACGATCACGGAGGTCACACCGTCGGCGGCCAGGCGGCGCAGCTCGTCGGTCAGGTAGGGGCGCGTCCAGGCCACGGGACCCAGGCGACTCTGGAAGGCCAGGGAAGAGGACAGCTCTGGGAAGCGGGCGGCCAGGGCGGCGGCGGTGAGCTCCACCTCGTCCCGGTATGGGTCGCCCCGGCGCAGGGCTGACTCCGGCAGGCCGTGGCTGGAGAAGAGCAGGTGCGGGGTCCGCTCGCCGCGCTTGAGGCAGGTCCGTACCCCGGCTGCCAGGGCGTCGATGAAGAGCTCGTCGGCGGGAAAGGAGGGGCAGCTGGCGACTTCCAGGCCCAGGGGCGCGGCGGCCCGGCGCAGGTCGGCGAGGGCCGAGTCGGTTGTCCCGCGCGAGCGCTGGGGGTAAGCGGGGAAGGCCACCAGGCGTTTGCAGCCGGAGCGGGCCAGCTCCGTCAGGGCGGCGTCGGCGCGGGGCGGCGAATGGCGGAAGGCGATGGCAGATGTGAACCCGGGGCCGAGCTCGCGGTTGAGGGCCGCCAGCTGGCGGGCGCTTTCGGCGTAGAGCGGGCTGCCGCCGCCGATGCGGCGGTAGTGGTGGGCCACGCGCGGGGCGCGGAAGGTCGCGGCGAAGCGCGAGATGCCCCAGCGCAGCGGGGCCGGCGCGCTGACCACCGTCGGATCGCTGAGCATGCTGCGCAGGAAGGCGGGCAGGTCCGCCGTCGTGGCCGGCCCGCCCAGGTTCAGCCAGACCACGCCGATGAGGGCGGAGCCTCCTCTGGGGGCGGAACCTCCGCCGGGGGCGGAAGCGCCGCTGGGGGAAGAGCCGCCGGTGGTTGCCTGACGCTTGCCCTGGTCGGTGGGTCGCTCGGGGGGTCGCATGGCTATACGGTGCGCGAGTAGACCGGCGTGGCCGCCTCTGCCTCCAGGTAGGAGTCGAAGACCATGCACACGTTGCGGATGAAGAAGCGCCCCAGGTCCGTGGCAATGATGCGCCGCAGGCGTTGGGGCTGCCCGGGCATGTCACTCGGGCCGGCCCCCGCGCTGGGGTCGGCTGGACCGAACTCAAACTCCACCAGACCGTCCGCGAGCAGGGGCTCGAGGGCGGTCAGCTCTCTGGCGAAATGTGCGGGGGCATCAATGGCAAAGCGGGCGGAGAGGGCTTGCAGGTCGAGGGTGAAGTTGCAAAACAACTCGAGCAGGAGCTCTCGCCGCAGGTGATCTTCGGAGTCGAGCAGAAAGCCGCGCTCAATGGGCAGGCGGCCTTGCTCCAGGGCTTCGATGTAGGCGGGTAGATGCTTGGTGTTCTGGCCGTAGGCGCGGCCCATGTACGAGATGGCAGAGGTGCCGCAGGCGGCGGTCTCAAGGCCGCGGCCGGTGGTGTAGCCCATGAAGTTGCGGCGTAGGGTGCCGTTTTCCTGGGCGGCTACCAGGGGATCGTTCGGCAGGGCGTAGTGGTCCATGCCGATGGGGATGTAGCCGGCGGCGGCGAAGCGCGCGGCCATCTCCCGGGAGATCAAGGCCTTCTGGGCGGCGTCGGGCAGTCCGCGTCTCTCAAGGGCCGCCTGGTGGGGTTTGATCCAGGGCACATGGGCGTAGCTGTAGAGGGCCAGGCGCGTGGGTGCCAACTTGATGACCCGCTCGGCGGTGCGTGCGGCGCTGGCCGGAGTCTGGCCCGGCAGGCCGTAGATCAGATCGAAGTTGACGGACTCGATGCCGGCGGCGCGCAGGTGCGTGTGGACCTCCTCTACGGCCATTTCGTTTCCGCCCGGGCGCACGCGCCGCACCACTTCCTCGTCCAGGTCCTGGACACCCAGGGAGAAGCGGTTGAAGCCGGCGGCCAGGAAAGCGTCGAGTCCCTTTGGTGTGGCGACCCGCGGGTCGAGCTCCACGGAACGTTCCGCCTCGGCCGCCGGGGACCAGACATCTGCGATGCGCGCGAAGAGGCGGCGCAGTTGTTCCGGCGTCAGGAAGTTCGGTGTGCCTCCGCCGAGTACCACCTGGCTGACCGGGCGCGTCAGATCCATGTGTCCGGCGACCAGTTCAAGCTCCCTGTGGAGGGCCGAGAGGTAGGCTTCGACCAGGGGTTGTTTGGTGCCGATCTCCACGTGGCAGGCGCAGTACAAGCAGCGCGAGCGGCAGAAGGGCAGGTGCACATAGAGGCCGAGACCCGCGTCGCGGGAGGCGGCCTGGCCGGCCTGCCAGCGGCGGGCCAGGCGTTCGCCGCTCAGCTCGTGGAAGTGGTTGGCAGGCGGGTAGCTGGTGTAGCGCGGCCCGCGCAGGTCGTAGCGTTCGAGCAGCCTTGGGGCGATGTTCTCGCGGGTGATCACCGTCCGTAGCCCTTTACCGCTTGCACCAGGGCGGCGACGCCCTCGGTGGGCGTGGCCGGCGTCAGGCCCTGGCCCACGTTGAAGATGAAGCCGTCATCGCCGCTTGAAGTGGCGGCGTCGATCTTGGCCCGCACGGCGGGGCCGATCTCTTCCAGGGGGCCACGCAGGATGGCCGGGTCCAGGTTGCCCTGGAGGAACAGACCGGCGGGCAGGCGGCGGCGGGCGTCGGCCAGGCGCAGGGAGGTGTCGACGGAGAGCCCGTCGCAGCCCGTGGCCGCCGCCGCCTCCAGGTGTCCGGCGCAGTTGCGCAGGTAGTGGATGACGGGTACGCGGCGCCCGGCGCGCTCGTGCAGGCGCTCGATGACATGCCTGGTCCAGGGCGCGGCCAACCGTTCGTAGTCTTCCGGCGAGAGATGCCCGGCCCAGGTGTCGAAAATCTGGACCGCATCCACCCCGGCGTCCACCTGCAGCGCGAGCAGGTCCGCCACCGTGTCCGCCACACGCGCGGCCAGGGCTCCGTAGAGTTCCGGGTGGTTGAGGGCCAGGGCCTTGACCTCGTCCACATTCTTGGCCGGACCGCCCTGGAGCATGTAGGCGGTCAGCGTGAAGGGCGCGCCGGCGAAGCCGATCAGGGCGCGTTCCTCGCCGAGCTGTTGCGGGATCTCCCGGCCCACAAGTTCCAGGGCAGCGCGCACATAGGCGAAGTCCCGGGCGGCATCCACGCGCAGCAGGTTCTCCACGTCAGCGGCGCTGCGCAACAGGGGGCGGATGCGTGGACCGCCGGCGGCGTACTCCACATCCAGGCCCAGGGCAGCGGGCACGATCAGGATGTCGCTGAAGAGGATGGCCGCGTCCAGGTCGTAACGGTGCAGGGGTTGCAAGGTCACCTCGCAGGCCAAGGCGGGCGTGCGCACCATTTCCCAGAAGGAGTGCTTGTCGCGCAGGGCCCGGTACTCGGGCAGGTAGCGCCCGGCCTGGCGCATGAGCCAAACCGGGGGGCGGTCAACGGGCAGCCTGGCGCTCTCCGGCGCGCTGGAGCGGTCAGCACCACAGGCGCGGCGGAAGCGCTCGCGGGGTGAGAGGGTGGTTGTGACCGGGGCGGAAGACAGTGACGGCGTGGGGGCACTCATGGGAAATCCTGTGTCGGGTTTTGATGGGCACAGGGTGAGTTCCTCGGTACGCCCGGTGTCACGGCTCGGTCAGGCTCTGTCATGGGTTTGTCACGGGCCGCCGGAGGTTTTTCGGGAGGCCCGGCGGGGGACCGCCGGAGGCCAGCCCTGGAGGCCCGGGGAGGGGCGACATGGTCGGCTCGGCGCTGCTCCCTGGCGCCGGAGCTGATACCCCCTTCTGCCTGTCGGTGTCCAGCTCCAGCGGGGGCAGGCGCTCTTGCTCGCCTCCGGCAGCGCCAGTCTGGCAGCCAATGAGCTGGCGCTCCGCGCCACGCCGGCGCCCAATCAACCGGGCAGCGTCTGCTGCGGCCCGGCACAGGCGCTTTCGGCAACGGCAGCCGCTGTGCGGGAGGACTCGCCATCCGCCTGGCACCGACCCAGGCCCGGGCCGGCCTGTGAGCCGCGTCTTGGACTTCTCCGCCGCGTCCCGGGCGGGACAACTGGTGGCCGGATCGAGCTGGTTCTTCCAGGCCTGCTTCCGGGAACCGCAGGCCGGCGGGGGCCGACTTCTACCGGTCAACGGGCTGGGAGCTGACGCTGTGGCCGTGAGTCCGCCTCACTCCCAGCCGAACTCCCGCGCATCGTAGGGCACCCGGCGCCGGGGAAAGTCGGCGAGCAGCTGCGTGGCGCGCTTGATGAGTGTGTCG
>DASCNH010000109.1:0-30359 GCA_036011365.1 Planctomycetota bacterium | reverse complement strand
GTTCCGCTCACCACCGCATCGCAGTTGATGTAGACCAGGGCCCGCTCCCGCACCCAGTCCGCGTGTCCCTCTGCCCACTCGGTGCTGCCGATCAAGCCGGACTCTTCCGCATCCCAAAAACACAGTTGAATGGTGCGCTCCGGCCGCCAACCCCCCGCGCTGCGTTCCCCCAGGTGTTGGGCCGCCCGCAGCAGGGAAACGGTCCCACTGCCCGCGTCCTGGGCCCCCCGCACCCAGGCGTCCCGGTGGTTGCCGGCCAGGATGACGGCGGAGTCCGCGCCCTGCCGCCCCGGCAGGCGCGCGATCACATTGTGGATCACGCGCAGCTCCCGGGGTTGGTCGATGGCCAGAAAGGCCTCCGCCGGACCCGGGCCGATACCGTCGGTCAAGCGCTCCTTCAGCTCCATGGCCGTGCCCCAGCCCACGGGCAGACAGGGCAATGACGGGAGCAACCCATTCACTTCCCGCGCCGAGAGCCTCTGCGGCGTCCCGCCATCCGCGTCCGCCCCGGCGCCGACCAGCGGCGAAGCAAAGCCCGGCGTCGACGGGTCCCCCGGCGAGCGCCCCATGGGTGACACGGACCCCCTTTGCACCGCCCAATCCGGCTTGAACGGCCCGGTGGGCCAGACCGCGCCACGGTTTTCCGCCGGATCGCTGAAGAGCAGCAGCCCCACGCAACCAAAGCCCGTGGCCAGATCCAGCTTGACCCCCCGATAGCTGCCGCCATAGCGGGCCAGGGCCACACACCCGCGCACATCCACTCCAGATTCCAGCAGCCGTTCGTAATCTCCCCGCAGGCCGCGCCCCACATCCACCACCGGAGCCCGCACCTCGCCACTCGCCGACCAGGCGTTAAACGGAGGCACATCCCCGGGCGGCAGGGCATCCGCGTCAAAGCGGTCGAGGTGCGCGAGGAAAGGCGTGTTCGTTTCCCCGTCAGCAAAGGCCGCGAGTTCCAGGCGGCGTGGCAGGGACAGCAGCACTTCCCGGGAGTCCAGCTCCACTTCCCAAGCGGCCTTTCGCAGCACGCGGCTCACGAGCCTGGCTCCCCAGGCCGACCCGCTCGTTCCCGCCAGGCGCGAGGAACTTGTCAGCTCCCGCGCCAGAGCCCGCGCCGGCGGTGCGCCTTGCCCCGCGGCCTGCTCGCAGATGCCAGAGGCCAGCAGCAACATGGACGCCGCTCCCAGCGCCGTTTCTCGTGACATGAAGTACATGGTGGTGATCCGGCCTGGGCCAGCGCAGTCCGGGCCCGGGACCCGGATGCAACCCCACCAAAGGTATGCCTACGACCTTTCAGTAGGAAGGGTCAGTTTGCGGCTGGCTGGGATGGAGGGGCGGCCGGCGGAGCCAGCTAGCGCCCCTCGGCCCCTGGCCGGCTCACTCCTTCACAGCGGCGGAGAAGCGCGTGCCTTCGAAGGCCTTGACCAGGTTGGCGCCGTTCAAGTCGGCGCCGGTGATGGTGGCGGTCTTGGTGGCGAAGTCCACGTTCACCGAATCGACACCGTCCAGGTTTTCAAGTGCGGACCGCACTTGGGGGGGGCAGCCGAAGCCTCATGTCATGCCGCTGATGGCGAGGGTGACCGGGGCGGAGGCGGCGGTCTGGGACCCCTCCGAGGACTGGCAGGCCACGAGGGGCAGGCTGATGGCGGCCAGGATGGCCAGGAGTAAGTGCTTCATGGGGGGGGATCGGGTCTGGGGTCAGATAATCGCGGTTGCTCCACGAGCGCGGAACAGTACCAGTTGGAGGCTTCGCCTGGGGCAAGGAAAGCGTGACGGGTAAAGGTGGAGATCCGGATCCGGGAGTGGCTGGGAGCAGCCCGGGCCAGTACCGAGCGCTTCGCCGTGGCCCGGCGAGTTGGTGCCGGACCTGGTGGATGCCACCGCAGACCTGGATTCAGGCGACGGTGGGCGTAGGCTGGGGCACCTGCCATGTCTGCCATGCCAGTTCCTTTTGACGCGGTGCTCTTCGATCTCGACGGCACCCTGGTTGCCACGGACCGCTTCTGGGCCGCGGCGGCCCGGGCCGGGGCGCGGCGGGCTTTCGCTGAACTCGGTCTGGAGCGGGAGTTGCCCACGGCCCGGGAATGGATGTCCATCGTGGGCCTGCCCCTGGATGTTGGGTTCAAGGGTCTCTTCGGTGACCTGGACCAGGAGACCCGCGGCTGCGTCATGGCCGCCTGCGTGGAGGAGGAGGAGAACGCCCTGCGTGCCGGTGGTGCGGCGCTCTTGCCCGGCGCGGCACAGGCCCTGACGACACTCAAGGAATGCGGTGTGAAGCTCGGCATTGCCAGCAACTGCGGCCAAGCCTATTTGGATCTGATGCTGGCGGACCTGGGGCTGGAGCAGTGGATTGACGAAGCCCGCTGCTATGACACGCCTGGGATCGCAGGCAAGGCTCACATGGTGGAGGATCTGCTCGACTGTTTCAGCACGCGCAGTGCGGTCATGGTGGGGGATCGCAGCGGTGATCGCGACGCGGCCTGGGACAACGGCCTGCCCCATGTACACCTGTCCCGGGGCTATGCGGACATTGATGAGGTGCTGGACTGCGAGGCTGTTGTCGATGACCTGGCGGAGCTCGTACCCCTGCTCGAGGGGCGCCTCAGCTGGATCGCCGGCGTGCTCGACGAACTGGGCTTTCCCAGCCGTGCGGAAACCGGGGACCCTGACGAATCGAAGCGCCGCCGCGGCCCGGGAGCCGTGGGCATCACCGGACCCCCGGGGGCCGGTCGCACGCTCTGGGCCCGGGACGCGGAGCGCCTCCTGCGGCGGCGAGGAATCGAGGCCCGGGCCGTTTCCCTGGATTGGTTCCAGCGGCCAGACGCACCACCCGAGGGCCCCGGGGAGGAGCACCTGGACGATCCCCTGAGCGCCTTCTGGGATGTGGGCACCCTCTTCCGTGAAATCCTGGAGCCAGTGGCCCGGGGCGAGGCCGTGGACTTTCCGGGCCTGCCGGGCCTGCCGGCCGGTGCCACGCGCATCCCCGCCGGGGGGCGCGTGCTGCTCGAGGGCGCCTACCTGTCCCATCCGCGCCTGCGCGTCCACCTCGACCGCCTGGTGTACATGGATGTATCCGAGGAGGTCGTGCTGCGCCGGGTGGCCGGTCGCGACGGCCGCCTCTTCGGGCCGGAGGAGCTGATGCGCCTGCGAGCACGCACCCTGCCCCTGGTGCGAGCCTTCCGTGAAGCCCACCCGCCGGAGAAGACTGTGGACCTGGTCCTGCCGTCCGATTCCGCCCTGGGGAACCGGCCGGCGGCGCCCTAACGACCGCGAGGGCGCCCGCGACCGCGAGGCCGCGCTGGACAGAGGAACCGCCGGTGGCGAGGGAGCAGTCGGATTGCCGGGATGCGAGGGGGCAGGCGGATCGCGGGAGGCGAGGGGACGGTGCGGTCGCGGGGATGCGGCTACGATACTTTTTCATACTTTGCGGGCGACCGGGGCGCGCTTCGGCGGGTCTCAGGGGGCAATTCCCAGGGAGGGTGGGGGTGGTGGTGGCGGCTGGCTTGGCCTGGCACCCGTGCGGGGCCGACCGGCCAGGTCAGGGGATGCCCCAGGAAGCAGCCTGCCCCACCCCCGTCGCGTCCCATCCATCCCCATCGGTTGCCTTTTGGTCTCCCCACGGACTACAATGCGTCGTTCCCGGGTCCGCGCCAAACAGGCGCCGATCAATCGCCAGGGCCGTCAGCATCCGCGACGGCCCCCCGACACCCGGCCCCCGACACCCAGCCACGATCATGGACCAAACTCTGCCCCAACGCCTCCAGCGCTCCGCCCAGGGGTCCTTCCGCAAGACGGCCCTGCTCCAAAAGCGCGTGCGCGAGCTCATCCGCGGCGCCGCTCCCCTGGTGGAAACGCGCGAGGAAAACCCGATCAAAATCGCCTTCCTCGAGATGGAGCGCGGGCTCATCGAGCTCGCTCCGGACGAGGACGCCGGCCCGCCGCCCTCCCTCTAGGCGTCTGGCGGCCCGCGGGCCGCTTCACGAGCATCGAGGTCCTCTGACTTGGGAGCCACGCCCCTGCCCGGAGCCGAAACGGCGGCGGATGCGGCCGAAACGGCGGCCAGTGGTGGCGCGCCACTGGCACACCGGGCGGCACCTACGGCGGCGGAACGCTTGGCCCATCGCGGGGGCCTGATTGAACTCCTGCGCGTCCCCGCGGCACTCTTCGGCGTGCTCTCCGGACTGCGCCGCCGAGCCTACGACCGCGGCCTGTTGCCGGCGGCGCGCTTGGCGGTGCCGGTTATCTCCGTGGGCAACCTGACCGCCGGCGGCACGGGCAAGACGCCGTTTGTGGCGCATCTCATGGGCGAGTTGCGCCGCCGGGGTCTGCGCCCGGGGGTGCTCTCCCGGGGCTACGGCTCAAGGCCGGCCTTGCCGCCGGGGTCTCATCCCTCCGGTGGCTGCCAGGCGGCGCCGGATTCGGACGAGGCGCGCATGTTGACTGCCCAGCTCGGGGCCTGTGATCTGGTGGAGGACCCCGATCGCATCCGCGGTGGCCAGCGCCTGGTGGAGGCCGGCGTGGATGTCATCGTCCTCGACGACGGCTTCCAGCATCGGCGCCTGGTGCGCGACCTGGATATCGTGCTCCTGGACGCCACGCGGCCTTTTGGTCTGCCTGCGCCGCCGGAGGGTGGCGCTGCCGTGCGCGCCTTCCTACCCCGCGGGCTGCTGCGCGAAGGCCCGGCGGCCCTGTCCCGGGCCCAGGCCGTGGTGTTGACGCGCGCGGACCAAGCCGGAGCCGGGGCCGTCGCCGAGCTACACGAGCTGGTGCTGCGCGCCGCCCCGGGAATGGCCCTCTTGACCGGCGAACACCGGGCCCTGGCCCTGGTGCCCGCACCCGCGGGGGCCTGCGCCGCCGATTCCCCTGCTGACCTGACCGCCCTGGACGGGATGGAGGTGGATCTGATCAGCGCCATCGGCAACCCGGACGCCTTCGAGGCCAGCGTGACCGGCCTCGGCGCCCGGGTC
This sequence comes from Planctomycetota bacterium, assembly GCA_036011365.1. GTDB lineage: Bacteria > Planctomycetota > UBA1135 > UBA1135. The sequence continues at coordinate 25,392 of DASCNH010000109.1, read as the reverse complement.
GGTACCCATCGGCGCTTCCCGGACCACCACGCCTACGGGCCGGGAGACCTGGACGGCCTGGGGGGGAAGCGCCCCCTGCTTACCACGGCCAAGGACCGCGTGAAACTTCCGGCGGAGGCGCCGGTCTGCGTGCTTGAGGTGGAGTTCGCCCTGACCGGTGGAGCGCCGGTGCTGGAGGCCCTGCTGGATGCCCTGCCGCCCTCCGCCGCCCGGGCCGAACGCGCCGCCCTGCACGAGGGCCTCCATGGTTGAGGGAGCCGAGCCCGTCGCCCTGCCGGCGCCGCCGCAGCTATTGGACCTGGACCTCGCCGGGTGTGTGGTCGGCGGCGACCCAGAGGGTCCCTGGCCGATCCCCGAGCGGGAGGTGGGCGGACGCCACAGCGGCGGTGCCAAGCGCCTCGAAGCCTGGGCGGCGCGGGCCCTGCTCGGCTTCTTCGGACGCCTGCCGGGGGTCCTGCTGACACCCGTACTCTGGGGGCTGGCGCGCCTGGCTCGGCGCTTGGACCGCCGGCGCAGCGGGGCGGCGGGGACCTTCCTGCGACAGGCCCTGGGTGAGGACGGAGCGCAACTCGAACGCCGCGTCCTGGATGCCTGGCGGCACTTCTTCCGCCTGGCGGCGGACGCCGTCGGTTTTGACCGGCGTTGTCTCGGGATGCCCCTCGCCGAGCACTACCGCGTGCGCGCCAGTGCCTGTGCCCGGGAGGTGCTCGAGTCCGGCGCCGGTTGCCTACTCGTCGGCGCACACCTGGGCGACTGGGAGGCGGGGCTGCCGGCCCTGGCTGGCTTGGGCTTCACCCCGCTCTACGCCGTGGGCAAGCCGCCCCAAAACCACTACCTGGCCCTGGAGCTACAGGCCCTGCGCCAGCGCCGCGGTATGCGCCTCCTGGCCCGGCGCGGCGCCATGGGAGACGTGCCCGGGGTGGTGCGCGCCGGAGGGGCGGTGGTCATGTTGCTCGACCAACGCGCAGCGCGGCGGCCGGTCATGGCTCCCTTCTTCGGGCGCCTGGCCCGCTGCGATCGCAGCGCCGGGGTCCTCTTGCGGCGCCTGGGAGCGCCGGTCGTGCTCTTCTCCTGCTTGCGCGCCGAGCGCCCGGGCCAGTTCGAGCTGAACCTGGGCCCGGTCATCAATCCGGAGGATGTGGCGGGATTGAAGCCGGAGGCGGTCGCGACGCTCCTGAACGGTCACTTGGAGCGTATGATCCTGGACCGTCCGGACCAGTACTTCTGGCTGCATGACCGCTACCGCGACACTCCTGCGGAGGAGCGCGAGCCAGCGGCGCAGGGGATGGAGTCAACAGCATGATCGTCGTCACCGGAGGAACGGGTTTTATCGGCAGCAACCTCGTGCGCGCCCTCAACCGCCGCGGCGAGCGGGACATAGTGATCGTCGAGGACTTGGAACGCGCCGCGGATGCGCGCATCGTGGAGTCCCTGACCTTTGCTGAACTCGTTGACTATCGGGAGTTCGCGGCGAACCTCGACGCCTGGGAAGGGCGCGGGGTCCATGCCGTTTTTCACCAGGGCGCCTGCTCGGACACCATGGTCCACGACGGCGCCTACATGCTCGAGCGCAACTACACCTTCTCCCAGCGTCTGTTGGAGTTCAGCCTCGGCCGCTGCCCCTTCATCTATGCCAGTTCGGCGGCGATCTACGGGCGTGGTGCACGGGGTTTCCGCGAGGAGCGGGACTGCGAGTGGCCCCTCAACGCCTACGCTTTTTCCAAGTTCCTCTTCGACCGCCATGTGCGTGCGGAGGAGAAACGCTCCGGCGGCTTTCCGACGCAGGTCGTTGGCCTGCGCTACTTCAATGTGTATGGACCCCAGGAAAATGCCAAGGGGCGCATGGCATCCCTGCTGTTTCAGTTCCACGGTCAGGCCAAGGAGGGCGGCAGGCTGCGCATCTTCGCCGGTTCCGAAGGCTTCCTGCGCGACTTCGTGTTCGTGGATGATGTGGTGCGCGTCAACCTGGACTTTCTCGATCATCCCGAGCGCAGTGGTATCTTCAACTGCGGCAGCGGCACGGCGCGGAGCTTCCGGGAGCTGGCGGAGCTGACGGCGGCCCACTACTCCGGCCCGGACGGTACGCCGGGAGGCTGTGCCGTGGAGACAATTCCCTTTCCCGAGGAGCTCGCCGGTCGCTACCAGGACCACACCCTGGCTGACCTGACGCGCCTGCGCGCGGCGGGCTACGGGGCCTCATTCACGCCCCTGGAGGAGGGTGTGGCGCGCTATGTGGAGGTCCTCAAGGCCACGGGCGGTTATCATCCCCCGGCCGCCGCCGCGCCCCAAGCCCAGAATTTGAACAAGTGAACCGACGCACGCTGCTCGACGCCCTGGAGACCATCGCCGGGGGCACCGCGCCCAAGGTGGTGCTCTTCGGTGATTTGATCCTCGATGAATACATCCACGGGGAGGTGGGGCGCGTGTCGCCGGAGGCACCGATCCCGATCCTCTCGGCCCGGCGCAAGGATCTGCGCCTGGGTGGAGCTGGCAATGTGGCCGCCAACCTGGGGGCCATGCAGGCCCGGGTGGAGGCCGTGGGCCTGGTGGGCGAGGACGAGGCCGGCGAGCAGCTCCTCTCCCTGCTGCGGGAGGAGGGGATTGGCACGGACCATTGTCTCACCGGCGCCGGGCGACCGACCACGCGCAAGGTGCGCCTGCTGAGCGGTGCCCAGCAGATGTTGCGCGTGGATTGGGAGGTGGAGGAAGCTCTCGAACCGAGACTGGAGGCTGCCCTCGGCGATGCCCTGGAGGCGGCGCTCCCGGGAGCCGGCGCGCTCGTGCTCTCGGACTACGGCAAGGGCGTGCTGACGCCGGCCCTGTGTCGGCGGGCCATCGGCGCGGCGCGCGCCCAGGGCGTCCCGGTGCTGGTGGATCCCAAGGGCAGCGACTACGACCGCTATCACGGGGCGACACTCGTGACACCCAACCGTCGGGAGGCGGAGGAGGCCACGGGCCGCGCGATCGCCGGATACGAAGACGCCTCCCTGGCGGCGCAGCATCTGGTAGCGGGCCTCGAACTGGAGGTGGCCGTCGTCACCATGGGCCCCAAGGGCATCCTCTTTCGCCACCGCGACGGGAGCGAGGGGCGCGTGGCCGCCCAGGCCCGGGATGTCTACGATGTGACCGGCGCCGGGGATACGGTGGTGGCCCAGTTGGCCCTGGGATTGGCGGCGGGCTTCCCCTTCGAGGTGGCCGTGGGCCTGGCCAATGCCGCGGCCAGCATCGTCGTCGAGCGTCTGGGCGCCACGGTGGTAACCCTGGGCGAGCTGGCTGCGCGCCTGATGCTCAGCGAGCCGCCGCAGGGCAAGATCCTGGACGAGGACACGCTTGACAGAGCCCTGGAGTCCTGGCGCGCCGAGGGTCAGCGCCTGGTGTTCACCAACGGTTGCTTTGACCTTTTGCACGTGGGCCATGTGGACTACCTGCGCCAGGCCCGGGAGCGGGGCGATGTGCTGATCATCGGTGTCAACGACGACGCCAGCATCACGCGCCTCAAGGGCGAGGGGCGCCCGGTGAATCGCCTGGAGGATCGCATGGCTGTGTTGGCCGCCCTGGAAATGGTCGATGCGGTCGTGGCCTTCTCCGAGGACACGCCCCAACGCCTGGTGGAGCGCGTTACACCGGAGGTGCTGGTCAAGGGTGAGGACTGGGCGGATAAGGGCGTCGTGGGCCGCGAGTGGGTGGAGGCCCACGGCGGGCAAGTCGTACTCGTGCCCCTGGTACCCGGCCGCTCGACCACGGGCATGCTGGAGCGCGTGACGGCTGCGGATGGGACCGCTGGGGATGGCGCTGGTGGTTCCGCGCAGCCAGAACCCGAGCGCTGATGAGGGTCCTCTTCGTCTATCCGAACCGGGACACGCAGCTCGGCTTCAACCACGGACTAGCCTCTCTGTCGGCGGTCCTGCGCGCCGCCGGCCACGGGACGCGGCTGGTGAACATCAACTCTGAACTCACACCGCTGCCGACGGCCGCCGACATCCTTGAAATCGTGCGAGCGTGGCAACCGGGCCTGATCGGCTTCTCCTGCTTGACCCAGCAGTACGGCGAGGCGCGTTCCATCGCCGGACAACTGCGCACGCTGGCCGCGGAGACGGGACTGGACTTGCCGCCGATCATCGCCGGGGGCATTCATCCGACGCTCGTACCGGAGGAGGTCATGGGGGAAGGCCTGTGGGATTTCGTGGGTGTGGGCGAGTGCGAGCATGCACTGGTGGAGTTGGTGGAGCGCATCGAGGCCGGGGAGAGCGCCGCCGCCGTGTCCAACTTCCTCGCCTGGGAAGGGGAACGCCCGACGACCCCGGAAGTCGCCGCAAGCGCGCGCTGGCGTCGCAATCCAGTGGCGCCCTTCCCAAGCCTGGCGCAGCTGCCAGCCCCACACCTGGGACTCTTCGACCTCCAGCGCATCACCGCTCTGAAGGGCGGCTGGTTCAGCCTGCTGACGAGTCGCGGCTGTCCCTATCGCTGTACCTATTGTCTGAACCACCGCATCGTGGACCTCTACCGTGAAGAGCGCGGGACACGCGTCTTTGAGCTCGGCTTCCTGCGCCGTCGCCCGGTGCCGGGCGTCATCGCCGAGGTGCGGGAGCTACTCAGGCAAGTCGCGGGCATCAGCACCTTCATCCTGGACGATGATCTCTTCACTCAGGACCGCGAGCACGCCCTGGAGTTCTGCGCCGCCTGGGAGGAGGCACGCATCGGCGTTCCGTTTGTGGTCAACGCTCATGTGCAGCAGTTGGATCCGGAAGTGGCGGCGGCCCTGGCCCGGGCCGGCTGCAGTATCCTGAAGCTCGGCATCGAGTCCGGCAGCGAGCGCGTGCGCCGTCGAGTGCTGGCGCGGCCCATGACGGACGCGGCCATAGGGGCCACGGTGGAAGTGGCCCGACGCGCGGGACTGCACACCTCTGGCTTTGTCATGGTGGGCCTGCCCACGGAGACGCGGGAGGAGCTCATGGAAACCGTACAGCTCCTGGCGGACACGCGCCTCGGCCGCTTCCGCACCTCCTTCTTCCACCCGTTTCCTGGCACCGAAGCCCTGGGCCTGGCGCGGAAGGCGGGCGAGTATATGCCGCCGGCCGGCGATGCCACGGGCACCACCTTCACGGACCAGAGCCCCCTGGACTTCGGCGCCGAGCAGAACCTCCTGGTGGACAAGGTCGGCCGGATCATGCCCTGGTTCGTGAATGCCGCCCTCGGAGCCGGAACGGAAGCGAGCTCGGGATCAGGAGCTGGTGGCCACGGAGATGCCCGGGCCGCTGCTCGCTATGCTCCCCTGGTGAGGCGGGTGTTGGACATGGACAGGGCCGCCTGGGAGGCATTCCGGGGGTCCATTCCCGTCGTCGACCGGGAGTACAGCACGGCAGCCGCCGGGAACAACGAGTTCCATTACGCCCTGCGCTATGGGTCAACCACCGGCGTGTCCTCGGACTGGTTTCTGGCCGAGGAAGCCGCCGAGTGGGACACGGCAGCCGCCGCCGCCCCCTGCGGCCCAGGCGCGGCCCGCGAAACCAATCCGGTTGCGGGAGTAATGGTCCCATGACGAACGCCATTCCCCTGGACGGCTTCGCCTCCCTGCGCGTGGCGGTGGTCGGCGACTTGATCGCCGATCGTTACATCCACGCGGAGCCCAAGTCCGTTTCCCGGGAAGCCCCGGTGATGGTACTGCGTTATTCCTCCGAGCATCTGGGCGCCGGTGGGGCGGCCAATGTGGCCCGCAACGCCCTGGCCCTGGGTGCCGAGGTGCGTGTCCTGGGCGCGGTGGGCCGCGACCGCGCCGGCCGTGAGCTGGTCAACATCCTGGCGACGGATGGGGCGCGGACGGAGGGCATCAGCTTCCTGGAAGGCTGGGACACGCCCACCAAGACCCGCGTCCTGGCGGCTGAGGCGCGCCGCAGTGCGCGCCAGGTATTGCGCCTGGATCGCGATCCAAGTGCACCGCCGCCGGCGGCCTGGCTTTCGGGTCTGGCGGATGAGATCCGGGCCCTGGCGACGGAGGTCGATGTGCTGCTGGTCTCCGACTACGCCTATGGCACGATCGGGCCGGACGTCGGCGCTGCGGCTCTGGCCGTGGCGGGCGCCACCACCGTGGTCCTCGACCCACGAACATCACTGACGCACTTCCGCGCCGCAGGCGGGGGCGGAGGTTCCCCGGGCCTGGCCGCGGCCACGCCCAACCAAGGGGAGCTGGCCGCCTTTGCCGGTGTGTCCCAGCACACTCTGGACCGTGACGACGCCCTGGAAGCGGCGGCCCAGGGCGTGCGCGCCGAGCTCGGCTGCAGTCAGCTGCTGGTCACCCGGGGCAACCGGGGCATGGCCCTGTTCAGCGCCCAGGACGAGGGCCTCTTCGTGCCAGCTTCCGGTTGTGGCGAGGTGACCGATGTCTGCGGCGCCGGCGACACGGCGGCGGCGGTCTTCGCCCTGGCGCTGGCCGCTGGTTGTGGCGCGGAAGAGGCCATGGTCATGGCCAATGCCGCCGGTGGCCAGGTGGTCATGGAGAACGGAGCGGTCGCGTGTACTCCCCAGGCCTTGGCCGCGGCCCTCTGGGGCGCGCCGCGGCCCAGGCGGCCGCTCTCCCGCGCCAACGAAGTGGACGGAGGCGCGGGAGGAGTGCGTCCCGCAACCTTGAACGCCGCCGCCCGGGGCGCTGAAGCAACAGCCCGCAGTTCGGTTGGCCCGGAGATGGGCCAAGGAGCATGAGTGCGGCTGGCGCCGGGGGAGGGCTCGTGGGGCGTGAGACCCTGGCCACCTTCCTGGCGGCGGCCAGGGAGACTGGTGGCGGCCCGCGCGTCGTGCTGGCCAACGGTTGCTTCGACCTGCTCCATGTGGGCCATGTGCGCTACCTGGCGGACGCGGCCACACGCGGCGATTGCCTGGTGGTGGCCCTCAACACGGATGCTTCAATCCGCGGCCTGAAGGGCGCCGGCCGACCCCTGATGCCCCTGGCTGAGCGGGCGGAGATCGTCGCCGCCCTGGCCTGCGTGGACCATGTGGTGGCCTTTGACGAACCGGACCTCGTGCCGACCCTGCGCAGCCTGCGGCCGGATGTGCACGCCAAGGGCACCGACTACACGGTGGATGATGTGCCCGAGCGGGCCGTGGACATGGAGCTCGGCATCGAGATCGTCATCTGCGGCGACCCGAAGGATCATTCCACGAGTGCCTTGATCAACGAAGCAAATGGCGCGCCCGATGCTGCGACCAGCTTGTCCCATGGGCCCAGGGGGCCAGCGCTGGCTCCGGAATCAGGAGGACCAACCTGATGCTCGACGCCAGGTTGAGCCCCAGTCCGCGCGGCTCCATCTGGATGCTGCCCGCGGGCTGTGCCATCGCCTTTGTCTCCTCCCTGTGCGGCATCGGGGGCGGCCTCTTCACGGTACCGCTCTTGCACTTCGGCTTTCGCGTGCCACTGCGTTACGCGGTGGCCACCTCTCTCGTGCTGGTGGCGGCTTCGACCTCCATGGCCACGCTCACGGAAGCCCTGCAACCGGACTCGGCCCTGGACCTCCTGTTGATCGGCGCCATAGCCTGCGGAGCCCTGGCGGGCGCCCAGGTCGGCTACCGCGTATCCAATGAACTGGACACGCAACTCCTGCGCAAGGTCTTCGTGGTCGTGCTCTTCGGTGTCGGCCTGCGCATCCTCATGCCCCAGCTCTCACACCTGGAGACCGCCACACCGCTGGGTGCCAGTGGCCTGGACATCTCCGCCTACGTCTATGGCCTGGTGGTCGGCATGGCCGGTGGCTTCCTATCTCCGATCCTCGGCATCGGCGGCGGCCTGGTCTTCGTACCGGCCCTGCTGCTGGGGCTGCCCATGCTGGAGTTCGAGGGGGCCCGCGCCTGCAGCATGGCAGTCTCCTTGGTGACCGCGATCCGTTCGCTGATCCTCTACTCCCGCGAGCGCTGTGTGCTGCTCCAGGCCGCCTTCTGGCTCGGTTCCGGAGCCGTCGTGGGCGCCGGCCTGGCGGTTCTGCTCTTCCACCACCTGGCGGGCGTGCGTGAGGTGGCCCAGCCCCTCCTGGGCCTGATCCTCTGGGTCGTGGCCGGCCGTTTCGCCTTGGACGCCTGGCGCAACCGCTCCAAGTACCGCTAGCCGACAGCTGATCCGGTGCGGCCAGGTCTCCGCCGGCTCGTCGCCGCCGCGCCCGGGCGTTTCAGGCGTAGATGCCGCGCAACTCGTCGGCGGCGGCCACGCGTTCCACCGCCAGGAGGTTGGCGGCCATGCGCAGGCTGACGTCGTGGCTGTTCTTGACCTTGCGCGTGGCGTTCCAGGCTTCGGTCATGAAACGGCGCAAGCGCTTTTCGATGACCGGCTTGTTCCAGGCGTAGCCCATGCGGTTCTGCACCCATTCGAAGTAGGAGAGCACCACGCTGCCACCGTTGGCCAGGATGTCGGGGACGATCGGTATGCCGCGGCGCTGCAGGACCTTGTCCGCCCGGGCGGAGATGGGCCCGTGGGCGCCTTCGACCACCAGGCGCGCCTCGATGTTGTTGGAGTTGGAGTAGTGAATGGCGTTGGCCACGGCGCAGGGAATCAGCACATCGCAGGGCCGGCCGAGCAAGTCCTCGTTGCCGATGCGGTCACAGTCGCCGTCGAAGTGGGAGAGGCTGCCATGTTCCTTGCGCCACTCCAGGACCGCCGGGATGTCCAGGCCTTTTTCGTTGTAGAGGGCGCCGTGCACATCCGAGATACCACACACCAGGTGGCCGTCCCGGTGCAGCACCCGCGCCAGGCTGCCGCCCACGCGACCCGCTCCCTGGATCAGGATCGAGAGCTCCGTCTTGGGCATGTCGAACTCCGCCAAGGCCAGCTTCAGGATCACGCGCAGGCCCTTGGCCACGGAGTCCCGGGCGCACAGGCTGCCGCCGAGCTCCTTGGGCTTGCCGGTCACCGCCGCGTTCTCCGTATGGCGCGCGTGGGATGAGACCGTGTCCATGATCCAGGCCATGACCGTCTCATCCGCCGCCGCATCCGGGGCGAAGATGTCGTGGTCCGGTCCGAGATCGCTCATCAGCGAGGCGGTGTAGCGCCGCACGGCGCGCTCCAGTTCTCCCCGTGAGGTGCGCTTGGGATCGATTTGGATGCCCCCGGCGGCACCGCCCATGGGCACATTCAAGACGGCGCACTTCCAGGTCATCCAGGCCGCCAGGGCCCGCAGCTCGTCGAGCTTGAGGTCAGCGGAGAGACGCAGGGGGCCGAGAAATGGCCCCAGCCCGGCGTTGTGCTGCACGCGGTAACCATCCAGTACGGAGAGGGCCCCGTTGTCGAGCTTGACCGGCACGGAGACGCGGATCTCTCGGTCACACTTGCGCAGGATCGAGTACTCGTCCGGATCGATGCCCAGCATCGTGGCGGCGTCGTCGAAACTCGCCATCATGGTGCGGAAGGGTGTCTCGTCGTCGAGCAGCGGCGTGCTGCGCAGGAGATCCTCGGCGAAGGGTTCAGCGTTCATGGTTGGCCTTGTCTTCCAGGTAACCGGGGGCGTTCTAGGCGAAGATGCCGCGCAGGTGGTAAACGCTGGCCACGCGGTCGATGGACAGGATGTAGGCCGCCGTGCGCAGGGAGACCTTGTACTTCTCCGCCGTGCGGTAGACCTCGTGGAAGGCCTTGACCATGACCTGCTCCAGACGGCTGTTGACCACCTCCTCGGTCCAAAAGTAGCCCATGCGATCCTGGACCCACTCGAAGTAGGAGACCGTCACACCCCCGGCGTTGGCCAGGATGTCGGGCACGATCACGACCCCGCGCTGGTGCAGCATCTCGGAGGCCTTGGCCGTGGTGGGGCCGTTGGCGCCCTCGACTATCAGCTTGGCCTTGATGCGGTCCGCATTCTCTGAGGTGATCTGGTTCTCCGTGGCCGCCGGCACCAGGAGGTCGCAATCGATCTCGAGTTGACCCTCGTTGGGGCGTTGCTGCGCGTCGGGGTAGCCCTCCAGGCGTCGGTGCTCGCGCAGGTGCGCCAGCACGGCGGGCACATCCAGGCCCTCCTCGCGGTAGACCGAGCCGTACATGTCCGAGAGGCTGATGACCTTGTAACCCTCGCGGTAGAGCAACAGGGCGCCGATGCCGCCCACGTTGCCCGAGCCCTGGACCACCACGCGCGTGTCCTCGGGCCGCAGGCCGATCTTCTTCATGGCTTCCCGGCAGCTGATCATCACGCCGCGCCCGGTGGCTTCCGTGCGTCCGCGGCTGCCGCCGATGGCCAGTGGCTTGCCGGTCACAATGGCGGTCGTCGTGTTGCGCACGTGCATCGAGTAGGTGTCCATGATCCAGGCCATGGTCTGCTCGTTGGTGTTCATGTCCGGCGCGGGCACATCCCGGTCCGGACCGAGGATGTCCATGATCGAGGCCGTGTAGCGCCGCGTCAGGCGCTCGAGCTCGCCCCTGGACATTTCCCGCGGGTCACAGATGACTCCGCCCTTGCCGCCTCCGAAGGGCACATCCACCACGGAACACTTCCAGGTCATCCAGGCTGATAGGGCCCGCACCTCGTCAAGGTTCACATCCGGTGCGAAGCGAATGCCGCCCTTGCACGGACCGCGGCTGAAGTTGTGTTGCACGCGGTAGCCGGTGAAGACGCGCACGCCGCCGCCGTCCATCATCACGGGCAGGTAGACGGTCAGTTCGCGATCAGGGGAGCGCAACACTTCGCGCAGACCCTCGTCGAGACCGAGGTAGTCGGCGGCCGTGTTGAACCCCTTCTGCATGGAGAGGAAGGGGTTGTATTCCTCGCGTTGAGCTGCGGTGAGAGCTACGGAAGGTCCGGTGGACATGGGCAGTTCGCGGGCGCCGACGGCGTCCCGTTATAATCTCAGGAGGGAGGGAGGTGGATGCGTCAGGTGAGAGGTCCGGGGGATCTCCTCGCGGGTGCGCGCCTCCGGCGGCCCATCCCGGGCTGTCGGAGCCGCCGCTCTCTGGGCTCTGAGTTCCATTCGAGCCCCGAAACGCCCCCTTGGAAACCCCCCTGCGCTGTTTTTTGTGCAAGCCCGGTGGTTCGGGGCTCGCGCTCTGGAGAGGGGGTAGTCCCCGGGCGGGCCGGGCGAGGATTGCGCTGTTCTGTTATTAAAGGTGTTCATCGGCGTGCCGTCTGCCCGTCTAAACCCTTTGCAGCGATCCCCCAGCAGTTCTGAACCGGCATCCCCGGCGCCATCCGAAGCTTCCGGAGTCCCAAAGTCCCCCGGAGCCCCGGGAGCCGGGGCTCCGCCCCCGCCGGACCTGGCCACCGCTCCCGGCGACCCGGGCCAGCCCGGCAGGGACACGGCCCCCCGTCGGGACGCGCCCGGAGACGGCTTCTGGGCCAGCGTGGCCCGGGACAGTCTGACAGCCGTGCCCTGGAGCGCCCTGCGCCGCCTGCCGGGGCGGGAGACATTTATCCGGGTGGTGGAGTTGCCCGGCGGAGACGGCGATTCTGAGCCGGCCCGGGAACCCGCGTCCCAATCCGTGATCGTCAAGCGCTTCGCGGGCCGCCGCGGCTGCCAGGCCCGGGACGAGTTCCACACCCTCTCCACCCTGGCCGCCGCCGGCCTGCCCGTCCCGCAGCCCCTGGCCTGGGCCTCCTCCGGGGGCCTCTCGGCGCTGGTGATGGCCCGGATTACGGCCGCGGGCCACCCTTTCGAAGCCCGGGCGGCCGCCGCGCCCGAGCACTTGGGAGAGCGCCTCCGAAAGGCCGACGAGCTCACCCGCCGCCGCCTCACCAGTGCCTTGCTGGAGCTGCTCGTCAAGTTCCACGGCGACGGCACGGGGCCCTCCTGGTACCACCGGGATCTGTACCTGTCTCACATTCTGGTCGGCCCGGGGGAGCGCCTGACCATGATCGATGTGGGCCGCGTGCGTGCCGCCCCCCGCCGCCGGCAGCGCGCCCGCCGCTGGTTCGCCAAGGACCTGGCGGCCCTCCTGCACTCGACTCCCGCCAGCGTCTCGCGTGCCCAGCGCCTGCGCTTCCTCCTGGCCTGGCTGCGCGGTACGGGACGGCTGGGGGACAGCACCCCGCGCGCCGCGGCCCGGCGCCTGTGGCGCTCCTGGGCCCGGGAGGTCCAGCGCCGCCGCCGCGCCATGGCCGCCCACCGCCCCCGCGGCGGAGAACCGGGGCCCTTTGGGTCCAATTGGTCATCTGGCCCCCACGAACCCGCGCCGCCCGCGCCGGGAGCCGCGCCTCTGCCCGCGCCCGGCTCTACGCCACCGCCACCGCCTGGCTTCAGGCCGCCGCTCGAAGACGCGCCGGCGCCCGCGCCGGGGCACGGCGAGGCACCCTCCACCCCGCCCCGGACAATCGTGCGCCTGCCCGGTTGGATAGGTGATGCGGTCATGGCCGAGCCGGTGCTGCGCGCCCTGGCCGGGGCAGCCTCCAGCTCCCTGACGCTGCTGGGCAGCGCCCCGCTGCTGTCCCTCTTCAGTGGCCGCTTTCCCGGTGTCGCCCGCCGCGCTCTCACGGGCCGCGAGGGGCCGGAGCACTACGCGGGGCAGGAGCTGGCCCTGTTCCTGAATGGCTCCCTCAGGAGCGTCATCGCCGCCCGCCGGGCGGGTGTGGGCATGACCTGCGGCTGGGCCGACGGAGGACGCCGCCCCTGGCTGTCGCACCCGGTGGAGCGCCAACTCGGCCGCCGCGCCGGACGCCGCCCGACGCCCCTGCCCTTCGCCGCCGCCGCGGCCATGCTGGGGGAGGAACTGGGCCTGGCGATGGGGGAGCTGCGCCCGCGGCTGGTGCCCGCAGACGAGGCCCGCACCTCGGTCGCGGGGCGTCTGGCCCAGGCTGGCCTGGTCCCGGGCGAGCCCTATCTGCTGCTGAGTGCCGGCGGGCGAGCTGATTCCGCCAAGGCCTGGCCCGCCTCCCATTGGAGCGAGCTGATCGCCGACCTGGCCCGCGGCCAGGCCCTGCCCGTGGTGCTGACGGCCGGCCCGGGCGAGGCGGCGGCGGCCCGGGCTGCTTGGGAGGGTGCCTCCTCCCCGGCGGCGGGCCTGCTGTACCTGGACCCCGCTGCGGACCTGCCGGAGTTGATGGCCCTGGCCGCATCCGCGGCCGTATTCGTCGGTACGGACAGCGGCCCGGCGCACCTGGCCCGGGCAGTGGGAACTCCCACGGTGGTCATCACGGGTCCGACGGACCCGCTCCACTCCGCCCTCCCGAGCTCCGGGGAGACCGCTGCCCGGCGCAGGGTGCTGCGTGTCGAGCTGGCCTGCGGCCCCTGCCACCGGGAGCGCTGTCCCCTCGCGGGCGCCGACCGCGGACGCTGCATGGGCGAGATCACGCCCCGGGCTGTCCTGGATGCCGTCCGCGACCTGCTCGGAGGGAAGCCCGGCGAACCCGCCGCGACAGTCCCCGCCCCATGCAGATCAGACCCGCCTCTGGGATTGACCGGGGCCGTCGGAGTAGGCTCGGGCCCATGAGCGCGACCTCGCCCCCGGACCTGGGCTTCCCCACGGATGTGCCCGACGAGCCGGGCTTGATCTCCCTGCGCCGGGAGGGGGAGCTGGCCTGGATCACCATCGAACGGCCGCAGGTCATGAACTGCCTCTCGTTCCCGGCGCTGCGCCGGTTCCGCACGCTGCTGGCGGAGTTGCGCGGGGATCTCTCCCTGCGCTGCATCCTGATCACGGGCAGCGGGACGCGGGCCTTCTGCACCGGTGCCGATCTCAAGGAGCGCCGCACCATGGCCCCGGAGCGCGTGGGCGAGTTCGTGCACCACATCCGCTCCCTGATGGATGATGTGCAGGCCCTGCCCCAGCCGACCATCGGCGTCGTGAACGGCTTCGCCTTGGGTGGCGGTACTGAGCTTCTGCTGGCCTGCGACCTGCGCGTGGCCGCGCCCCACGCCACCCTGGGCCTGACTGAAACCAGCCTGGCCATCATCCCCGGCGCCGGCGGCACCCAGCGCCTGCCGCGTCTGATTGGCAAGAGCCGCGCCAAGGACCTGATCCTGACCGCCCGGCGCGTCGACGCCGTCGAGGCCCTGGATATCGGCCTGGTGAATCGCATCGCCACCTCAACAGACGGCCCCGATGACACCAGCGATGGCAACCAGGTGCGCCGCACCCTGGACGAATGTGCCCGCAACCTGGCCGCCACCATCGCGCAGAACGGCCCCATCGCCGTGCGCGCCGCCAAGGAAGCCATCGACTCCGGCGGCGAGGTCTCCCTGGCCCAGGGCCTCGATCACGAGTCCCGCTGCTACGCCAGCACCCTGGAAACCCAGGACCGCGTCGAGGCCCTGGCCGCCTTCGCCGAGAAACGCCTGCCGCGCTTCAAGGGCAGCTGAGCCCCGGCCTGGACGAGTCCAAGTGTGGCTGGTGCCCGGGGGCGTCCCGAGCCTGGGCCAGTGTGTTCAGTTCCCGTGACGGGGAGCGCTCCCGGATACCCGGTTTCAAGCCATCCCGGCGTACGAGGTCCACCGGTCGGCCGAGCAGGTTTTCGAGGCGATGTTGCAAGCGAATCAGGTGGAAGAGGCCCACGGGTGCCCCCGCTTCGAACAGGACCAGCAGATCCACATCGCTGGCCGGGGAAAAGCGCTCGCTCAGAACAGAACCAAGGGCCGCCGAGTTCGCAACGCTTGAACTCTTCGCAAGGTCGACCGAGCGAGTCGTCGCCCACGGTCAGTCTTCCGAGAACATCCATGTGTCCCAGGCGAGCTTCCCTACCGCCAGCATGTCCGGGGTGGTTGGAAAACGCCCCGCGCGGCCGACCCAACCGGCAATGCCCCGCCAGTCAACAAAAACAACCGGCCTGAATCGGCCCCATTTTCCTATGCTGGCGCCATGCTGATAGCCCACCTGCTAGCCACCTGCGCCCTGCTCGCCCCTCCCCAGGCCCCTCCCCAGGCCGCTCCCCAGGCCCCTCCCCAGGCAGCGCCCTTCAGGCCGCTGTTCAACGGCACGGACCTCTCCGGTTGGGCGGACGTCAACTGCGCCGAGTCCACCTGGACAGCACGGGACGGGATGATCGTCTGTTCCGGCAAGCCCACCGGCCTGCTGCGCACGGACCGCATGTACGAGAACTTCGTGCTCGAACTCGACTGGCGTCACATGGTTCCCGGCGGCAACGCGGGCCTCTTCATCTGGTCAGATCCCATCCCGGCCCTCGGCGTGCCCTTCGCCCGCGCCGTGGAGGTGCAGGTCATGGACGGTCCCAATGGCAGCTGGTACACGACCCACGGGGACATCTTCCCGATCTGGGGCGCGCGCATGACCCCCATCTTCGAGAACCCGAACGGAGGTTCGCGCTGCCTGCCGAACGAGGAGCGTTCCAAGCCCGCGCCGGAGTGGAATCACTATTCCGTGACCTGCATCGACGGCACGATCCGCCTGGAGGTAAACGGCAAGCAGGTCTCCGGCGGCGATGAAATCTCCCCGCGTCGCGGCTACATCGTGCTGGAGTCCGAGGGCACCGAGGCGCACTTCAAGAACATCTTTATCCGGGAGCTGCCGGCCTCCTCGGACCTGCCGTCCCGGGCTGACATCGCCCTTTCCGCCACGGGCCTGCGCCCGCTCTACGGCGGTGTCGACCTGTCACGGTGGAAGGCCCCGGAGGCCGGACATTGGACGGCCAACGACTGGCGCCTCATGAGCGACGGATCCGGTGTGCCCCTCTCCAGCGCGCAGGCCTTCCACGGTTGCCTCGTAACCCTCGACGCCCGCTGGAGCGCCGCAGCAAGTGCGCGAGAAGGAGCGAGCGCCGACGCGGCGTCGACCACCCGGCCCGTCGGCCGCACCACCATCTCCCTCTCCGGTGGGGGCGGCACGGAGCTGGTCCTCGCTCCCGCGCCCCCGGGCGAGTGGAGGCGCTTCGCCGTCCACCTGCGCGCCGGGCCGGACAAGTCCCAAAGCGGCCTGGTCGGCTCCGGCCCCTTTGCCATGGGCCCGGTGGTCCTGACGCACACCGGCGCGCCCATGGAGTTCGCCAACATCCTCGTGCGCGAGGCGCCCTCCCATGCGGCGGTCACACCCGTGCCCCGCTTCGACGAGTGGTGGAAGCAACGCCACGGTGCCATGAACAAGCGTGCCGCCGCGGGCCCAGGCCGCCTGCTCTTCATCGGCGACTCGATCACCCACGCCTGGGAGAACAATGGTGCCCAGGCATGGGCCCAGCACTTCGCCAGGCGCGCCGCCGTGAACCTCGGCATTAGTGGCGACCGCACCCAGCACGTCCTCTGGCGCCTGCGCCACGGCAACCTGGGCCAGCTCTCCCCGGAGCTGGCCGTCCTGATGATCGGCACCAACAACTCGGGCGACGACAGCCCGGTCATGATCGCCGACGGCATGCGCACCGTCGTCGAGGAGCTGTTGGCCCATCCCTCCCAGATGCAGGTCCTGCTCCTGGCCATCTTCCCCCGCGGCGCCACCCCCGCCGACCCCCTCCGCCAGACCAACGAAGCCGCCAACAACCTGGCCGAAGCCTGGGCGGCCACCCAGCCCCGCGTCCACTTCCTGGACATCGGCGCCTCCTTCCTGGATCCCACCGGCAACCTCTCCAGGGAAGTCATGCCCGATCTCCTGCACCTGACCCCCGCCGCCTACGCCACCTGGGCCGCCGCCATCGAACCCGAAGTAGCCCGGCTGCTCGGGGAGGGCTAGGCCGCGCCCGCCAAACGCCCTCTCCGCCCGCGTCGATTCCCCCAGCCGGGGGGCTTGTTCCCCTTCAACATGAGCGACGGCCTGGCCGTGACGCTCTGCCCGTGAAGTCCTAGGCCTGGGAATCGCGGCGCGCATGGGGTCAGCATGTCTTGAACCTGTCGGCTTTGGGCCGGATCGGCTAGGCTGGGAGTATGGACAAGCGTGTGTTCGCCGCCGCCTGCGTCCTCTGGGGCGCTCCAGTTGGTCTGGCCCAGTGCGACCTTCTATTGCGGGAGGGGGTGCGGGACTTTGGCCAGTCGGTGGCTCTCTTCGGGCAGCGCGCTCTGGTGGGAGGGCCGGCGGTTTGGGGTGTGGCGGGACTGCACGGCAGCGCCCACGTCTACGACCTCGGGGGAGAAGGCTGGGTGTTGACGGCGGACCTGGGTGCTTCGGATTCGCACCAGGGGGACGAGTTTGGCTATGCGGTGGCCCTCGACGGCACCTGGGCCCTGGTGGGGGCGCCGGTGGGGGACGGGCCGGTGATCGACTGCGGTACGGCCTACCTGCTAGAGGATCAATCCGGCACATGGGTCGAGGGTGAACGCTTCGCACCGCCGGAGCTGATGGCCGGTGCGCGCTTCGGAGATGCGGTGGCTCTCCAGGGCGACACGCTGCTCATAGGCGCGCCGAACTTTGGCTTGGACGCGGCCCAGCCGAGCGCGGTCTTCGTCTACGCCAGGCAGGGCCTCAACTGGACGCAGGTGGATCGCTGGAGTGGCAGCTCCTCCATGCCCGGTGACTTCTTCGGGGGCAGCGTGGCTCTCGATGGACTCTGGGCGGCGGTGGGCGTGCAGCGGGACGACGCGGGCGGTACCGATGCCGGTGCGGTCTACATCTTCCAGTTCGGGGGCGGTATCTGGCAGGAGCGAGCGAAGCTGGTCGCTTCGGATGCGGCGTCGGATGCGCGCTTCGGCTGGGATGTGGCCCTCTCGGGCTCGACCCTGATGGTCGGGGCCCGTTTCTCCGACAACGGCGGCCTCTCCCGGGGCGAGGTCTACTTCTTCGAGGAGAGCGGCGGCGTCTGGAGCGAGAGCAGCCATTTCAGCGGCCAGACCCTGCAGCAGTTCGACAATCTGGGGACATCCGTGGCACTCCAGGGCGGGTACGCTGCGGCCGGAGCCGCCTATGGCGATGGCGTGTTGGATGGAACGGGGACCCTGACCTACTTCCAGCGTGGGCCCGGAGGCTGGGCCGAGAGCGGGTGGCGCATGGATCCGGAGGGCACCCAGGGCAATCGATTCGGCCATGCTCTGGCCCTGGATCGCAGCGGCGCGACGACGACCTTGCTGGTGGGCGCCGTGGGTCAGTCGGCTACCGCCGTGGGCACCGGCGCTGTTCAGGTGCTTGACATCGCCGGGGCAGATGGTGACGGCGATGGAGTTCAGGACTCCTGCCAGTGCGCCGCCCTGCCCTACTGTCCCGCGTCACCCAACTCCAGCGGGCCCGGGGCGGCCATGGGCCACATCGGATCCCTGTCCGTGGCGGACAACGGGCTCTACCTGATCGCCAACGGTGCGAGCCAAGGCAGCATCGGCCTTTTCCTCTATGGGGACAACGAGATCTCCGCGCCCCTCGGCGACGGCACCCTGTGCATCGGAGCGCCCCAGTACCGCCTGGGTCTGGCCCCGACGGACGCGACCGGCGGAGCGATCCTGCCCGTGGACCTCTCTGCCCCGCCGAGCGCCGCAGGCCAGGTCCAACCCTATTCCACCTGGCGCTTCCAGTTCTGGTTCCGCGACCTGGCAGCGGGGGGCGCGGGCCACAACCTGTCCAACGGGCTGGCGATTACCTTCTGCCCCTGACGGGCGCGGGATGACCGGCGCTCCCGGGACCGGTCAGGCATGGCCGCCTCAGCCGTCGTCCCCGTAGAACTCCTCCAGCTCCCCGGCGATGCGTTCCACTTCCCTGGCGGAGTGCCGGGGACCCTGGCCGATGCCCGGGCAGCAGTCGCTGACCGGCCCTTCCCAGGTGGTGCGTTTGAGGTTTTCCTGCCAGAAGGGCCAGGCGCGACACTGGCGCGGACGGATGTCGTAGACCGCACAGCGGGCGTCCGCGTTCAGGAAGGGGCAGGCCGGCGTGTCCATGCGCAGGGTGATCCAGCCGTCCACGCTCTGGCAGAAGCGCTCCAGGAACTCGGGCCTGCGCAGAGAGGTGGCCTTGGCCAGGGCGCGCACCTCGGAATCGGCCAAGTAGACAAAGGAATAGTCGCCGTGGTTGTGGCAACAACGCCCACTGCCCTGGCATTGGAAGCGTAAACCTTTGTGGTACCACGGTTTAGGAGACATCGCTGAAAACTGGCAAGGGGTGTGCGGTTACTGGACAGGCGTCGGCTGTTAGAGTCTCTACTGATGTGCGAACCCGCACAAGGCGCCAGGGGCCGTTCCCCATGCGGTGCGCCCGCGGTGCCCCGTGGGCGCCCCGCGACAACACCTGATTCGAACCTGCCATGCTGCTCAAGCTCGACTTTACTGAAGAAGGAGCCCGCCAGGAACTGACCTTCGAGGAGGAAGTGATCACCATCGGGCGCTCGCCCGATTGCGACATTGCCATCCAGAGCGCCCGGGCCTCCCGCAGCCATTGCCGCGTCGAGCTGATGGCTGAGGGGGCCTGGATCAGTGACCTGTCCTCGGCCAACGGCACCACGGTCAACGGCCAGGACATCGAGCGTCGGCTCTTGGCCCCGGGCGATGTGATCGGCGTGGGGGCCGCGCGTCTGGAGGTCCTGGCCCTCGGGGACGAAACCCGGGCCAGCGGCGCCACGCGCCGGGAGCTTGCGCCGGGCCTCGAAACCATGACCGGGGAGAACCGGCGCGAGCTTGAGAGCCTGCGCGTCTTCGCCGCGGTGACCCACGACATCCTGAGTGAGATGGAACTGGCGCCGCTCTTGACGCGCATCGTGGACTCCGCGCTCTCCCTGGCCCAGGGAGAGCGCGCCTTCCTGTTGTTGGCCGAGGATCGAGCAAAGGCAGCCGACCAGAATCCTCCCCCGGCCTCCGTGGAGTCCCTGCGCGTGCGCGTGGCCCGCAGCTTCGACCGGGCTGACATTCCCGTGCCGCACACGCGCCTTTCCATGGGCATCGCCGGCCAGGTGTTGAAGAGCGGAGAAGCCGTGCTTTCCGTGGACGCCTCCCGGGACGAACGCTTCGAGCAGATGGCCAGCGTCGAGGACCTGCGCCTGCGCTCGGTGATCTGCCTGCCTATCCGACCTTCCTCATGCGATCGCCAGCGGGTGGAGGGTGTGCTCTATGTGGACAACCGTCTGCAGAGCGCCGCCTTTGAAACCGAGCACCTGGTGCTGGTGGAGCTGCTGGCTGATCTGGCCTCCGTGGCCCTGCGCAACGCGCGTTTCGTGGAACGGATGCGCGAGACCAACCGTGGCCTGGAGCACAGCCGCGCCCAGGTGACGCGCCTCAATGAACAGCTCGGTCGCAAGGTGCGCGACCGGGACAGCGAACTGGCCGTGGTGCGCGCCGAGCTCGGCCGCGAGCGCGGGCGCTATGACTACCACTCCCTGGTGGGCGCCAGCGACGGCATGCGTGAGGTCTTCCGCCAGCTCGACCGCATCATCGAATCCGATCTGCCGGTCCTGATCGAGGGAGAGAGCGGCACGGGCAAGGAGCTCATCGCCCGCGCCATCCACTTCAACGGAGCCCGCAAGGAGCGCCCCTTCGTCACGGAGAACTGCGCCGCCCTGCCGGACAACCTGCTGGAATCGGAGCTCTTCGGTCACACGCGTGGGGCCTTCACCGGCGCCTATCGGGCCAAGAAGGGACTCGTGGAACAGGCCAATGGCGGTACGCTGTTCCTGGACGAGGTCGGGGACATGAGCCCGGAGATGCAGAAAAAGATCCTGCGCTTCCTGCAGGAGGGCGAGTTCCGCGCCGTCGGGTCCAGCGAGAAGAAGACCGTCGATGTGCGCGTTCTGACCGCCAGCCATGAGCGCCTGGAGGATCTTTTGGCCGCCGGAAAATTCCGCGAGGACCTCTTCTATCGCATCAAGGTCCTGGCCCTCGGTCTGCCGCCCCTGCGCGAGCGCCGGGACGACATCCCCCTCTTGGCCGAGCACCTGCTGGCGCGCGCCGCCCGGGAGGCGTCCCGCCCGGTACCCACCCTGCCCCACGAGGTGATGGCCACGCTGGTCGCCTTCGACTGGCCGGGCAACGTGCGCGAGCTGGAAAACGAGATGCGGCGCCTGGTGGCCCTGGCGGAGGACACGGTCAGCCTGAAGGACCTGACCGATGCCGTGCGCGAGGGGCGTCCCATGGACGTGGCCGCCGCCGGTGGCGTGGCCGTGACGGCGACGGGCGACATCAAGGGCGCTGTGGCCGACCTGGAGAAGCGCTCCATCGAAGCGGCCCTGGCCCACGCCGGGGGCAACAAGAGCCAGGCCGCCCGGGACCTGGGCATCAGCCGCTTTGCCCTGCAGCGCAAACTCGACAAGTACGGCCTGGGCAGGGGGAGCAACGATGCGGGAGCCGTGGGGACGCCGGCCTGAACTTCCCAGCTGCCGCCGGCTCGCCCCGCTGCCACGGCCCGCGGGGGCGCTGGGCCTGAGACAGGCTGCCCGGGTCGAAGGGGACAGTGGAAACGGTACACCCGAGGCATGGCTTGCTACCGTGGGCCCATGGGCAGCGCCGTTCTTCTCCGTTTATCGCGTCTGGCACTAGCCTTGGCGTTCTCCTTGGCGATGGTCTCAGGCGCCCGGGGAGATGAGGTCCAGCTGCGCGATGGTCGCCGGCTCGAGGGGGATATCCTGCGCCGCGACAAGCGGGGCTTGGTGCTGAAAACAGGTCTGGGGCAGTTGACCTTCGACGCCGCCGAAGTGGTGGCTGTGACCTACGGCCCCACCCGGGCGCAGCTCTTTGAGGAACGCTGGAAGGCGTCCAGCGGCGCGCCTGACTTTTTTGAGCTGGGCACCTGGGCGGCCCAGGTCAAGTTGCGTTCCGCGGCCAAGCGCGCCATGCGGCGTGTGGTTGAGCTCGACGCCGACCACGCCGGAGCCCACGCTTTTCTGGGGCATGTGCTCTACCGCGGCGAGTGGCTCAGCGAGCGGGAGCGTGACCGTCGGGCCGCCGCCGACGCAGAGGCCGAGCGCCGGGCTGCGGGCCTGGTGCCCTACGGGGATAGCTGGGTCACGCCGGAGGACAAGGAGCGTCTGGATGCGGGTCTGGTGAGAGTGAATGGCGAGTGGATGGAGTACGGCGCGGCCCAGCGCCTGCGCGGACTTGAGGAGTACCTCGGCCAGTGGCTGCCGCGGGAAGAGGCCTTGGCTCGCCGGGATGTTCTGCAGCTGGCCATGGCGGCGGGCGTTGAGTTGCCGAGCGTGCTCACGGCCCAAGCCCTGGTGGCCGGGGAGTTCCCCGTCGCGTTGCTCGAGGAAGTCGGCGCCGGGTTGGGCCGCGGCTACACCTGGTTTGGCGCTCGTTTCTCCCGAGCGGGGACCGGGACGCCCGCGGGGGGAGGGCCGGAGACGGAGAGCACCGGGGATGACGCCGAGCGGGGCCTGGGCCAGGGCGGCCCCGGGGATAGCGGCGGGCAGGCTGGTTCGGTCACAGAAAGTCCGGATCAGCCCGCCGCGCCCGGTGCCGATCCCCTGGGCGCGCGCCGGGCGCGGGTGGTGCTCCTGGCCAGGGATGCCGATGTGTTTGGGCGCGCCATCGAGCACTGTGCTCCCCTGGGGCGCTACCTGCCCGAGGGCTGGGCGACTGCCGTGCGACGCACCCACGGCTTCTACTGGTGGAACCCGGCGCCGCTCTCCGTGGCGCGTCAGGGCGAGCGCGGCGACGTGGACATTATTGGCCACTCCTACCACCAATGGGGACATCTGATCGCGAACCTCGAAGGTGATGACGGCCGCCTCCTGCCGCCCTGGTACGACGAGGGTCTGGCGAGCCTGATGGAGTTCAACTGCCACGGGCAGAACCGTGTCTTCTGTCGCGGGAGCGCCGTCGCCACCCCCGCCTCCGGCACCACCGCCGCCCGCGCTGACGCTGGCTACGATCGGGCGGACCTCCGGCGCGGCCGTTGGCGCAAGGCGCTGATCGGGCTCCTGGAGAAGAACGCCGTGAGACGCTTCGACAAGCTGGCCGGGCTGCAGTTCGGGGAACTCACGGAGATCGATACCGCGGCGGCCATGGGGCTGCTCTCCTGGCTCGAAA
Source organism: Planctomycetota bacterium (assembly GCA_036011365.1). Lineage (GTDB taxonomy): Bacteria > Planctomycetota > UBA1135 > UBA1135. Next base: position 2,634 of record DASCNH010000109.1, on the reverse strand, counting down.
CACGGAGTCCGGGTGCCCTGGGGGCCTTCCACGCGGTCCTGCGCCGGGGTGCGCCCCCGGCCCCCGGACGCGTGGATCCCGACGGTCACGCCCGGGGTATACTCTATGATGAAGCCTTCACGGCGGCGGCGGGTATGGTACGGCAGGAGGCAGACAAGGCCTGGCGAGCATGGATACTGACGCAGTGAAACAGGCGGAGGGCGCTCCGCTCCCGGAAATACCGGGCTACACCATCGAAGCCCAAATCGGGCGCGGTGCCACGGGCGTCGTCTACCGCGCCATTCAGGTCGCGGTTTCGCGCCCGGTGGCCATCAAGGTGCTGCACCCGGCTCTGGTGGGTACGGAACGCGCCGTGGCTCGCCTGAAGCGCGAGGCACGCACGGCCGGGCGCCTTTCCCATCCGCACATAGTCTCCGCCATTGACCTGGGGCGCGCCGACGGGCGTTGGTGGTTTGCCATGGAGCTGGTCGAAGGGCACTCCCTCTTGGAGCTGCTCGAGGATGGCCCGCTACCTGAGGACGAGGCCATCGAGCTCTTCCTGCCCCTGGCCGGAGCCCTGGCCCACGCCCAGGAGGTCGGCGTCACGCACCGGGACATCAAGCCCGGCAACATCCTGGTGGACAGCTCCAGACAGCCGCGTCTGGTGGACCTGGGGCTGGCCTTCGCGGAAGACGATCCCCTGTTGACCCGCGCCGGAGGCACCCTGGGTACGCCCTGCTACATCAGCCCGGAGCAGGCCCGCGATGCGGCCGCCGCCGACAGCCGCAGCGACCAATGGTCCCTGGGTGCAACGCTCTTTCACACCGTCTGCGGGAGGCCGCCCTTCGCCGGTGACAGCGTGGCAGACATCCTCTCCGGCGTGCTCTACGCCCCGGTGCCGGATCCCCGGGAGCTGGCCCCGCAGCTCTCCCGCGGTCTGTCCCTGGTGATCAGGAAGTGCCTGAGCCGCGACCCGGAGAAGCGCTATGGGACCTGCAACGAGCTGGCCCGCGACCTGCGCCGGGTGCGCGCCCGGAGGGCACCGGAGATTCGTTCCCAGGATCTGGAGAAGACCAGCGGCCGCGGGCGGAGCAGGATCTACTGGCTGGCCGCCGCCGGAGCTCTGGCACTGGCGGTGCTGCTCGCCACCTGGCAGCCCTGGTCCGAGCATTCCACCACCCCGGCCGGTCCCGGAAGTGCACAGCTGGCTCCGGAGAGCTGGCCTCCCCTGGATGATGTGGTGCGGCGCTTTGAGAGGCCGGAGGAACTCAAGGCGGCCCTGGCCGGCCTGGCGGGGATCTACCCCAGCCTGCCGGAGCAGCATCGGGCCGGCTGGGGCCGGGAGCAGGTGCGTCTCCTGGGACAACTCGACGAGCGGCTGCGGGGCCTGCGCGCTCCCCTTGAGGCTTCCCTGTCGGCTGTCCTGGCTGACCGGGATTTTGTCGGCGCAGAACGGTTGCTGGGCGCTGGCCATGGCCAGGAACTCCTCCAGGCCACGGGCTTTGGCGAGCTGGGGGAGCTGCCACCGGAGGCGGCCGGGCACTTGAGTTGGCACGTGTCCCAGGGCGCGCGTCTGGCGGCGGCGCGGAAGGCGGCTCGTCTGGAGCTGGACGCGAATCTCGCCGCCTGGCGCGACGGGGTGCTCCTGCCCCGGGTGGGGGAGCTGATCGGAGCGGGGCGCTGGCGCAGTGCCCTGGCGGAGCTCTCCCGGGAACCGGGGGCCTGGGATGTGGAACTGGACCTGCGCGGTCTGGGGGAGGCAGAGCTGCGCGTGGCCTACGGCAATCTCCTGGGCGTGCAAGCGGAGCGGCGCCTCAGCATCCTGCGCGCCTGGCGGGAGCTGGACGCGGGCCTGGCCCAGGTTGTCAGCGAGCGCAGCGCACAACTGGAGACGGCGCTTCTGCGGCGGGAAACCGGTGACGCCCTGGGCCTCCTGGCGGAGGCCTTCGAGCAGGCCCGCGGGGCGGCCGGGCTCCGGGAGGGCGAGGAGATTCCCGGAATGGGGACGGCCTTTGCCGTGCTGGCGAAGGCCGAGCAGCGCCTGGGGGAGTTGGCCGGTGAGTACCGGGATCAGGATGCCCGGGCGGGCTTCATCGCCCTGGAGGAGCGCACTGCCCCCCTCTGGCTGGAACGGGACTACGGGGAGCTGGCGCGGCAATGGACGCTCCAGGAGGAAGACGCCTGGCGTGCGGCGGTGGCGGGGCAGATTGCCCTGCGGCGGGCGGAGGCGGAGCATCTGGCGGCGCTTTTGGAGCGCGCCCGGGCCGGGGCGGCTCGCGGCGTGGACAGTCCGACGGAACTATGGCTAGGCGGAATCCTCTACTCGGGACATTTCCGTCCGCCGGTGGCCGGTGAGGCGCTGGTATTCGAGCACGCCGGCGGATTGCGCCGCCTGGCCCTCGACTCCGCTGAAGGTGCGCCCCTGGCGGAGGCCGCCGTGGTGGAGCAGCTGGCCGAGCGGGCCCCCCGGGAGCTCGGCGAGCGCCAACGGGCCCTGGTGCTGGCGCTCTTCCACTATCGCGAAGGCGACCTGCCCGCGGCGCGCCGCCTCTTGGAGGATACCCCGGCCGCGGCGGCCACGGACTTGGGCAAGGATTTGGAGCTACGTCTGCGGGCAGCGCTGCGCAATGCCGAGGAGCAACAGGCCGAGCGCGA
>DASCNH010000108.1:0-8137 GCA_036011365.1 Planctomycetota bacterium | reverse complement strand
CCAGATCACCGCCGGCTCGACCTGGAACTTCCAGTTCTGGTACCGGGACCCGGCTGCGGGTGGAGCGTACTTCAACCTCTCCGACGGGTTGGAAGTGACCTTCTGTCCGTGATCTCTCTGTGCCTGCCCTGGCGGTCTGGAGGGTAGGAACGGGGAGAGGCACAGGGCCCAGGGGCAGTTTCCTATCTGGATCCCGGCATCAGGTAGAGACCGGAGGACGCCCAAGGGCAGCCCGCCGGATTCTCAGCGGCGCTCGCCGGTGCCGGTCTGCCCGGGTAAGAGCCGTTCGAGCTCGAACTCGAGCACGGTCGGGCTCTCGGAGGAGAGCGTGGCCTCGATCGGCGCGATGGGTGCGAAGCCGTTCACCGGTGGGAAGACCAGCCGACAGGGGCTGCGGTCTTCCATGGACAGTCTCGCGCGGCCAGGGCTGTTGCCGACCGTTTCTGAACCAAAAGGCAGCGGCTCACCCTCGAAGTCGGTGATCTCGATGGCGCGGAACCACTCCCGCTCCACCGGGACCCTCCAACCCTCGGAAACCAGACGCAGCTCGAGGGTGCAGCTGCTCCGCAGCACCACGGTCACGCTCGTCTGTGAGAGGTTGAGGGCGAGCCGCTTCTGGACCCAGGCGTAGTCCTCGTGGAAGATCGAGAGCTCCCACTCGCCGCGTGGCATGCGGGCGTGGAAGACGCCCGTGGCACCGTCCAGCTCGCCGGAGACCCGTCTGTAGGAGGCGTCCGAGTCGGCTGGGCGGTAGGAGATGCTAAGGCCTCGTCGGCCCGGCGAGCTCGCGCCGGTGAGGAAGGGGCGCTCCGCCGCTCCCTCGCGTACATCGATGGCGACCGCCGTGGGTGCGTCGATCACCAGGGCGACGTTCGTCGCTCCCACCGGCCCCACCTGGATCCACTCCTGCAGGAGCAGGGCACGCTCCGGGCCGCGCACCTCGATCCGGAATCGCCCGGGCAGCACGGCGTCGGACTTCCAGGGGCGCACATCGCCCGCGCCCTCACGGGCGGTCACCTCTCCCAGGGCGTGCTTGCTCCGGTCGGTCATCGCCGTACCCCAGCCTCCGGCGCCGGCGGGATCGTCGCGGCGCACCGCGAGAGACAGCCCACCCAGGCCTCGCCAGCCGGAGTGCACCTGGAGCGTGCCGCCGAGAGGCACCAGCTCGGGAGCGTTGGCCAGGGGTTCGAGGTGCAGGTGCAGACTCGTGCGCTCGCCGGCGCGCACGCGGGTCTCCCGGCTGAGCAGGAGCCGCCCCTCGCGGCTCATCCGGTGCAGCTCGACCCCAAAGCGTCCCGGGGCGAGGCCGGTGAAGAGTGCCGGGGGGCCTCCGGCCAACAGCTGTCGACCGACGAGCCGGTCGGCGAGGGGGCCGTCGAGTGCGCGCACATCCAGCACCGGCCCTGCGGGCGGAGTGCCGGTCCAGGTGACCTGCAGCTCTCCGGCGCGTCGCAAGCTGACCGTTCGATCTCCGCCCCGGCGGTGGTCGAGGGCGATCCGCGCCCACTCGTGCTCGGAGGCTCCGACCCACCAGGCCCGCACGTCGTCGCCGCCCAGGGAGCGGAGGTTCGGTTCGAAGACGAAGGGAGAGCCTTCCCCCGGCGAGGAGCTCGCGGGGACTGCCGGTGGCAGCCGACCGGCGCTGGCGGGGAGCACGCGCACGCCCGCGAGGTGCGCTCCGCTCTTCGCGTCGAGTACGTGTAGCAGGTGGCTCCCCGACCACAGACACCCGACGGCGAGCTCTCGGTCGGCGCTCAGGGCGATCGTTTCGGGAAACGGGTCGCCACCCCGGGAGCGCAGGACAACACTCGAGATCGATGCGCGCCCGAGTTCCGCGAGGGAGGTTCCCGCCGGCACCTCCATCTCGCACTCCCAGCGCCCGCCGCGCACCTCGACGGCCTGGGCGCGGTCGGTCAGGTCGAAGTGGATCCGGAAGCGGCCGGCTTCAAGACCGTATTCCACGCCGGCCATGCGGGCCACGGCGGTCCCGCGCAGGGTAACCGAGAGTGAGGCGGCGCCTTCGGCCGCGACGGCCTCCCGCGCCGCGGGGGGGGGCTCTGGCGCTTCCGTCACGTCGCCCGGGGCTGATGGGGCCGACGGGGCCGACGGGGCCGCCAGAGCAACGTGCGCCACTCCGCGCTCCTCTCCCTGGGAGACCGTCCCCGGGACCGCGTTCGCCGTGAGCGAACGCCAGAGCACGGCGCCCAATCCGCAGGCGAGGGCGAAGGCGAGGAGAATGAGTGAGAGCTTCTTCATCGGGAGGGGCGGTGCGGCAGCTTCCTCAGCTCCTTCCTACCCACTTGCGCAGATTGGTTTCACACGAGACCGACGGCAGCATCGCCGACGGCAGCGGTTGACCACACAGCTCAGGAAGACTCCAAGACCAAGTCATGCTCCAGGATTCTCTCAGACAATCGGCGCTGGATCTAGAGCTCATCACCCTCTGCCGAGAGGCCTGGAGGTCGCGGTAGCCCGCCCGCAGGCCGAAGCCGGCTGACCGTGCCTGCTCGAGGGCCTCTTCTCTTTCAGCGAGCTGTCTGTGCAGTATCCGGATGCGCCGGTCGAGCTGTTCGTTGCGCCGCTCGTTCTCCGCGTTCACGACCTCTTCGACCCAGCGCCGGTCGTCGTACAAGCCCTCCACCACCAGAGCCTCCAGGTCCGCGCGCAGTTTCCCTCGCGGAGCGCCTTTTCCGCCCACCTCCCCGAGCAGGGCTTGCAGCTTGCCGCGCATCTTTCCGGCGCGCTGATGGCCGCCCTCCTTGAGAGTGCGGGCGATTGTCCGGTGCGGGATCGCTTCCCTCCGGCACAGGTGAAATAGCTTGCAGGCCACCTCTTCCAGCTCCCCGGCGAGACGCTAGCGCTCTTGCTGTCCGTGACCTCCCCTGCCGTGTCACCGCCCCGGCAAGGCGCTAGACTGGATCAATGCAACGTGCAATCAACGCCCTGATAAACGCCTTCAAGTGGCCGGCAGCCGTGGCCGCCCTGCTCTTCCTACCGGGTGCCGTGACCTCGATGCGACCCGCACTCGACGGCTCCTAGAGGTGCCCGAGCATGTGCTGCCTTTCATTCTCGGGTTCGTGGGATACGTGGTCGGCTGGTGGCTATTGTTCAGGAAGCGCAGCTGGGGGTCTGCCTTTTCGACGCTTGAACATGAACTGACCCACGCGTTGTTTGCGGTTCTCACCTTCCACCGGGTCAAGTCGATCAAGACGACGTGGGACCAGGGAGGCGTCATGCACTTCGAAGGCGGCGGCAACTGGCTCATCATGATCGCGCCCTACTTTGTGCCGACACTCTCGCTTGTGGTGCTGGCGGTGATGTTCTTCATGGATGGTGGCGGCCCGCATTGGCTCCACATCGGACTCGGTGCCACCGTCTCCTACCACGCCACGTCCACATGGAGAGAGACCAATAGGGAGCAGACGGACCTGCAGGAGGTCGGCTTCCTGTTCGCTTTCCTGTTTCTCCCCGCAGCCAACGTTCTCAGCTACGGGCTCATCTTCGCGGTGGTCGTCGGGGGATGGCACACTGGCAGTGGGTATCTGAGCGCGGCCTGCAGTTCAGCGCTCGCACTGGCGAGCAGGCTATGCGGTCAGCTGCCCTTTTAGCGATTGCCGAGACTGCCACGAGCCCGTGCCTCGGGTTTATGAAGTGAATCAGCCTACGCACATTGTGTCCATCTGCTAGTCATGGGCCACGGAACCGGATGCTCTTGGCGGCTCTGAATGAGACACCCGCGTGGCAGGAAAGACCATTCCCAACAGGGATCGAGCGAATAGCAAATGGTGGCAGAGACTGAGTTCTGTACGGCCACCCACAGGGGCTAGAGCGAGTAGAGGTTCTCTAATTACACGCAGATCACATGAGTCAGAGAGATCCGTGAGCCAGGCAGCATGGGCGGATAGAAACTCCAAAGGGCGTTTTCCGAAGGAGGTGAGCCCCCCCAACTCCCTCTCCCGGCCCCGGACCCTCACCGGCACCTCCTCCAAGCGCTCCGAAGAACCCCTCCCGAGCATCCCCGGCCTGTCCATGTGGCGGCAGGCGCGTGAGGAGTCGACTGAACGGGCGAGAAGGGCAGGCCCTACTCGGGCCTGTCCAACAAGAAGAGGACCGAGCCCGGCTGGGCCCAGTCCTCTCTTGGAAGTGGTAGCGGGGGTAGGATTCGAACCTACGACCTCCGGGTTATGAGCCCGACGAGCTGCCAGACTGCTCCACCCCGCGGTGAGGCGACCATTGTCTGGGTTGGTGTTCGGAAATCAAGCCTGAAGCCGGGCTTAGTTGCCGTTGGCGGGCAAGGGGCCCGGCGCCGGGCGAGGGCGCTGCAGGCGAGCCGCTATGTTGCCCAGGGTGGCGGTGCTGGCGGAGTCGGCCAGGAGGGCGCGCCAGGCGTGTACCGGGCCCGCGGAGACGGTGGCCTGGTCGCTGGCAGCGGCCAGGGCGGCGGCGAAGAGGGCTCGTACGGCGGTGAGCTGTTGGCCGCCGGCCAGCAGGGCGTAGTCCGCCATGAGGGCCAGATCCTTCAGGCGCACTGCCAGGGGTTCCTCTACCCAGGCCGGGCGCTCGACGACGATCAGGAAGGCGAAGACCGCCAACGACTGATCCGTGGCGGCGCCAAGCCGGGCTGGCGCCGGGTGATCGGTCGGTGCGGAAACCGCCGGCTGTGTATCGGGGGCCGTGCCTCGCTCGCCCGGCGCGGCGGCCGCGTCGCCCCCGGGGGCGGCAGCAGACCCGCCGGCCTGCTCGGTGGCGGACGCACCGGGATCGTGCGGGGATGTGGCAGATGGCTGAGGCTCGGGTGTCGTGCTCGCCGCCGAGCCAGCGCTGGCCGGCAAGGGGGCGCTGGCCAGCAGGGCGGCGGCCCGCCGCAGGTCGGAGAGGTCCAGAACGGCCACCGGGGAGGCCCCGCCCGGATGCGCCGGCGCGGCACCCGAGGCGGCCAGGTGGGCCGACAGCAGGATGTCGCGGTAGTCGTCCCGGGCTCCCGCGTCGTCGCCCAGGCCCGAGAAGTAGCGGGCCCGATCGCGCAGGATGGTGGCGCGGGCCAGGGCGGCGGTGGAATTGTCTGGCACGCCAGCGCGGCCGCCGTGCGCCTCCAAGGCCCGGCCGTACCAGGTCAGGGCTTCTTGGGGATCGTGGGCCACGGGCACCGCGTCCAGGTCGGTGCCGCGCCCAGGGGCCGCCGCGCTGGCCTGCGCCTCGCCGAGGACGCAATCTCCGAGCAGGAGCGCCGCCCCGTGGGCCAGGTGCGTCGGCTCCCCGTGTTCCAGGGCCAGGGCGAGGTGCACCTCCACCAGACTTCCGAGGAGCGCCTGGCGCAGGGGCTGGCTGCCCCGGGCCGCGCGCAACTCCAGGGCCCAATCAATGAAGTGCCCGTGGTCGAGGGGATCCAGGCGCAGCGCCTGGTCCGGCGTCAGGACAGCCACCAGGGCCAGGGCCTCTTCCAGGCGCGGCAGACGTGTGCGCGGACCCGGGAAAGCGACCAGGCGATGGGCGCTGGCGGTCAGGGCTCCGGGGTCGTTCCCGGCGAGGGTCGCCAGGGTGGCCGCCAGGCGGCGCACACCGCGCGCATCCTCCCCCGCCAGGGCGGCGGCGGCGGGACTGGCCAGGAGCTTGCCCACCAGATCCGGGCGGCGGAAGCGAGCCAGGAGGTCCAAGAGGTGCGCGCGCATCTCCCGGGAGGGCTCGACGGCCAGGCGCGCCAGGTACAGTTCGGCTCCGGCGGCTCGGGCGTAGGTGTCCAACTCCCGCGCCGCCAGGAGTTCCAGGGTCCGGGCGCGCAGCTCGACCTCCGACCGGGCCAGGTGCGTGACGAAGGCATCCAGGATCAGCTGGTGGCCGGTCGGCTCGCGGGCGTTGTCGTCGGCCAGCTCACCGGAGCCAGCAGCCGGGGGCGCGAAGCTCGGTGCCAGCCGGGCCAGTGTGCCGAGCAGGGCGTAGCGCACGGGCGTCCCTGTGGCGCTGTCCGCCAGGACAGCGGACAGGCGCCGCACGCCGCTGGCATCGCCCTCCCCGGCTGAGGACGGCTCTCCCGGCAGGGCCAGGTGCGCGGCGGCACCGGCGGCGGCCAGGCGCACGGAGGTGGGGGCCCGCTGATCCGCCAGGAGATCGAAGACGCGCTGTCGAACGGACTCGGCCATGTGGGTCAAGGGGATCACCCCGCCTTCGGTCAGGGACCTCTGGCAAAGGGCATCCAGGGCCCCCAGTGATTGGGCCAGGGCATCGCCATCCCAGGGTCGGCCGGGCCGCCCCTGCCTGTTCACGAGCCAGGTGATGCGCGCCAGCCCCCAGGCAAAGGAGGCCCCTGGGTCCAGCGGGTCGCTGCTCACCGGATCGGCGCTCGGCGCGTCGGTGTTTGACGCGTCGGTGTTCGCCGGGTCGGTGTTCCGCGGGTCGGTGTTCGCCGGGTCGACGCCTGCGGTCGCCGTATTCCAGGGCAGGCGGGAGAGGGCCACGGCAACGGCGCCGAAGCGGGCCTCGTCACCGGAACGCAGGACGGCATCCAGTTGCCCTCGCAGGGTGACGATGGCGGCGGCGTCGGCCGGGGTGCCGGTCAGCAGCTTTTGCAGCGTGTCGACGGCGCCGTGGAAGGCGCCGGGGTCCACCTCCACGGCGATGCGGGTGGTGAGCACGGCCAGGGCGGTCTGGGCCGGGACCTCGCCCCGGCCCACGCCCCGGGCCAGAGCGGCCAGGGCCGCTGCGCGCACGGCGGGGTTGGGATCAGCCACCCAGGCCGTGGCCTCCGCCGGGCGCAGGTCCAGGATGCGTTCGAGGCGTTCGAAGGCGCGGGCCTCGGCGGCCATCAGGGGCCCCCGGTAGAGGGTTCCCCCCACGGGACGGTCGAGGGTGGCGCGGAAGGCGGCGTAGTCATCGGGGCCCGAGAACCAGCGGTGGTAGAGGCCGTGGAGGGCGCGTCGGGCGCCGAGCCCCAAGGGCGTGGCGCCCCCATGGACCAGGCCCCGGGCGACGAACCCGGCCAGGTCCTCCACCTCCAGGTCCCCCACCGCGTGGGCCGCAGCCAGCCAGAGTTCAGGCTCCTCTGACGCGGCCTCCAGGCAGCCGTGCAGGCAACTCAGCCAGCGGGCGCGCTCCCCGTCGGCGTTGGAGAGGCCCGCGGCGACGACTGCCAGGCCCGCCGCCCGCAGGCGGTCGCGCTCTGTGCCCCGGGCCGCCGAGAGGCCCGGCGGGGTGTCGCGACCGGCGACCAGGACCAGGGCCCGATCAACCTGCGCGTTGGCGGCTGCCTCGCCCAGGCCGTCTTCCGCGTCCCGGAGCCGGGCGTGGACTGTGGCCAGGCCCTCCGGCGCGGTCGCCGCCAGCTCCCTGTAGCTGGAAATGAAAAGGCCCCGGGAGTTGGCGGCCTGTCCGCTGGCCTCGGCCTGGGATGTGCGCCCCGGCGACGGGGGCGCCGGCGAAACGCGCGCTGGCGAAAGGGATGATGCAAGCGCCGGCGTTGTGCTCAAGGGCCAACTACAGAGCAGCCCTGCCAGGAGCAGGGCCGGGGCGAGCTTCCCTTCGCCTGCGCCGCTGTTTGCGGCGGCCTCCCGGGCCCAGCGGGCCAGGCCGCGGGCCAGGTCCTCCGGCACCGCGCCCGTTGTATCGCAGGAGTGCGTGGCCAGCGAGGCGTAGAGCGGTGCGCGCCGTTCGAGGATGCTCCGGGCTTCGTCCAGCGGTGTGCTGCCGGTCCCCGGGAGCGGTGGCCGGGGCGTGGGGTCGGCGGTCACGCGGCGGGCCAGTTCCCGCGCCTGCGCCTGCAACCAGACGCAGCGGCCCCGGCGCAGCAGCGCGTGGTTTTCGCCCATCTCCACGACACCGCCACCGGTGGCGATGACAGTTGTTTGGGGGCTGCGCGCACACTCGTCCAGGAGCGCGGACAGGGCCTGGGATTCCAGCTCGCGGAAGGCCCGCTCCCCCAGACGGGCGAAGAGGGCTCCGGCGTCTTCTGCTGGCGTCTGCTCTCCCTTGTCGCAGAGCTCCGCGTCCAGGTCGCGGAAGGCGCCGCCGAGCTCTTCCGCCAACAGGGGGCCCAGGGTGCTCTTGCCCGAACCCCTGGCTCCGATCAGGAAGATCACGTCCATGCCTCAGGTGCCACTCCTCTTTGGCGGGAGACGCCCCCCGGACGCAGCGCACTCAGCGGACG
>DASCNH010000107.1:0-3197 GCA_036011365.1 Planctomycetota bacterium | reverse complement strand
GTCGCCGTTGTCGAGGACGACCCCGCGGGCGCGTCCGCCCTCGACGATAATGGAGGCCACGCCGCAGCCCAGGCGCAGCTGTCCGCCGGCGCCCTTGAAGCGTTGCACGAGGAGATCCAGCAGGGGCTTGATGCCGCCCTCGGGCAGGGCGAGACCCTCCAGGAACAGGCTGCGGAAGAGGATCGCGAAGCTGCCCCAATCCATGTCACCCACGCGGGCACTGCCGTAGTAGCAGCAGGGAAGCATGAGGGCCTCTATCAGGAGCGGCTCGGTAAAGTACTCCGCCAAGACGGCGCGCGCTCCGGGGTCAGCGGCCACGACGGGCTCCAGGGGCAGCTCGGCGATGCGTGTGGCCAGGGCCCGGAAGGCGTCCAGCTGCCCGGGAAACGCCCGCGCCACCTCGGACTCCAAGAGGGCGAAGTCATTGGAGAAGCGCAGGGTGAGGCCCGGAAAGCAGATTTGCGAATGGCCCTGGGGCACCAGGCGCAGCTCGTCCCAGCCGATGCGCAGCTGGCGCAGCATGCGTGTCAGCGGTGCGCCGCGCGTCCCGCGTTCGGCGAAGTTGGTCAGGGCGTGCAGGCCAGTGTCCAACCGCTGGCCGTGGCGTTTGTAGTAGGAGTTGAGGCCGCCGGGCAAGCGGTGGCGCTCGAGGATGACTACCGCGCCGGGTTCAACGGCGAACTGGGCCAGGCGGATTCCCGCCGCCAGGCCGCTCATGCCGGCGCCAATAATCAGGGTTTCCACGCGCTGCGTGCCCATAAGACGATGCGGGCCAGCGTCCAGCCGCAGCGGCCGTGTCGGCCCGCGCCGGTTGGACGGAGGCGCCTAGGCCGTGGCCGTGGCGTCCGTCATCAGCGGAGCCAGGTAGCTAGCGCAGCCCTTGAGGGTGGCCAGCTCCTTGTAGTCGTCCTCGGGAACCTGCACGCCGTAGCGCTTGCGCAGCTCCATTACGATGTCCAGGAAGTCCATGGAGTCCAGCTCGATCTGGTCGCGCAGGCGCTCGCCTTCCGTCAGGGAAGAGAGGTCCTCGTCCGGGGCAATGGTGGTGATGATGTCCTTGACTGCTTGGATGATCTCCTCGCGGTTCATGGGGGGTGTGCGCGCGGGTTAGGCGCGGTCCTTGTTGTCTGTCGGTTGGGGGGGGATCGCAGGAAACGGGCTCAGGCGCGGCCGATGATGACCGCCGAGTTGATACCCAGCATTCCAAAAGAGAGGTTCAATATGGTGTCGGCTCGCTGCACTGTGCGAGCCTCGTTCACGACCAGGTTGCGCAGCTCGCACTCCGGGTCGAGGTCGTCGACGTTGATGGTCGGGTGAATGGTCTTGTCCGTGAAGGTGCCCAGGTTGCCGGCCAGTTCCAGGGCTCCGGCGGCACCCATGGTGTGGCCGATCATGCTCTTGGTGTTGTTGACGTGGGTCTGCGGGCTATCACCGAAGACCTCGCGCACGGCCTGACATTCCTGCACATCTCCCAGCTGAGTTGCTGTCGCGTGCATGCTGACCAGGTCCACATCCTCCGCAGCCAGGCCGGCGCGCTGGAGCGCACCGCGCATGCACTCGTTCTGTCGCTCGGCAAACGGCAGCACGAAGTCGGTGGCATCTGAGTTGACCATCCAGCCGAGGACCTCGCCGTAGATGTGTGCCCCGCGGGCGCGGGCCTCGTCCATGCGCTCCAAGGTGTACAGGCAGCCGCCTTCGGAAACCACGATGCCGTTGCGCGCACGATCGAAGGGGCGTGAGGCCTTGGTGGGGTCCGCGTGTTCCGCCAGGGCACCCTGGGACTTGAAGGACGCGAAGATGCCAAAGGTGTGGATGCTCTCGGAAACGCCGCCGGCCAGGGCCAAATCGACTTCGCCGAGCTGCAGCATCTGGGCACCCTGGATCAGGCCCAGGTTGCCGGCGGCGCAGGCTCCTCCCAGGGTGTAGGCGGGCCCGGTGATACCCAGGGCCAGGGCCACTTCGCCGGCCGGATTGTTGGCCACCGTGCGCGGGTTGTGGTGGTGGGACCAAAAGGCCAGGTCGAAGTCGTAGGCCGCCACGTCGTGGATCTCGTTTTCCGTCTCCACATTGCCGTGCTCGGTAATGCCCGGGTAGACGCCGATGCGGGCGCGGTCAAAGGGCATGGCGGACAGCCCGGCGTCAGCCAGGGCCTCGCGGGCGCACCAGACAGCAATGGACCCGGCGCGCGTCCCGCGCCGAATCTCCTTGCGCTTCTGGTGGCGCAGTGCGTCAAAGTGACAGACGCCGGCCACGGTCTCGCCGATATGACGAATCTCGTAGGGTTCGACACCTGATACACCGGCCAGGAGGTTGGCGCGATAGCTGGCCAGGTCGTCCCCGTTGGGGGCTGTCAGGCCGATGCCGGTAATGGCGATGCGGGGGAGTTCAGGCACGGTCGGAGTCCTCTGTGTGGTTTGCGGTGGCAGGCTCCGCGCCCGCCGGGCCCTCTTCCCGAGAAGCGCTCTCAAGGAGTTCGGTGATCTGGCCGGAGGTTCCCGCGGGCAATCCGGCGCGCTTGCCGGTCACCAGGCCGGCTCCGCTCAGGCCCATTTTCAGGGCCGTTTGCAGGGCTCGGGAGAGCAGGCTCTGGGAGTCGCCCAGGGCGCTCTCGACGGAGTTCAGGACCAGCTGCATGACCGCTTCGGCGATCTCGCAGGAGGAGAGAATGGAGCGCAGGGTGAGGACGCGCGGGTCGCGCTCGCCGTAGCGTCCGCGCACGTAGGTCAGGGTTTGTTGGGCCGCCTGGCGGAAACGTGTCATGGCCACCTGCTCCCGGCGGCGCAGGATGGTGGCCACGATGCTGAGGGTGTTGCCGACGGGTTCGTGCACCTGGCAGTGGCGCTCGGAATCGAAGGCCGTGATGATCATGCCCCATTCGGCCAGTTCCGTGAGGGAGGTGCTGGTGGAGCCCTGGGAGATGGACAGGGCCTCGCTGATGTCGCGGCTGGCCAGGGGTTGGCCGGCCAGAACCAGGAGGCCCCAGACGCGGCCGTGGAGGCGCTTGAAGCCGAAGGTCTTGAAGAACAGCTCGAAGGTGGGGAGCTGTTCGGCCAGGGGCTCGTCGAGGCCTGGGAAGGTGGCTGTGGTCAGGGCCGGGGGTGTTTGTGTGGGCGGGGAGGTCACGGAGTGGGGGGTATCAGAAATGTCTAATATGTCTGGTGGGGGCGATAGGAGACTGGTTTGAGGGGTGGTGTGCT
>DASCNH010000106.1:0-15430 GCA_036011365.1 Planctomycetota bacterium | reverse complement strand
CCCCCTTGAGGGAGTACCGATCAAATGAGCAAACAGAATCGAAGACAACTGCAAACTGCAGTCGGTGTTGTTGTAGCACTGGGAATCGTCATCCTTCTCCTGACTGGGGCACTGCGGTTCTCCGAAGAGGGTCTGGGTCACGAGCTTGAGTACCCGAAGGCAAGAGGGCCCTCCAACAACGAGCAGATGAAGGGCCCGGAGCATCTGAGTTCAGAAGTGCCAAGTGAAGATCCTGTGATTGTCAGGCAGACGGCCGCGAGTGGAACGACTGTTGAACTCTTCGGAGGTGTGCGGGGCAAGCCATTCGATACACCCTTATCGAAGGCACAGCTCCAAGTGCACGTGACCTCGGAACACAATCGTATCGCGGAGGTGTACCAGGCGGTGACCGATGTGCACGGCAATTACTCCGTTCTACTGGAGGTGCCGGAGGCGGTCCTACCAAGCGATCTGATTGTCAGAGCAGAGATCCATCATCCGCTTTGCAGACCTGGCGCAGTTTCAATCAAGACTGAGGTCCTGGCTCACCAGCTGGCAACACGCCCCAGCCCGCCCGGGGGCTCCGTGAGAGGGCTGAAGAGGTAGAAGCAGCCCCGGTCCAGGCTCCCCATTAGCGCTGCTCCGCCCATTTGGCCGCTGACCAGGCGCTGGCGCGAGAGCGCTACTCAGTGTCCCCGCGGCGATTGGGCCGACGCAGGCTGCGGTAGAGCTTCTCGGCGGCCAGGGCCGCCCACTTGCCGAAGCCGCGGGGCAAGATCTCGAAGGGGCCCGGGGCCCAGACATCTTCGCCACCCATGCGGCTCTTGAAGTGGTGCACCGTGGGGTTTGCCGCCGGGTCAATGCCGCCCAGTTCGTAGAGCTTCAGGCCGCGTTCGAGGGCCTCTTCGATCACATGCCATTGAATGGCGTAGGATGCCTTGTCACGCATGCCGCGCGGGTTGATGCCGCCCATGACGTAGTGACAGGTGTCTCCCAGGAAGCTGGAGACGGCGCCGCCCAGGAGCTCGCCGTCGGAGGAATGGACCAGGCGGATACGGAAGCGCTCCTCTGGCGGCAGCGTAGCGTGGAGGGAGCGGTAGAAGCCTCCGTCGAGGTGGCTGGAGAAACCCTTGCGCTCGGTGGATGACTCGTACAGGGGCAGGAACTGATCGAACAGCTCAGTGCTGTCTCCGGCGGTGATGATGAGTTCGTTGCGTTCACCGCGGTTCAGGTGGTTGCGCCACTTGCGGTGCAGGCCGGCGCGCACTTCGCTGGTGCTGCGGTCCAGGTCGATGATGATCGTGCGGTAGGGGTTCCCCCGGGATGAGGTGTGGAAGCCGGCAGACAGCATGGCGCGCTCCTGCGTGGCCGCCCAATCGCCCAGGCCGGGAATGCCGAGCAAGCGCAGGACAAAGCCGCGCTGACCGACGAAGTGATCGCGCAGGGCGGCCAACGCCAGGCCCAAGTGTTCCTCATCCGTTGCCAGGCCGCGGCGTGCCAAGGGGCCGGTGCGGATAGCGGCAACGCCGGTACCCGTGCCGGGGACGCGCTTGGTGCGCACCTCACTGATGGCGATGATCTCGTCGCCCTGGCGCACGGCGACGTGTTCGCTGACAGCTCCCACCTGGGCCGCGCAGCCGACCCCGTAGTCCCAGGCTTGGAGGTAGGTGTGGTCCAGGAAGCGGGCGCTGGCGGTCAGCCAATCTGCCCGCTCAAGGGGGGTGATCTCAACTCTGGCGGGCATGGCGGGCACTGGGTGACCGCCGTACTGCGGGCACCGGTCGCAGCCAATAGTACCCGCTTGGGCGCTGGCTTGAAGGGGCTTCCGGGGGGCATGGCCACGAAAAAAGGCCGCCCGGCGCGTGCCGGGCGGCCCTTGGGGTTGTCCCAGGAAGAACTAGTGGGCGTGGCCGGCGGGCTCCGCGTCCTTCTTCTCGGGCAGCTCGCTGACCAGGGCATCGGTCGTCAGGAGCAGGGTGGCAACGGAGGCCGCGTTCTGGAGGCCGCAGCGCACGACCTTGGTGGGGTCGATGACACCGGCGCTGACCAGGTCCTCGTAGGTGTCCGTCCCGGCGTTGTAGCCCCAGGTGGGGCTGTCGCCGCTGCGCACATTCTGAATCACCACGGCGCCGTCTTGGCCGGCGTTGGTGGCGATCTGCCGCATGGGGGCCTCCAGGGCACGGCGGATGATCATGGCGCCGACGCGCTCGTCACCGGAGTTGTCCATGCCTTCGATGGCGGCGCAGCAGCCGAGCAGGGCCACGCCACCGCCGGGCACGATGCCCTCTTCGACGGCGGCGCGTGTGGCATGCAGGGCATCCTCCACGCGGGACTTCTTCTCTTTCATCTCCGCCTCGGTGGAGGCGCCCACATTGATCTGGGCCACACCGCCGGACAACTTGGCGAGGCGCTCTTGGAGCTTTTCGCTGTCGTAATCCGACTTGGTGTTTTCCATCTCAGCGCGGATCTGGGCGATGCGACCTTGGATAGCTTCCTTGGTGCCGGCGCCCTCGATGATGGTGGTGTCGTCCTTGGTGATGACGATCTTCTTCGCGGATCCCAGGTTGTCCATGGTGGCACTCTCCAGGGAGCCGCCGGTGGCCTCGACGATGGGGGTGGCGCCGGTCAGGACGCCGATGTCCTCCATCATGGCCGAACGGCGATCACCGAAGCCCGGGGCCTTGACGGCCACACAGGGGAAGGCGCCGCGCAGGCGGTTGACGACGAGCGTGGCCAGGGCCTCGCCCTCCACATCCTCGGCGATGATCACCAGGGGCTTGCCGGACTGGGCGACCTGCTCCAGGAGCCCGATCATGTCCTTGACGGACGAGATCTTCTTCTCGTGGATCAGGACCAGGGCGTCTTCGAAGACAACCTCCATGGTCTTGGGGTCGGTGATGAAGTGCGGGCTCAAAAAACCCTTGTCGAACTGCATGCCTTCGACCCACTCAACTTCAGTGTCGATGGTCTGGCCGTCCTCAACGGTGATGACGCCATCCTTACCCACGCGGTCCATGGCCTGGGCGATCATGTCGCCGATTTCACGGTCGTTGTTGGAGGCGATACAGCCCACCTGGGCGATGTCCTCGGTGCCCTTGACGGGCGTGGATAGGCTGCACAGGTGCTCGACGGCCGTGTCAACGGCCTTGTCCATGCCGCGCTTGAGGGCCACCGGGCTGGCGCCGGCGGTCACGTTCTTGAGGCCTTCCTCAAAGATGGCCTCGGCCAGGACCGTGGCGGTGGTGGTGCCGTCGCCGGCCGCGTCGTTGGTCTGGGAGGCGACCTGCTTGACCAGTTGGGCGCCCATGTTCTCGTAGGCGTCCTCCAGGTCGATTTCCTTGGTGACGGTCACGCCGTCCTTGGTGACTGTGGGGCTGCCGTAGGACTTCTCGATGATCACGTTGCGCCCGCGCGGGCCCAGGGTGACCTTGACGGCGCGGGCGAGTTGCTTGACACCATTTCTGATGTGCTCGCGCGCCGTTGTGTCGTAGGTAATTTGCTTGGCCATGATTCTGTTTTCCTTTAATTGTTCGTGGTCAGGTGCTTCAGCTGACGATGCCGAGGATGTCGTCCTCACGCATGATCATGTATTCCTCGCCCTGGTACTTGACCTCGGTACCGGCGTAGGAGCTGAAGAGGACCGTGTCACCTTCCTTGACGGAAAAGGTGCTGCGCTCGCCGTTGTCGAGCATGCGGCCTTCGCCGATGGCGATGACCTTGCCCTCCTTGGGCTTCTCCTTGGCGCTCTCGGGCAGCAGGATGCCGCCGGCGGTTTTATCTTCGGCCTCAACTCTCTGGACGAGGACGCGGTCGCCGAGGGGACGGATCTGGGTGGCGGTGGTGTTGGACATGGTTCGAGTCTGTGTGTTGATTGGTAACTGGGGACTAGTGAGAAATGAATGCAACCGCCGCGAAGCCCCCGCGGCGGTGAGAGTGGGTCAGAGGTTCAGGGCCTCGTTCAGGTGGCGGCGCAGCTCCGCGGCGGGCACGGGCTTGCGCAGGACGGCCAGCGCTCCCTCCCGGCGGGCGAGTCGCTCGATGACCTCAGAGGCGTTGGCGGACCAGAAGATGCAGGGCACGCTGAGCGTCTCGCGCCGCAGGGTGGTCAGGATCTCAAGGCCCGTGAAGCCGGGCATGTGCATGTCGAGCAGGGCCAGGGACGGCGGCCGCAGGCGCAAGAGCTCCAGGGCCGCGGCACCGTCGGGGGCCTCCTCGACCTCCAGCCCCCAATTAAAGAGGAGCTCGGCGACGCCCTGTCGGAAGGCGGCGTCGTCGTCGGCGATGAGGATGCGGCGGTCGATGGCCATGGGAGATACCGAGCCCGGGCCCGGTGGAGGGGCGCCAAAAGCAAACCCCGTGCCGCTGCCGGATGCGGGAGGCCTCGTCGGCGGGCGTCCCCTGCGGTCGCATCTGCGCCATAAGGTGTTTATCGGCAACGAGATATGGATGTGGCCCGCAGTTGGGGGGGAGGCCCGGGGCGATCCTGGCGGAAGGCTGGCTGCCAGTCTGGCAGAGCAGTTCTCGGTGGCCTTCCGGACCTGTCACGATGGCAGGGGGGGCGACCTGTTCGCTCTTCCGGGGGCAGGGACTAGGCTGGGCCCATGGAGCGTCCCACCAATGGCGACAGCGGCGATTGCGGCGACAGCGGCGGCAGCGGCGACAGCCAGGCCCCGGCCCGGGGGGCCGAAAACCACCCGGCGGCCCTTCCCGGGCCTGTTTTCGACGCCCATGTGGATTCGCTCATGCGGGCCGTGGATCTGGGCCACGACCTGGGGGTGCGCGGACCCGGTCACCTTGACCTGGTGCGCGGAGCCGAGGGTGGCCTGGGCGCGGTGGTCCTGGCCTGCTGGCCAGATCCCGCGCACTTCCCGCCCCTGGAGCCGGGCAGCGGCGGTCCGAGAGTGCCGCCGTCGGCTTCCCGGAGACGGGTCGGGGTCATGCTGGATGCCCTGGACCAGCTGGTGGAGAACAACCCAGGGCGCATCTGCCCGGTGCTGAGTGGTGCTGACCTGAAGCGGGCCGGTGAGACCGGCGCCCTGGCGGTGGTGGCGGGCATCGAAGGCGGCCACGCCCTGGACGAGAGCCTGGCGGTGCTCGGGGACTTTCACCGCCGCGGCGTGCGCGTCCTGACGCTGGTCTGGAACAACCATCTCTCCTGGGCGCGTTCCTGCCAGGACGGGGCCGGGCCCGGGATTCCCGCCGGGCTCTCGGACTTTGGCCGCGCCGTCGTGCGGCGCATGAACGAACTGGGCATGGTGGTGGACCTCTCCCATGCGGGCGAGCGCACCTTCTACGATGCCCTTGAGGTGAGCAGTCAGCCGCTGATGGCCAGCCACTCCGCCTGCCGCGCACTTTCCGACCACCCGCGCAACTTGGACGACGGACAGCTGCGCGCCCTGGCGGCGAACGGCGGCGTGCTGGGCGTTGTCTTCTGCACGCTCTTTCTCGATTGCGAAATCGGAGCCACGGAGTTCGCCGTAGCCGAGTCAACCGAGTGGCAGGCGACCGCAGCCCTGGAACCCACCGAGCAGTTCTTCGCCCGCGGCGAACTCCTGCAACGGGCGCTGCCACCCTTTCCCCTGGGGCGCGTCATCGATCACATCGCCCATGCAGCGCAGGTCATGGGCGTGGAACATGTGGGATTGGGTTCGGACTTCGACGGCATTTTCAGGCGCCCCGCTGGCCTGGAAGACGCCAGCTGCTTCCCGCGCCTGGGCGCTGCGCTGATGGAACGCGGCTTCGACCGGAAGGAAGTGATCGGCATCATGGGCGGCAATCTGTGCGGGTTGTTCGCGCGGGTCATCGGCGCCTAGGAGATGGCACTCGCTCTCAGCGAGGGGTGCCTCAGCAAGCCCTGTCGAGAATCCGGAGCATCTCATTTAAGTCATCGGTTTTGAGGGTCGCGGGGGCCGGCTCGATGACACGCGCATTCGGCTGACACACGACATTGGACGTGGACGAACCACTGGGCTCTACCTGGGGCCCCACTCGCTTCAGGATCAGGTGAGTCTGACAACGACAGGAAACCAGGTGGACCTGCGGTTTGCGCCCGACGTGGGGCCACGCGGGGAAGTGCAGGGGCGCGTTTGTTCCAGAAAGCAAGCGACCCGCGGAAACCCCAACAGTCTTGGTTCTGTCCCCGCTTTGGGGCGAAAGGAAACATGACCTATGAACTTTGACTTCAGTGAAATCGCCGAGGGGGACAACCTGGTCTCCGTGCCGGCGGGGACGCGCCTGTGCCGCGTGGCGGAGGTGCGCGAGGGGGTGGCCCGGGACGGCAGCGACAGGTGGAGCCTGCGCCTGGAGGTCTGCGAGGGCGACTTCGCCGGTCGCACGGCGGCCTGGGATTCGATTACCTGGAGTGAGCGCGGCATCCATCGGGTGCAGCGCGTGCTCGGGGCCCTGGGCTTCGATGTGAGCGGGGCTGTGGAGGTGGAGATCGCCGACCTGGTGGGGCTGGCGGCCATGGTCGAAACTCAGATCGAGGAGTGGGCGGATCCCAATACGGGCTGTGTGCAGAAGCGCTGCGCGGTGCCCTATCAGGGCTTTTCGGCCGCTCCGGCGCAGAACGGTGTGGCCGAGATGAGCGCCTAGGCCGCCCTGGGAATGGACCGCAATGGGTCCTGACGGGGAAGGTGTCTGGGGCCGCGTTCCCCGTTAGCATAGGGCCATGGAAACGCCCGACGATGACGAGCTGGTGCGCCTGGCCCGGGAGGCCATGGGGCAAGCCCACAGTCCCTACTCGCAGATGCAGGTGGGGGCGGCCCTGGTGACGGCCTCCGGGCGCATCTTCAGCGGCTGCAATGTGGAAAACGCCAGCTATGGGCTGACCCTGTGTGCCGAGCGCACGGCGGTCGTCAAGGCGGTCTCCGCCGGGGAGCGGGCCTTCACGCAGCTCGCTATCACCACCAGCCGGGGTGCGCCGCTGATGCCCTGTGGCGCCTGCCGTCAGTTCCTGCGGGAGTTCGGCGGGGAGCTGCGCATCCTGGTCGAGGGCCAGGATGGCGAGCGGCTGACCTCCTCTCTGGCAGAGCTTTTGCCCCAGGCCTTTGAGCCCGCGGACCTGGCTCCGGAGGGCGGGGCGGGGGGCGCTGCGGCGGGGGGCTAGGGCGGGCGGCCATGGCTTCATCGGCCTGTGCCAAGCGGGCGGCCTGGTTGCGGGCCGAGATCCTGCGTCTCGATCGCCTCTACTACGGGGCGGGAGCGTCGGCGGTCTCCGATGCGGAGTACGACGCATTCTTCGCGGAGCTGGTGGCCCTGGAAGAGGCGGAGCCGGAGCTCGTCCGGCCGGACAGTCCGACCCAGCGTGTGGGGGCGGCCCTGGAGATCGGGGAGGGGTTTGCCCGGGTGCCCCACGAGGTGCCCATGCTCTCCATTTCGAGCCTCTTCGGGGCGGACGAGGTGCGCGATTTCGTGGATGGCATCGGTCGCTTCCTGGGGCTCGGCGATGTGGAGCAGCTTGCCTGGCGCGTGGAGCCGAAGTTCGATGGGGTGAGCATTGCGTTGGTCTACGAAGAGGGCCTTTTGGTGCGGGCTCTGACCCGTGGAGACGGGAAGGTCGGGGAGGATGTCACCGCCAACCTGCGCACCGTGCGCAATGTGCCCCTGGCCCTGTGTGGCGCTGCCCGCGAAGTGCCGAACTTGATCGAGGTGCGTGGCGAGGTGCTCATCGCCCGGGAGCGCTTCGATGAGTTCAACGCACGCCGCGAAGCAGAGGGCGAGACGCTCCTGATGAATCCGCGCAATGCCACGGCCGGGGCCCTGCGGCGCAACGATCCGGCGCTCGTGGCGCGTTACCCCCTGGAGTTCCACATCTGGTCCTGTCCGCGCCTGGTGGGGGCGAGTTTCGAAACCCAAACCGAGCTGAACGCCGCCCTGGTTGAATGGGGACTGCCGGATTCCGGTCTTGGGGAGCTTGCGACAGGCACCGCGGCCTGCCTCGACTACCACCGTAGAATCGAGGCCGTCCGGGATGAGGTGCCCTTTGAGATGGATGGTGTGGTGGCCAAGCTGGACCGCGTCGAGCTACATGAGCGAATGGGAAGCACGGCGCGGGCCACGCGCTGGCAGTACGCCCATAAGTTCAAGGCCCGCGAGGCCACCACGAGGTTGCGTGCCATTGAGTTACAGGTCGGGGCCAACGGGCGCATCACGCCGCGGGCTCATCTTCTGCCGGTGGAGGTGACCGGCGTCACCGTGCGGCACACGACCCTGCACAACGCGGAGCATGTGGCGGCTCTGGGTCTCTGCGTGGGGGATCGGATTCTCGTGCGCCGGGCTGGGGACGTGATTCCCCAGGTTGCCGGCGTGGCCGAGGCCGCCCGGGAGCAGGCGGAGCAGCCCGCGGATTGGCCGGAGACCCTGCCGGAGGAGCTACGCGTCTGCGTTGAGCGGGGAAGCGCGGGGAGCGGGGAAGAGGGGACCGAAGCATGTGCCCACGAGAGTGTGCGAGCGGGAGTTCAGCACCGGTGGGGGGAGGTCTTCGCCATGGCGCGGACCTGTCCCGCCTGTGGCACTGAGCTCGAAGCGGAGGGCAAGTACTTCCGCTGTCCGAACCGGGCGGGTTGTCGCCCTCAACTGGTGGGGCGCGTGGTGCAGCTGGCCGGGAAGCACGGCTTTGAAGTGGACTCCATCGGCGAAAAGATGATCGAACAACTGGTGGAGGTCGGGCAGATCACAACGGTGGCTGATCTCTTTCATCTGGAGCGCGAAGTGCTCCTGGACCTGCCTCGCTGGGGGCAGAAGAGCGTGGACAACTTGCTGAAGCAACTCGAAGAGCGCCGTCGCGTGCCCTTCGGGCGCTTCCTGGCGGCCCTCTCGATCCCGGAAGTGGGGCCGGCCACCGCGCGCCTCTTGGCCCGGAACTTTCCCTCATTGGATGAGCTGCGCGTGGCTTCCCAGGAGAGCCTGGAGAACATTGATGGCATCGGGCCGGAGGTGGGCGCGCGCATCCGCGACTGGTTTGCCCAAAAAGCCAATGGCGAACTGATTGCGCGGCTGCTGGCGGGCGGGGTGGAACCTGTCCGCGAGCAGCAGCCGGAGGGCGGCGGAGCCCTGGCCGGGCGCTCGCTGGTCTTCACCGGGACGCTGGCGGGTATGAGTCGGGCCGAGGCCAAGCGTGCGGCGGAGGCCCGCGGGGGGCGCGTGGCCTCCGCGGTCAGTGCGCGCACGGATTACCTGGTGGTGGGCGGCAAGCCGGGCTCCAAGGCCAGGAAAGCGGCGGAGCTGGGTGTGCGCGTGGTGTTGGAGGAGGAGTTCCTGGCGCTGCTGGATGGGGGCCAACCCGCCGCACACAACGATGACGCGTGACCCTGCCAGGAGTCCGGCGGACCCGCCGCTGGACTTATCTATGGTCGCCGCCGGGGCCTTGGGTTAGGCTGGGTAACACGCATCTGGTATCAGGGGCGTCATCCCATGAGCTCGGATTCAGATCAAAGCCAGGACATGCCGGCCCCGGGCAGTTTCGCCTTGCCCAAGGGCTTCGATGGCGAGGATACGCAGCTGCTCGTGGACCGGGCCCAGGCCGGGGAAGTCGAGGCCCTCAATGAGCTCTTCACCCGCTACCACCAGTCGCTCGTGGAGCTGGCCCGGCGCCGCCTGGGGCCACGGCTGCGCTCCAAGGAAGACCCGTTGGATCTGGCCCAGACCACCTTCCGCGAGGCCACGCGAGACTTCAGCAAGTTCGAGTACCGGGGCGAGGCCTCCCTGCTGCGCTGGCTGATTCAGATCTTGCAGAACAAGATCCGCGACAAGGCGGAGTTCTACTCGGCGGGCAAGCGGGACATGTCCCGGGAACGCAATCTGGATGGCGACGCCAACGACGATTCGGGTGTGGCCCGCATCCCGGAGCCGCCCAGCCCGGACCTTTCGGTCACCATGCATGTTCAGAAGGAGGAGAGCTTCGAGATACTGAGAGGTGCCCTGGAAGAGCTGACCCCGGATCACCGCAAGGCGATCACCCTGGTCTTTTTCCAGGGTCTGACGCTGCGCGCCGCCGGGGAGCGCATGGGTGGCAGGAGCGAGGACGCGGTGCGCATGATGCTGCGCCGAGCCGAAGGCAAGCTGGGAGGAATCCTGCGCAAGTCCACTGGGCTGGATTCACCCTCCTAGCCGCACCGATTGCCGGCTCTCACCCCATGGCACGCAGGCCAGCGCCAGCCCGGATACCGCTCGTTCCGTCGCCCGAATGCGCGATTAGTTGGTGGCCCTGACGGAAACCTGGGCCCCGGCCAGCCGATCCGTGGAAAACCACAAGTTTTTGGTCTGGTCAGGTGTTGTCGATTCGAGCGTGCGGTGGCTAGACTCCTCGCCCCACGGGCTACTAACTCAATTGGCAGAGTGCCATGTTCACAGCGTGGAAGTTACTGGTTCAAGTCCAGTGTGGCCCACCAATCGCCCCGGCTCGCAGGCCAAAGGCCGTAGGCCTCAGACCTCAGACCTCAGACCTCAGGCCTCAGGCCTCAGGCCTCAGGCCTCTGACAGGGCCGGCTGGCTTGAGTCGCTTGCAAGCTCGTCGCCGCAGCTGCCGCAGAAAGGCAGCAGTGAGTGGCGGTTTGTGCCGCAGGCAGCACAGGCTCCGAAGAGATCCGTGCCACAGCTTGGGCAGGTGTAGGAGTCGTTGTCGGCGATTGATGAGCCCGGGCCGGGGCGGGCGTCCGTGCGCTGGCGGAGCTGGATAGGGAAGGTGCAGCGTGGGCAGCGGTTGGCGCTGTAGGCGTCGGCGATGGGCTTGCGGCTGACCTCGGCGGGCTGGCGCACTTGCTGGCGTTTCAGGAGGCTGGTCAGGAAGGCCAGGATGATCAGGATGCCGGCAGTGATGGCGATGTACTTGAAGAGGTCGCTGGGGAAGTGCTCGTGCATGACCAGCGTGACATGGATGAAGGTCGCCACCAGGGCAGACATCCAGACGGCCAGGAAGCGCTTGCCACGGTTCCTGTGGGAACGCCGGCGACGAAAGCCAGCAGCGGGATCAGCAGTCCGAGCTTCAGACAGGCCAGCAGGAAGGCGTGGCGGCCGTCGAGGCGCTCGTATTCCTCGTCCGCCGGGGCGCGGGCCAGGCGCAGCTGCTCTTCCAGGGCGGAGGCGTCCTGGAAGAGCTCGCGCTTGTGCCTTACCAGTTCGGCCACCCGCTCGGTAGCCGCCTGCGAGCGCGCCTGGTTGGTGAGGAACAGGGCCTGGCTTTCGGCCAGGGCATCCCGTTGCTTGGTGGTGGGGTCGCCCCCCTTTTCCAGACTCAGTCGGTGTAGGTCCATGAGCTGTCCCATGGTGTCCTCGGAGTGTCTCAGGCTCTCGTCGATCAGAGCCTAGTCCTCCTGCTGACTGGAGATCTCCTGTTCGGTGGTCTCCAATTCGGTTGCAATGGCGTCCCGCTGTTCCTGGAGTTGTGCGGGGACTATCTGTGCCCGCAGCTCTTGCAGGTTGGGCCCTTCGAGCTGACCGATATCGGACAGGCAGAACTCGAGCAGCCAGGCGAAGAGAATCGTTAGGACGAAGGACAGGCAGAGGACTGAGGTGCGTTGCATGGAGCGGTTATCCACGAAAAAAGCCGCCCGCGCCAAGGACGCGGGCGGCTTCCTCCTGAGAACAAACTGATCAGTTACAGAAGGGCACCTCCAGGGCGTTTGAGAGGCCGGCGTTGGTGCCGTCCGCGTGACCAGGATCACGGAAGAACCACTGGTAGTAGCGGGTCGTGCCCACGTCACCGGCGTCGATGGGCAAGGCGAAGGAGGCCATGCCGAAGATGTCAGTCATGCGGATCGAAGTGCGGTTCAGGGGCGGGGCGACCAGCAGAGTGCCGCCGAGGATCGAGCCGTTGTAGGGACCAACGCTCCAGAAGGGCATGCAGACCTGGTTGGGGCGTGCGTTGTAGAGCTGCAAGGACAGATCATTGGCCGAGTAGGAGTTGGTGCCCACATAACCGATCAGCGGCAGGGTGCCCATGGAGTTGACCTTGCCGGTGCCGTATTCCACGGGGTTCGGGCAGGGCGGGATGGTCTCTAGCACGATGTCGTCCACGAACCAGTCGTCGTCGGACTCGTCACACTCGACACGGAAGCGCAGGCGGAAGTTGTTGTGGTAGGCGTTGTTGGGCAGGGTGTCCTGGTGCAGCGTAAAGCTGGTCTGGTCCGTGCCGTTGGACGTGATGCGGTTGAGCTCTGTCCAGTCGCCGTTGCTGCGCACATACTCGACGACCAGCTCCTCGCCGGATTCCACGCCGCTGTGCTGGGTGTGGTAGGTGAGCGTCACATCGGACTCGTTGGCCAACAGGATGTAGTTCGAGCGCACCTCGTTGTCGGCGTATTCGGCCGCGGACTGGGCGTCGAGGTTGAGGGAGTAGGTGCCGGTGGGCGGGTTGGTGCCGGCGTTGTTCACCACGGCGTAGGCCTTGTAGATCCAGTTGTCCCAGTTCAGGCCGGAGACGTCGAAGGTGTCCGTGAAGGGGATCGAGAGCGGGGAGGCCAGATCGATGATGCAGCTGCGCGAGGCCGCGTAGCCGACGATGGTGCTGATCGAGGCGCTGCCGAAGGAGGTCAACGTGCCGGAGCAGCCGCCCAGGCTGGCGCACATGATGCGGCAGGAACCGCCGGAGCAGTGACTGGCGTTCCAGTTGTGGCCCAGCTCGTGGGAAGTCAGGCCCACGCGGCTGTTGTAGTTGCTGGTGAAGGTGGACTCGGAGAGGCCGGTGCCCATGGCGCCGCCGCTGCAGATGGCGCCCAAATACGCAATGCCGATGGTGCTGCCGCTCAGGTTGCGGCCGGTCATCAGGTGCACGATGTCACGCTGGGTGTAGAGCTGGTTGGTGGACCACTCGGTGCCGACCTGGCCGAGCAGGCTGCTCGGATCGTTGGTCGTGTAGGGATCCGGGTTTGAAGTGCGCACCACCAGGAAGGAGATCTCGTAGGTGATGTTGCAGTCGTTCTCGTAGATGTTGGCGATGCCGTTCAAGATGTTCTCCACATCGTTGACCGTGTTGTTCACCGAGCTGCCGTTGTCCTGGTAGAACTCCACATCCGTGTCGAAGGCGATGTCGCAGGACTTGAGGCCCGTGCCAGCCTGTTGGGTCATGCCGCTCGGAGCCTGGACGGAGTCATCGGTGGCGCAGAAGTCGCCCACGGGCAGCACGTCGGCGGCGGCGTAGACCACGTGGTTGGCCGGGTTCGCGCCGGAGATGGCCACGGAGGTGGGCTGGATCGTGAAAGACACATCCGGGGCGAAGAGGATCTGGGCGGTCAGGCCGTCGTCGAGCAGGGAGGCGGCCACGCGGGCGTCCGGGCGTTCCAGGAGCGTGCCGCGGTAGGTGCGCGAGGCGGCGGGCTGGTGCTCGCGCAGGATGCCGTCGGCCTCTTGAACCATCAGGGTGAAGTCGGCGGAGCGCACGCTCTTGGGCCACAGTTCGAGGGTGAAGGGCAGGCCGTCGAGGGTGATCGTGGTCTGGAAAGGCGTGCCGAAACGCTCGGGCAGGTCGATGTCCTGCAGCGTGTAGGCGGTGATGCCGAGCTCCTCCAGCACGGGGTCTGCGGCCGTGGCACCCTGGGCCAGGGGGGCGCCCTGGGCCAGGGGGGCACCCTGGGCCAGTGAGGCAGAGGCCAGGGCCAGGAGGGCCAGGGAGACGAGAGAAGGCGAGAGGGAGGGCCGGAGGGTGAGTGACATGGAGTTGATGGGGATGGAGGCCGCTGGCCGGATGGGTGGAATCTGCTTAACTATGGAGGAAGATGTGGCGCGGGGGGGATTCTATTGGTCCTTTTGAGGGAGAAAAGGGGGGCTGGGTTCCACCTAATGGCCTGCCGGGGCGGGTTGGCGTGGTGCGGAGTTGCCTTGGGAAGGGGGCTCGGGGGCCCCTCCGGGCGCTCCCGGCGCTATTCTGGGGCCATGACGACTGGTTCAGAAACGGAGTTGGCGGGCAGTCGGGTGGGCGCCGAGGAGTCCACGGGCTGGATCGAGGCCCTGGCGGAACTCAAGCGGGCGAGCAGGCCGTGCGTCATGGTGGTCGTCACCGGTTCCCGGGGCAGCACGCCCCGGGGGAGCGGGACCCGCATGTTGGTGGCCGGGGAAGGGCCGGTCTGGGGCACGATCGGCGGCGGCAACCTGGAGCACCTGGCCCTGGAGCGCGCCCGGGGCTGGCTGACTGAAGGCAGGATCGGAAGCGAGACTGTCGTCTTGCCCCTCTCCGCCAGCGTCGGCCAGTGCTGTGGCGGCGAGGTCACCCTGTACTTCGAGGCCTTCGCCTGGCAGCGGGCGCGGGTGGTGATCTTCGGTGCCGGCCATGTGGGCCAGGCCCTTGCCGGCCTGACGCCCTATCTGGCGGCGGAGGTGTTGCTCATCGACGAACGGGCCGAGGAGGAGCTGCACCCGGCCCCGCCGGTGGAGCGCCCCTGGCGCCTCCTTTGCATTGACGAGCCGCAGGAGGAGGTGGCGGGCCTGGAGCCGGGAGCGGCGCTCTTGATCATGACCCACAGCCACGCCCGGGACCTGGCCATCCTGGAGGCGGCTCTGCGCCGTGATGATTTTGCCTATGTCGGTCTGATCGGCTCCGAACGCAAGTGGCAGCGATTTCGGGCGCGCCTTTGCGAACGGGGTTTCGGAGCGGGGCAGCTGGCCCGGGTCACCTGTCCCATCGGCGAGGGGGTCACATCCAAGGAACCCAACGCCATCGCCCTGGCCGCCGCCGCCCAGGTGCGGGCGTGCCTGGCGGCCGTGCAGGCTTGAGCCGGCGTCCGCTGCTCAGCTCCCGGTCTGAATGACCGGTTCGGCGGAGCTCTGCCCACAGAGCACGACCAGCAGATTGCCCACCAGGCGTGCCTTGGCCTGTTCGTCGAGTTGCAGCACCTCGTCTTCCCCGAGGCGTTTGAGGGCCATGTCCACCATGCCGACGGCGCCGTCGACGATGGTCTGGCGGGCGGCGACGATGGCGCTGGCCTGCTGGCGCTGGAGCATGGCCGAGGCGATCTCCGGCGCGTAGGCCAGGTGGTTGAGGCGCGCTTCGAGGACGGTGACCCCGGCCTGCTCCAGGCGTCGGCCGAGGATCTCCTTCAACTCCCCGCTGACCTCCTCGGTGCTGCCGCGCAGCGTGGTCGCGACCCCTCCGGTCCCCTCAACCTGGAAGTCGTCGTAGGGATGGCGGCTGGCCAGCTGGCGCAAGGCTGAGTCGCTCTGGACGTGTACATAGTGGGCGTAGTCCTCCACATCGAACATGGCCCGCGCCGTGTCCTCCACCTTCCAGACGACCACGGCGGCGATCTCAATCGGGTTGCCGAGCAGGTCGTTCACCTTGAGCGTGCTCCCGTCGAAGTTGTGGATGCGAACGGAGACCCCGTGCTTGGCCAGGAACGGATTGACCCACCAGAAACCGTCCGCGCGCACTGTGCCCTTGTAGTCGCCGAAGAGCACCAGCACGCGGGCCATGTTCGGGTAGACGATCATGAAGCCGAAGGGCACGATCAGGGGAAGCGGC
>DASCNH010000105.1:0-1981 GCA_036011365.1 Planctomycetota bacterium | reverse complement strand
GGAAGGTGAAGAGCGGCAAGAGCGCCCGGTGTGCAGCCGGTTTCACACCCGCCGCCGGTTGGA
Organism: Planctomycetota bacterium; assembly: GCA_036011365.1. Classification (GTDB taxonomy): domain Bacteria; phylum Planctomycetota; class UBA1135; order UBA1135. Next base: position 1,918 of record DASCNH010000105.1, on the reverse strand, counting down.
TGGCTGTGGCCGTGGCTCCCACCAGGGGGCGACCTCCCTCGCGCACCAAAAGGCCCGTGCTGCGCGCCCGGCGTTCAGCCTTCAGCATGGGACCGAAGTCGCGGCCGGTGACGACTACCAGGCCCACCAGGCAGAGCGTCAGGATGCAGTAGAAGCGGTAGGGCAAGGTGTCGATGAAGACCGCGTAGCCGTCGGTGGATGAGAGGCCCGCCGCCGGCAACTGGGCGCTGAAGGTGGAAACCTCAAAGGCGATCCAGGTGCTGAAGATGGAGAGGCCGGCCACCGGTGCCGCCGTGCTGTCGACGATGTAGGCCAGCTTCTCGCGGCAGACGCGGAAGCGGTCCGTCAATGGCCGCATGGTGGCGCCCACCAGGATCGTGTTGGCGTAGTCGTCGAAGAAAACCGCTAGGCCCATGAGCCAGGTTGCGATCTGGCTGTGGCGGGCGTTCGTGGCCCGGCGGGCGATGGCGTCCATCAAGCCGCGCAGGCCGGCGCTCTTCGTCATGATGCCCACCATGGAGAGCATGGCGATGACGAAGATGATGATCATGGTGCGCTCGCCGTCCTGGATTTCGTTCCAGAGGAAGGTCGTTACCACTTCGCGCGGCGCTTCCACCAGGGCGCCGACCACCGTCGAGCCCGCGATGCGCCGCAACAAAAAACCACCGGCGATGACACCCAGGCCCAATGACAAGACCGGGCGCCGGAGCAGCACCGCCAGCAGGATGGCCACCAGGGGCGGGATGAGTGAGGTCCGCGAGGGCGGTGTAAAGGGCAGCGTGGCGCTGGCTCCGAGGAGCTCGTCCCGGCCCGGGGCGGAGGTCACCCTGAGGAGCAACTGGCCGGGACCCGCCCCGTCGGTTGCGGCGGTCGGCGTGAACTCCAGGCGCAGGCCGAGGCCGTCCAACGCGGCCTCCTCGACGCCGTCGATGGTTGCCAGGGGCGGATCCAGGTCACCGGCCCGGGCTCGCAGGCCGCGCACCAGACTGGCACGCAGTTCCCGGTCCAGGTTGTCGGCGCCCACAGGGTCCTCGGCGCCGCCCGTAGCAAAGCGAACCTCCCCCAGGCTCAGGCGCCCCGCCCGGGCCAGGTTGTCCAGGACCGTGGCCGGCAGGGGAGCCCGATGGGGACCGAGCATGGGCTGGTCGAAGAGGGCGGGGGCCCGCAGGACCGCCAGCCGGGCGGTCTCCGCCGGGGGCATGAGGGCCACGGCCGAGCCGAGGGCCAGGAGCAATAGCATGCTGATGGCGCGGACGAGGTGCGGACGCATGGGCGAATGATACGCCTCGCGCGTTGCCGGTTCACCAGTCCGGGCCAGCCGCCCGGGGGCGGACCGGGTAGCCGCCGTGGCTGTGGATGCGCCCGGCGGGCCTCGGGGTGGGGCTCGGGGTGGGGCGTCGGTGGGGGCCTTTTGGATGTCAGGCCGGGGGAGGCGGACCGGGTCCGCGCTCCTGCGGCCCATGGGCATTGGGCGGTGGAGGGCGCCGCGCGGGTGAATCGGGGGAGCGCCGGTTGGCCGCCGGCCCCGGCCAGGCCTGAACCTGCGGCTGGCCCCGAGCCGCATTGGTGCGAGGCAGGAGCCCAGCGGTTATCCTATGGGCTCCATGCTTCCCCTCGCCCTCCAAGATGCCGCCGCTCCCTGGTGGGAGTCCAGCCAACTGTGGGTCGCCGTTGCCCTCTTGTTGGCGGTCTGTGCCCTGGGATCCCTCCTGTGGCAGGCCCTGGCGCGCCTCAAGGCGCTGGAGGCCCAGCTGATGCGCCTGGACCTGCTCGAGAAGCTCAGCGGCACGCTCACAGGCCTGGCCGAGGGGCAGGCCAGCCTGGACCTGCGGCGTGTGGAGCACCTGTTGACGGATATCCGGTCGGGCCAGGGCCGCATGGAGGATGCCCTCCTGGCGCGCCTGTACTCCCCGGATCA